>JAQWNI010000094.1 GCA_029268645.1 Myxococcota bacterium
TAACGTGCGGCCACCTGCTGATTCGAAACCGGCTGATCGCCTTCCTGCAAGCCCTTCCTGTTCACCTGAGTGTAGCGATAGAGAAAGGTCCACTCGCCCTTCTGATGAGCTCGGTCGAGGAGAACGCCGATCGGGGCCAAGTCGCTGGCCTCATCAAACTCTCGGCGCAACGCCGGTGATCCATCCACCTCTGACGCGCGCACGCCTCCCCCCACTCCCAGGAGGAGTGCGACACAGCCAACCACTGTGACCCGGATGCCCCAATCCTTCACGGCGGGCAAACTAGCGGACTCTCTGCCTACCGGCCCGCCGCGAGCGCAGCCAGATGGTCCGCGTGGAGTACGCCGATCCGATCCCGGTAAACGCGCCGGGTCGCGCGATCGACATCCCCCCTACGCACGATGTCACTGAGCCACTCTCGAAGTCCCCGCTCGCCACGAAGTCGCACCAATTTGTCAATAAACGACCACGACTGGAGATAGGCCAGAGAGGCACCCTCGGGGCCAAGGTGGCCAAAACTCGGAGACGAAAGATCCGCCAATTCGTAGAGCAGTCCCTGGTCTGCCGCGGCCTCCAGCCGCCGCCTCTGACGGCCCGGCAGCCCTCGCACCCCGAGCGATCGCGCTTCGAACCACTCCGCAACGCCCTCGTTCAACCAAGCAGGGAGAACATGACGTCCATTTTCCTCATCGAACGCCGCATGCACGTACTCGTGATGCAGCACAGCGGCGAGACGATCGGTCACAACCGTATCGCCCCGGATATGGACCCGACCGCCGTAAAACCCCGCCACCGGAAACCGAAATTGACCCGAAAAAGTCTGATCAAAAACCGCCGGGTCATACACGATGACCGTCAGCGGACCGTCCGGACGTAAGCCCAGCTTCTGGTCTGCCGAACGGTAGGCCGATTCGAGAACCGCGAGGACATCTTGCTCAAAGCGCCTCGACCCGCGAAGTCCACTGGTTTGATCAATATCGACATCTTGATAGAGAACGAAATGTGAGGAGGTGCGCTTTTCGAAATCGCCATCGGCGCCGTGATCGAGGCCTAGAGCAGGGGGAACGAGCCACGCTGTCGAGAACAGCACCAGCGCAAGTGCCGTACTTCGGAAATTGAACGGGCGACTGATGAGGTCGACGGCGACTTGGCGGACGCCGACCCGTCTCTGGAAACGTTGAAGCGGGCACCCTCGTTTCAAATCAACGGCCCTCTCGAAAATACAGGAAGTGAGGCCGTAGCCTCCTTCCTTGAGAGGCTACCTAAAAGGAGGTGGTTCCAAAATCGATCGAGGGAGCGAGCTAGAAAGCCCCCCCGGAGAAGTACTTAGCAGCCCCCTTTGCGGCCGCGGCCATCATTTGTTTCATCTGATCGGCCTGTTCTTTGGCACGAGCCAAAACAGTGCGCTGTTTATGATATTCGGGGCACTTATCGGCCCTCTGGTGTTTCAGACGACTGATTTGATTCTCCGTCGCCTGCTCCCACATATCATTCCCTCGATCTTTCGCCATCACGAGCACTGTCTTCTCGAAATGGTTGATCTGCTTCGTCATCCGCCGGCAGGCCTGGCGATTGGTAAAAGCTCGCGGTCCGTTGTCCTCCGCCGCGGCCCAAGCCGGCAGCAGCACAGCCACCAGCAGACCTAAGGCAAACCAAATCCGCATCTCAACCCTCCCGAAAAAGTCTTTCTCTCCGAGGCTCTATCGGCCGAGCGGGCTCAGAAGTGAAGTCGAAGGGCGGCTTCTCAGAGCGCTTTCAAGGTGGCCGTCGCATAAACGAGCAGTTCGTCTCCGGGTGACCGCGCGTTCCCCGAAGGGGCTTCGCTCCTCGGCTTTTCGGTAAAAGCCTCCGATTTCCCGGCCCCCTCGGCGGGCACAAAACGAACCTCGATGAAGCTGGTCGAGCCGCTTCGGCTCAGAACACGGCCTTCGATCACAACATGGGGTCCGCGGATCGGAGCAAAGTATTCGCATCGCAGGCTGAGCGTGGCCAACCAGGGATGACCCGGACGCGGGGTTTGCCCCGCCCACCAGGTGTGGAGTGCGACAAAGTCGACATAAGTTGGGGCGAAGCCGCCGAACAATTCCTCCCGCAGGTTCATCACGGCCGACGGCAAGCTCGCCAAAACCCGCAAACATCCAGTTCGTTTCTCAAGCACGTCCCACCGATCGGCTTGGAGAAAATCTCCGATCGCGTGGCCCGGGCCGATCAGCTTCCCGGGGGCCGGCGGTGCCCACAATCCCGGTCCACTGCCACCCTCACCTGCCCGGAGACCGCTCACCCTCAGACCCGATCCTTCAGGGCCTGGGCTTGTCGATGAGCCAAGGCCAGGGCCGTAAACATCGGATTCACCGAAGGGCATGCGGGGAAAATACCGGTATCTGCGATATAGAGGTTATCGAGCCCGTAACACTTCCCCCATTCATCGACGACTCCTTGATTCGGATCTCCGTGCATCCGGGTCGTACAGAACAGATGGGAGCTGGCCACGGTCAAATCACCCGGGGCCACCGATGCGTCTCGCAAGATATCGGCTTCTTCGACGGAATCGAATTGCTCGGGCAATCCCGCAATGCCCGGAAAAACTCGATCAGCACCCGCTGCAAAGTGAATACGGCACAGCTCGTGAATCGCACGAACCAAAATCCCCGCATCTTCCGGGTGAAGGCGCCAACGAATCACTGGGTCCATGGAATTAAATCGGGCGCTCACGCGGCCGAGGGATCGATTGGCGCCCGCAATGCCGTCCCAAACCACAGTTCGATTGAAATCGGAAAGCCGATCCACCAATTCATCGCCCAGTCCCGGCGTTCGAACGGCGAGAGAGGCCGGCGGCGACCACATCGTCTCCAGCTTGAAGCCCTCCTTCAAGAACTGGAGAGATTGATAGCTTTGGGTGCCCCCGAAGAGGGGGTCTACGAAGTCCGGGTAACGGCCCGCGACAACGCTCCCTGGGTGCATCTGAAGATTCCGGCCGACCTGACCCGATTCATTCGCCAGCCCACCGCTGCGGAGCAAGAGAACTGGCGTCGCCATACACCCCGCAGCCAGCACCACGACTCGAGCGTGGATCCGAAAATGGGCCCCGGGCTCGCCGGTAAAGGGCTCAACGACTCGACCTTCGACTCCCCAAACCCTGCGCCCCGCCCCCAGAACACGATTCACCTGCAAAGAAGTCAAAACCCGTGCCCCGAATTGCATGGCCTCGGGGATATACGTGATATCCATGCTCTGTTTGGCCCGCGAACGGCATCCACTAAAGCATTCGCCACTTCCCCGACATCCCTGAACATTCCGATCGCAGGGCTCGTTGGAGTACCCCAACTCGCGACAACCGTCTCGGAAGAGCAAGTTCCTCGGCCCCTGCACGTCATCGGGCGTCGGAGTAATTCCCAGGAAGTCTGCCACGGCATCAAAATGCGGCTCGAGGTCGTCGCGGGTCGTCTGGGATAAATCGAAGCGGGAGCACCAGTCCTCAAAAACAAAAGGAGGCGGGCGAAGGCACATGGCCGAGTTCACGAGAGAGCCGCCGCCCAAGCAAATCGCCTGAAGGATGGGCATAAAGGTTCCGATGGGACTCCTGAGGCCGGCTTCTCGGAGCGTTCGGGCCATCGTGAGGTTGCTGTCCTGAACAAATTCTGACGGTGTAAAGGGCGGCCCCTCCTCCACAAGAATCACCCGATGCCCCGCCTCGGCCAATTGGTGGGTGACCACGGAACCGCTCGGGCCGGACCCCACGACGACCACGTCTGCTTCTTCGACGAAGTCGCGATCGTAGTCAGCAAAGACTCGAAGATTTTCACTCGAGGCATGGGCTTCGCTCACGGGCGCGTCGTCCCTGAGTTCGAAGAGTCACGAAGCGGTTTCCGAGGCACCTCGGCATTCAGGTCAGAACGAGTCCAACGGATTGCACTGCGAGACTGACCGATGGGCGGATACAGCAGATCCGCTTCGCAAATCACTGGCTCGATGTTCCACGGATCAAGCCCCAGCGCTCTGAGATTCTCATCATGACCGAAGTAGCCGAGAATCAAGACGGCCTTCAGGGCGCTGAAAGCCATTCTTCGAAGAACCATGCGGCTCCCCGACCAGCTCTCAAAGTAGGCGAGACGTTGCTCCGGACTCAGTGAAGAAAAACGCCGAAAACCACCGAGCCCGGGCGCGGGGAACAGGAGCGGCCCCTGCTCAAAAAGAATAAACATCGCCCGAATCAATCGGCGCTGAGCGGGGCCCAGTGCTTGGAGGTAGCTCTCAGCATAGTGAGCCAGCTCCGCCTGCTTCCCATCGATGGCCAAACCTGGATGGCCAGGGAACAGAGTTTCCCCTGCCGCATTGACCAAGGCTGACTCCCCCCGACCCAGAACATCCCCCTCCGAGGGCGGGTATCCCCACCACCCTCTTCTCACCAGCGCGGCGAGGAGAATCAAACAGGTCACTACGGCAAACACGCCGGCAATCATACCGTGACCCGTCAACTTCGCTCAATCGAAACGGCGAGGCTCCCAGAACGGGTAGAAGTCAGGCATATCCTGATCGACCGATAGTTCGAACTTCGGGGGCCTTTTCTCCAGAAAACTCATCACACCCTCTCGACCGTCAGCACTTGAGCCCATGTAGGCGACCGCTCGGGAATCGATCCGGTGGGCCTCCATAGGATGATCAGCCCCGAGCATCTTCCACATAATCTGGCGTGAGAGAGCGACCGAGACCGGACTCGTATTTTCCGCAATTTCCCTCGCCAATTCGTACGCCCTGGGGAGCAGAGCCTCCGGGGCGAGCACCTCGCTCACGAGACCTCCCTCCAGAGCTTCCTCGGGGCCAAAAACCCGGCCCGTGGCCACCCACTCCATCGCCTGGCTGATGCCCACGATTCTCGGTAGAAACCAACCACTGGCCGCCTCTGGCGCGATCCCGCGACGAGCGAAAACGAATCCAAACTTGGATTGCTGGCTAGCCAACCGTATGTCCATCGGCAGGGTGTGCGTGATCCCCACCCCCACAGCCGGGCCATTGATCGCCGCGATCACGGGCTTCTTGGAATCAAAGATCCTCAACGAAACCAAGCCCCCCTCATCCCGGGCCACAGCGGTCTGACGACCTTCTGCGTCTCGGGCATCAAAGGTACTGCCGCCGGAGGCCAAGTCGGCACCGGCACAAAAGCCGCGACCCGCCCCCGTCACCACCACCACCCTCACGGCATCATCTCGATCGGCGCGATCGAAAACATCGATCAGTTCACGGCCCATTCGAGTCGTGAAGGCATTCAAGCGATCCGGGCGATTCAGAGTCAATGTCATGACGCCGTAATCGTCCATCCCAACCCTGAGGGTCTCGAGATCCATCTTCTCTCCTCTGCGGTCTAAGGTGACGAAGCGTAGACAGTAGGACAATCGAGGCCATCTCCATCGACCCACGGGCCCAAAGACAACCGGCGATGACATGATAATCTTCCGGTGCGGGTTAGGGTCGTTCATCCGTTCGCTACCAAGGCCATGGCCGGGTGGACTTCAAGGCCGGGGAGCCGTCATGCGGATCGGTGTCGTCGGAGACACTCACAACAATCTCAAGAGCGTGCGCAGGATTGTTGAGATTTTCGAGCAGGCCAAAGTCGATCGAGTGGTCCACACCGGCGACATTACTCAAGCCAAGGTTCTGGATATTTTTGGCTCCCTCAAAGCGCCGGTCTATGGCGTTTGGGGCAACAACGACCTCGAGCAAGAATCACTTCAGAGTGCGGCTCGAAACCACGCCATGCAAATTGTCGAAGGCCCTCTTGAGCTCATTTGGCATGGCCGAAAAATCACCGTTGTCCACGACCCACGAGATCTTTCGGAATGTCTCGGAGAGACACCCGCTCTGGCGCTACACGGACACACTCACTTGTTCCGATTTGAGCAATTTGATGGCACTCTCATCTTCAATCCCGGGGAATGTGCAGGGATGCTTCCAGGATACAACCGAGTGGGCTTAGTCGATCTGGAAACGCTCCACTGCGAAGTCCAATACTTCTAAAACGGGGCCGAGGAGAGCCGACAGAAATGAGTTGGAAGGAAGAAACAGAAGAAATCGAACGCCGGCGAAGTCTCGCCCTTCAACACGGTGGAGAGGAAGCGGTGGCCCGCCAGCACGCCCGCGGCCGAATGACGATCCGCGAACGCCTCGCCGCCCTCGTCGACCCAGGGACTTTCCGAGAAGAGGGTCCCATCGCCGGACATGCGGAACCCGGCGAAGCCGGGGAACCCGCCCGTTTCACTCCGGGCAACTACGTGCTCGGGCTCGCATCCATCGACGGTCGCCCGGTGGCCTGCGGGGGCGAAGATTTCACCCAGCGCGGCGGTTCGCCCACCGCGGCCGGACTTCGCAAGAGCGTCTACGCCGAAGAACTGGCCCTCCGGTATCGCATCCCGCTGATTCGGTTTCTCGAAGGCGGCGGCGGCAGCGTGACCGGGACCGGGGGCAAGGCAAATCGGCCCGCACGACCAACCGGCGACCCCGTCTTTACGCCCTCTCGTTTTCACTCGATTGCCGAAGTACTGCAAACCGTCCCGGTCGTCTCAGCCGCCATGGGAGCCGTTGCTGGCCTTCCCGCCGCCCGTCTCGCCGCCTCCCATCTCGCCATTATGACCCGCGACACTTCCCAGGTCTTGGTCGCGGGACCCGCCGTCGTGGAGAGGGCTTTAGGAGAAAAGAAAACCAAGGAGGAACTCGGCGGAGCGCAGGTTCACGCCAAGAGTGGTGTTGTGGATATCATTGCCCAAAACGAGGCGGAGGTGATGGAAATCGTCCGGCGGTTTCTGGGTTACCTGCCTCGCAGTGTCTCCGAATTACCTCCCCGTCATCTCAGCCAGGACGACCCGAACCGAAGAGAAGAAAGGCTTCTTGAAATCGTCCCCCGAGAGCGCAGGCGGGTCTATAAGATGCGCAAAATCGTCGAAGCCGTTGTTGATGAAGGCTCCTTTTTTGAAATGGGAGCCGGATATGGCCGCTCCCAAATTACGGGATTCGCCCGCCTCGACGGCTGGCCCGTCGGGCTCTGGGCCAACGATCCCATGTTCTATGGGGGATCCATGACCGCTGCAGGTGCCCAGAAAGCGCGGCGGTTCATCGAGCTCTGCGACACCTTCCATCTGCCTATCGTGGCCTTAGTGGACGAACCGGGTTTCATGATTGGGTCGGAAGCCGAGGCCGCCGGCACCATTCGATACGGTGTCGAGGCGATCTGTGCGACTGTGCGCAGCCGGGTTCCCTGGGCCTCGGTTTTGATCCGCAAGACCTACGGCGTCGCCGCAGCGGCGCACTTTGGACCTCGAGGCGAAGTCCTAGCCTGGCCCTCGGCTGAAGCGGGCGCGCTCCCCATTGAGGGGGGTGTCGCCGTAGCGTTCCGGCGAGAAATTGCCGAGGCCGACGACCCCGAGGGCAAACGCAAGGAACTCGAAGACAAACTCTCCGCCGGGCGCAGCCCTTTTCCCCGGTCCGAGTCGTTTGGGGTCCACGACCTGATCGACCCCCGTGAGACAAGGCCGAGACTCTGCGCATGGGCCGGCCTCGCGCGACGGGTGATCGAGGACCAATTCAACGACCGAAGGCGCTAAGAGGGCTTCTCCTTCCTCAGCGATTAAAAAAGTCCCCAGAATCGAGGACGCTTCAGTTCCTCCCGACAGCCCTCGTACTGACGTTGATAACGAGAGGCCCTTCGGCCCACCCGGATGGCAACGCGACCGAGCCAAGCCTTGGAAAGATGACTTCCTCTGAGATATCCGCCCGGCCCTTCGTGATAAGCCGCGTAGAGTTCCGTGGCATCTTCTTTTTCGATGCCCGTCCGAAGATGAATTCGATGGCTATACCAACCGATAAAATCGGCCACGTCGGAAAAATTCCGCCTCGACGCACTGGCCCGATCGACACTATTTTTATAGTCCCCCCATGTCTCATCGATCACCTGGCCGTACCCATACGCACTTGAGGGCCGCGGCCCCGGAAAAATCCAAAGGATTTGCTCTCTGGGCGGACGCGCATTGGAACGAAAGCTTGACTCTTGATGAATAATCGCCAGCTGAACGGCGGGGGGAACACCCCATTTCTCGTAACTTCGCTCAGCACTCCGGTGCCAATCTCGCTTCTCTCGAAAAATACTGCAAAGGTCCTCCGGCTCCTTAGGTGGCCCGCTGCCGCAGGAGACCCAGGCGAGCGGACCGCCGATCAGAACTCCCAGCAACAGCCACCCCAACGCGACGATGCGTCCGTTCGTTGCGTGGCGGGTCATTTTTGACGCCCCCCCAAGTCAGTTCCCTCCCGGTCGACTGCAGCCCGAGCACTCGGGGCGGACCCCTTTCACGGTACCCATAGCCACTTCAGAAGAGGGAACCGATCGCCTCTCCGAGTCGCAGGGGTGTCCCCGGAGGCTGTTCAGTCAAGGAAGCTCGGCCTGGACCAACGATCAAAACGATGGTCGAACCGAATTCGAATCGCCCCCACTCTTCCCCCCGTCTAAGCGGAATGCCATGCGGGTAGCTGTGGGTCGTCTTTTCTGCCCCTGGACGACGCGAAGCCAATTCATCAAAGGTCAGACGAATCTTGCCAACCAGTGTCGCCCCGACGGCCACCATGACGAGATCCGTCGATTCGTTGCTCAACCGATCGCCCATTTGCATGTGGGCACAAATCCGTTCGTTACGGACAAAAAGATCCGGGATGCCCTCCAAGCCGATCCGATTGACCGGCCATAACTGCCCCGGCACATGGGTCGCCTTCTGGACTCGAGCATCGCAGGGCGCATGAAAGCGATGATAGTCCCGAGGGGCCAAGTAGAACGTGGCAAAAAAGCCCCCTTCGAAATGCTTGGCTCGATCTGGGTCATCGAGCAGATCGGCCAGCGAATAGGTTCGGCCCTTCACTTGAACCAGTCGACCCAATTTAACTTTCCCCGATTCCCCCCAGGCTCCGTCACATGGCGCCACCAGCGCGTCCACCCGGGGAGAAACTGGCCGAGCCCCCGGACGGAGCGCACGAGTAAAAAAGGCCTGCAAGCATTCAAAGGTTTCCAGAGGGTCTCGCGCCTCAGAAAGGTCGGCCCCTACTGCTGCGGCAAACCCCCGCCAGAGGAACGGGCGCAATTTCCGGGGGATTCGAACCGCCGCAACGCGTCCGATCGCCGCGGACAGGGCGCTACGAGGCAGCAGCCGGATCACTCCGATCCAGCCGAGCCGAGTTTCTTCCCTTCGCATTTTCCCCAGCGCCTCCACGAGGGAGCGGACCCTTGATTTCGCGGACCCGCTCTTCCCCGTCACCATCCACCACCTCAATCAATTCGGCAACGTTGGACTTGTTGAATGAATCTGTCTGATGTGTGACCAAAGTCACAGAGTGCGACCTCTCATCCTGCTTTTATTCCGTAATCGTCAACCGGGGGAAGAGCATGAATGAGGCCGCCAGCATCGTGGGATTGATCTTGCTCGGATTAACCTGGTTCGCTCTACGGGGGATGGATCGGCGAAAGCCCTGACCCTTTCGATCGACTGGGTGAAGCGGGTCCGTCTCGGCGCCTAAGGGCCCCGAACACTCAAACGCACCTTCGCCGGCGATACGGAAACCGCCCGCAACCCCTCCGGTCCCTCGATATCGTCTAAGGACACACTGAAGGTTCTCCGCCCTAGCTTCACCAACAGGGCGTCGACTCGGATGACGAGGTCTCCACTTCGAGCGAGAAAGCGATCTCGCCGACGACCCTGAAAGCGTACGGTGACTTCGTGGGGCTCCACACTGACAAGGGCGTAGGGTTCGGGCAGGTTTTCAACGACCACAGGCACCGTCCAATCAAAGGTTTCCAGCGTCGCACCGGGCACCGTCAATGCCCACAGCCCGAAGGCGACAGCTACAGCCATCAGCGCTTCACGCCAGCGCCCCCGCAAGCGGGCCCACCACTCCCCGAGGTCCTGCGGACGCGCCCCCGCCCGTGAGCGAGACACGAAATCGTCCAGCGCGGCGGCCAGTTTCTCCGGCCCCTCAACCGGTCTCAGCCTTCCTCCTTGAGCGAGAGAAACCGTGCCCCTCTCTTCACTGACCACCAGACACAGGGCATCGGTTCGCTCGGATAAACCCAGGGCCGCCGCGTGCCGAGTCCCCATTCCGGTGAGTTGATCCCAATCTGTCGAGAGCGGCAGATGGACACCGAAGCGTGAAACTTGGTTGGCCCTTAAAACGACCGCCCCATCGTGCCCCGGGGTAGCGGGATCAAAGAGGCTGATGAGTAGAGGCTCACTGAGGCGTCCATCCAGATAGACACCCCCATCGAGATGCCGCTCAAGGGGCTCCCTGCCGGGCAAAACCATCAACGCGCCCACTTGACCCGCAGCCAATCGAAAAATCGTTCGAACCAGTGCCCGCTCGACTTCCGGGGGGGGCCGAGGTGCCTCGCGACGGAGGGCCCGAACCGCAATCACCTCAAACATCCGGCGCAGGTCATCCTGGAAGACGACCACCAACATGACGGCGACGGCCGCGAAAAAGCCCTGCAAAAGCCGAGTGGTGAGTTCTAGATTCAGCGCGTGAGCGAGGCCGAACAAGCCGGCAATCGAGGCCAAACCAATCAAGGCCAAGCGAGCACGAGAGGTCCGCAGCCACGCAATACCAAACCAGATCAACATGGCCGCAATGGCAATGTCGAACACGTCGCTCGGGCGAAGTTCCCCCAATAGCGGCAATCCCAGGCTCCAAATCGCCGGGTCGGGCGACGTCGGCACGCCCCCACGCCCCGATCCTTGGGGGACAATACCCGAACCGGCCTCGAGGCCAACCCCCACACACACTCAGAACTTCAAAAATCTCGGGCCCGTTGGTTGGGGTTCCGGACGGCTGGCCGCCGGCGCTCGGGTCTACGACACTCTTCCCATGCGTTATCTCCATACGATGGTTCGCGTTTCCGACTTAGAAACCTCCCTAGAGTTCTATTGCCAACATCTCGGCCTCGTCGAGCAGCGACGCGTCGACGTTGAGGCCGGACGGTTTACCTTGGTTTTCCTCGGGGCACCGGGCAATCCGGAGGCTCAGGTCGAGCTCACTCACAATTGGGATCCCGAGCTGTACCCCGGTGGGCGAAACTTCGGGCACCTCGCGTATGAAGTCGACGACATTTACGCGATATGCCAACGCCTCCAGAACGCGGGCATCTCGATCAACCGTCCTCCGCGAGACGGCCACATGGCTTTCGTCCGTTCACCGGATGGGATCTCGATCGAATTGTTGCAAAAAGGGGGAGCCCTTCCCGTTCAAGAGCCCTGGAAGTCCATGGAGAATATCGGGGAATGGTAAGCGGCCCAGCCAACGGTGCTCCGATTCGGGTCGTGACAGAGAGCTTTCCGGGACGTCCTATTTTCGACACGGCCGTGACCCACGCTCTGCTTCGACAAGTCGCCGAGGGGGATTGTCCGGAAACCATCCGGCTTTACGTCCCTGATGACATCGTTCTTTTTTCTCTTCTTGATGCGCGGCGACCTGGCTTCGTCCGCGCGCGGCAAGCCGGGCAAGCTTGCGGTTCCGCTGCAGTGCTGCGCTTGGCGGGGGGACACGCTGCGCTCTTTCATCCCCAATGCCTCGCTTTTTCATGGGCCATGCCCGACTCCGGCGAGCGGGATGCCATTCAAAAACGTTTCCAGTCCATCTCGGAGTGGCTCCGATCCGGACTCAGCCAAGTAGGCGTCGACGCACGAATCGGCGAGGTACCGGGTGAATACTGCCCGGGTGAGTACAGCGTGAATGCCGAGGGCCGACTCAAGCTCATGGGAGTCGGCCAGCGCGTCGTCCGAGGTGCCGCCCACATTGGAGGTGTCATCGTCGTGGGCGATTCTCAACGCGTAAAAAATGTGCTTCGTCCCGTCTATCAGGCCCTAGACCTCAGTTGGGATCCTGAGACCGCTGGCGCCGTCGAGGACGTGGTTCCCGGGGTTCACCCAACGGATGTCCGGAGTGCTCTCCTCGATCACCTCGGGAACCAGCGTGACTGGACCACGGGAAGAATCGATCCGGCGACGCGAAGACGCGCAGAATCTCTCCTCGACTGGCACGACCCGTCTCGCTCTCCCCGGGCAAACGCCACAGCCCAGCCGGGTTCAAAGATCGTCACTCTCCAAGACTCGACCACAGAGGCCTAAGGCGTATCCCTCTACCCCTCGAGGCCATATTCCTGGATTTTGCGCCGGAGAGTTGACCGATCGATGTCCAGCAGCTTCGCGGCTCGGGTGCGATTGCCCGAACAGTCCTCGAGAGCCTGAACGATCGCTCGCCGCTCCACCTCGCGGAGCGAGAGCCCTCGGGACAGCGGAACGGCCGCTGCAGCCGTCTCAAGCGGAGCGCCGGCGCCCTCCCCGTCAAGATCCATTGTCTCAAGAGAGAGATGAGTAAGCGTAATCCGAGCCCCCCCCGAAGCCGCCTTCGCACCTTGAACGATGTTCCGAAGCTGACGAACGTTCCCAGGCCACGGCGCCCGGGTCAGGGCCTCCATCGCTTCCGTACTGAATTCAAGCGCGTCGTCTCCCAGAAAATGGACTGCAAGGAGAGGAATATCCTCTCGGCGCTCTCGCAAGGTAGGCAGATTGATTTCAATTCCCCGAAGCCGGTAGTAGAGATCGTCCCGCAGGCTCCCATCGGCCATCATCGGCCGGGGATCCCGGTTTGTGGCAGCCACGAAGCGCACCGATACGACTTGGCTCTTTTCTGCACCCACTGGCCGGACCTCTCCATCATCGATGACTCGCAGCAGCTTGGCCTGGTGGGGCATCGTCATCGTCTCAAGCTCGTCGAGAAAAAGCACCCCCCCATCGGCTTGCCTAAGCAAACCCTCATGGTCCCGATCAGCTCCGGTAAACGATCCCTTTCTATGTCCGAAAAATTCACTTTCAAACAACTCCGTCGGCGCGAGTGCACAGTTGTGAGCGATAAACGGCCCCGTCGACAAAGAGGAATGACTGTGAATCGCGCGTGAAACCAGTTCTTTGCCCGTCCCAGTGTCGCCGGTCACGAGGATATGCACGTCGCTCCGAGCAGCCATCACGACCTTGTGACGAACTTCGAGGATCGCCTTGCTGGCACCGATCAGCTCGGGAACGGCTCCTGAAACCTCACCACGAAAGGGGCGGCTGACCAAGGCCTTGTCCACTGCCGAGGAAAGCGACGCTGGGGAAGCCGGCTTCACCAGATAGTTGATCGCTCCCAGCTGAATTGCGCCAACCACATCCTCAACCGATTCATTGGCCGTCAACATGATGGCGGGCACTTCTGGCCATCGGTCCTTCAGATGCTCAAGCAGTTCTAGGCCGTCCATCTGAGGCATTCGGATGTCCGATATGACCAAGTCATAGCTTTGGTTCTCGAGCGCGATCAACGCTTCGATTCCATTAGCCGTCGTTCGCACCTCAAAATCGCGTTCTTCCAAGAGAACTCGGAGGTAATCAGAGGCCGACCGCTCGTCGTCCACGATCAGGATTCGATGACTCACGAAACTCATATCCAGCGGAACCCATCCGCGCCTCGTGCTTCAGCGGCAGGGCCATCTCAACCACGCCCCCCACCTGTTCTCCGGGCCGGGCATCGATACGACCCCCGTGCTCTTCCACGATGCGTTTGGCCAAGAAAAGACCGTAGCCACTTCCGCCAGGCTTTGTGGTAAAGCCTGGTTTGAAAATTTCATCGGCTGCCAACCCGTTAAAACCGACTCCCTCATCCGTCACCCGTAAATGCAACGCGTCGTCGGCCACCCATGTCTCAACGATCGCCCGCCCCTGCCCTCCCATAGCCTCGACGGCATTTCGCATCAGAATCACGAGAGTCTCGGAGAGGGAGGTCTCCGCAATCGTCACATCGGGCTGCACACCGTCACTCCGCGCCTCCCAAATGACATCGGGGTGGGCCGACTCGAGTTCGTTCAAAGCGCGCGCAACCACTGGCATGAGACCGCTCGGAACGGCGGCCGTTGAAGGCGCCGCACCAGAAGGGGGTTCAGCCAATCGAGTGGATGCCGGAGATTGTTGCGAGCCCAACGTCAAATGGGCCAATTCCTCAAGGTCGTCAATGGCCCGGCGAAGTCCCTCCAGTGCGGATCGCCCTTCGGATCGCTCCTCGAAACGGGGCTCGATCAGACGGGCGAAGCCACGCAGGCTGTGAACCGCGTTCTTTAAACCATGGGCAAGCCGGGCGACGTTTTCGCCAAGTGCCGCCACGAGACGCTCATCTTCCAGTTCTCGGGTCATGTCGTCGAGGCGGAGCACGAGACGTTCCCGCTCACGGATTTCGGCTGCCTGACGCATCAGCCAACGTCGGGTCACGAGCCATGTCGCCAAACCCATTCCAGCCAGAAAGCCTGTCTGGAGCACCATACCCAGCGCCACTTGGCGCCAACCCAACCCGGGCTGAAAGAACTGTTGGACCCAGAGCCCAGCGACAGAACCGGCCGTCATCAGAGCGATCGATGCGGGCTGGAGTGTCATCGCCGAGAGCACGATTTCCAACCACAGCCCGGCCATGAAGGGAGACGCCACGCCGTTGGTGAAGTACACCAAGAATGTCCAGCCCCCCAAGCCGATCAGTGGGGAAGCGAACTCACAGGCCTTGGCCAAACTCGGTCGCGAGCGCGCCATGTAAGCAAGAAAGTTGAGGGTGGCGCTGATGCCCACGACCCACAGCGCGACATAGCCAATGTGCAACTCGGCCCGAAAGACATACGCCGCCACGGCCCCTACGGAAAGCGCGAAGTGGCGAGCAAGAAGCACGCGATCGAAGGCGCGATTCATGGCAATCTCTCAGGGCTTGGGTGCCCGGAACTGGGTTTGACGTTCAATATACCATGGGAACTTCGGCCTCTGCTCAAGAGCGAGCCCAAGGATCGGAACCCTGTGGACTGAAGCCCAGCCGCCACCGACCAAAAATAGTCAAAAGGCGCCTATCGCCCTCTCGCTTGAGTCTGGCCGCCTGACTCCGATTCACTGCCCGTCGGATCATGACGGCGCGCCGATGCAGCTGCCGACTTCCTCGCCGCTCGCTGAGCAGCCCCCTTTTTCGAAGAGGCCTTCTTGCGGGCAGCTTTCTTTCGTTTCGCTTTCTTCTTGGCTGCTTTCTTCTTCGCCGCTTTCTTCTTCGCCGCTTTCTTCTTTCGGGCCACCTTTTTCTCGGGCACTTCCTCGACCCATCCGTCTTCTCGGAAGAAAGCACGCCAACCAGTAGCCTTTCCGTCCAACTCGCTCATCACGTATTGCTCTCGGGTCTTTCGAGCAAAACGAACGGCCGCAGGGTTGCCATCCGGATCTTGGAGCGGCGCCTCAGCCAGAAATTTGTACTTTTCGTCGAGCTGCGACGCAACGCTTCTGATTTCCCGAACCAACGGAGCACGCGTCTCACGATGCTTAGGGAATTGACTGGCTGCGAGAAAAATCCCAGCCGCTCCGTCACGGAGCAAGAAAAAATCGTCGCACTTTTCGCAGCGAAGATCCGGCATGGGGATCGGGTCGACCTTGGGTGGGGCCGGCTGACCATTCCGGAGTAGTTTTCGAGTGTTTTTGCAGGCTTCGGACGTACAACCGAAGTATTTGCCAAATCGGCCCGACTTCAGCTGCATCTCCGCACCGCATTTGTCGCATTCCAGAACAGGGCCGTCGTAACCCTTGATGACGAAAGTACCCTTTTCGACGACAAATCCGTCACAGTCAGGGTTATTTCCACAAACGTGAAGCTTGCGGCCCTCATCGATCAGATAGCTGTCCATTGACGTCTGACACTTGGGACAACGCCTGCGTTCAAGCAAGAGACGCGCTTCGCTCTCTTCCTGATCATCGGCGTCGGCGCTGACAGCCTCGTCTCCGGCCGTCAAGTTAATCGTGCTTTTACACCGCTCTTTCGGAGGCAGCGCATAGCCAGAGCACCCCAAAAAAACTCCGGTCGAAGCTGTACGAATCTGAAGCAGTCGACCGCAACTCGGGCAAGGGATATCGGTACCGGTCGGCGCGTTGCTACGCATTCCAGTCTCATCGTGAGCCGCGGCATCCAATTTCTTTTGAAAATCGGAGTAGAACAGCTTCAGAACCGATTTCCAATCGGCCTCTCCCAAGGCGATTTTATCAAGGGCCTCTTCCAACCCTGCCGTAAACCCGTAGTCCATCAGGTCTTGGAAATTTTCCGTCAACCGCTCTGTGACAATCTCGCCAATCTTTTCTGCATAGAAACGACGATTTTCGACTCTCGCGTAACCTCGATCTTGGATCGTCGAAATAATCGATGCGTAGGTAGACGGCCGTCCGATTCCGCGTTTCTCCAGCTCTTTGACCAAGCTGGCTTCACTAAAACGCGGCGGCGGCTTGGTAAAATGCTGGATCGGGTCAAAGTCCTGAATCGTGAGCACATCGCCCACCTGCACATCCGGCAACGGGGGGTTCTTCTCTGATTTTCCGGACGGTTTCTCGACTTTCGTATAGCCGTCAAAAACCAAGATACGGCCACGGGTTCGCAACTCGAAGTCATCCACGCGAAGTACGATCGTCGTACTCAAGTATTCGGCAGGCGGCATCTGGCACGCCACGAAGCGGTTCCAGATCAAATCGTAGAGACGTTCTTGGTCTCGCTCTAAACTAGGAATCGTACCGGGCTGCAAATGAACATCCGAGGGACGAATCGCTTCGTGGGCCTCCTGCGCTCCGTCTCGACTCGAATAGGAAAGAGCCTGGTCAGGCAGATATCGAGCCCCATATGCCTGATCGATATGCGCGCGGCAGGCTTCAACCGCCTCGGACGACAAATTCGTCGAATCGGTCCGCATGTAGGTGATGTGGCCCGCTTCGTAGAGCCGCTGCGCCAACATCATCGTCTTCTTTACGCTGAAACCCAAACGGGTACTTGCGGCCTGTTGAAGCGTCGACGTAATAAAGGGTGCAGACGGACGCGTCTTCGTCGGCTTGTCGTTTCGCTCGGCAATCTCGAAGGCGTGGGGGCGGAGACGCTCCACCGCCGCCAGCGTAGTCGCCTCGTTGGTCGGCCGAAACTCTTCGCCGGCCTCCTTGACGACCTGAAGCCGCAGCGGATCCCCATTTGAGCTGGCCACATCCGCGAAAAGTTCCCAATACTCCTCAGGAATGAAGGCGTGAATCTCACGTTCTCGCTCTACCAATAGCCGAACGGCCACCGACTGAACTCGACCCGCGGAAAGGCCACGCGCCACCTTGGACCACAGCAAGGGCGACAGCATGTAGCCCACTACTCGATCCAAAAAACGCCTCGCCTGCTGGGCGTTAACTCGCGACATATCGAGGTCGCCCGGCTCCTCAAAGGCCTGCTGGATGGCCGGGCGAGTGATTTCATTGAACACCACGCGTTTAAAACGAGAATCGTCGCCGCCAATCACCTCGCGAAGATGCCAAGCGATAGCCTCCCCTTCCCGGTCGAGGTCCGTCGCGAGGTAAATTGAGTCGGCTCCCTTGGCAAGCTTTTTAAGCTCGGTGACAACCTTCTCTTTCCCGGGAAGAATCTCGTAGTTCGCTTTCCACCCCTTGGCGGGATCGATCCCCATCCTGGCAATCAAGGCGCGGCGGGCCCTCTTCCGCTTATGGGCCGCCCGTTTTGCAGGGGGGAGTTTACGGGTCTCCGCAGCTGCCTTGGCCCGGGCAGTGGGGTCCACCTTTTTTCCTGAGCCGGAAACGGGTAAATCGCGGATGTGCCCCACACTGGACTTCACCACGAAATCCTTGCCGAGGTATTTATTGATCGTCCGGGCCTTTGCCGGGGACTCCACGATGACGAGCGATTTGGCCATGATTCCTCTTCGACCCTGAGCGGCCATCGGATGGCTGCGGGGCTGACTTGAGACTCCTAAGGCGCAGGACACTGGGACCTGCCCCCTGAAGCGCGACCCAATTAGCACAAACCGCCCCGCCGAGCGCAAGTCTCCCCGAGGGCATCTGCCAAAAGGCCCCTTAAAACCTGCTTGAGTCTCCGCGTGCGACTTTTCCCTGGGGGTCCATGCGTGCATGCACGTCATCAAAGAGGCGCGAGCCAAGAATGACGGGTCTTCCCCCCAACCAGATCACAGCGGATTCCTGACTCGGACGCGGACCGCGCCCATCATTTGCTCCGCCTCGGATCATCCGCCACTCTGCTGTGCGCACGCCAAGTCATGCTCCCTCACTCGCCCTCCTGCAAGGAAGCTCCTCATGGCCCAGTTAATCGGCAAACTCGTTCCCGATGACGACTACACCCACCCACTCGGGCCTGAACCCAATTTCAACGAAAGCATGTACTTCAATTTTTTTGACCCGGACCGTCAGATCGGGGGCTTCGTTCGCCTCGGCAATCGGGCGAACGAAGGGCGAGCCGAGATGACGGTTTGCCTATTTATGCCCGATGGCCGGGTTCTTTTTAACTTCAAACGAGCCCCCATCGAGAACAATGAAAAATTTGATGCCGGCGGTCTCCAATTTGAAGTCCTCGAACCCACCGAACGTCTACGAACTGTTTACGTTGGTCGGGCCTCCATGCTCGATGACGCAAGAAGCATGGCGGATCCATCTCGAGCATTTCGAGAAAGCCCCCGCTGTGACCTCACAATCAACCTTGAGCATTTTGCAGCCGGACCCATGTACGGCGGCGCGAAAGACCGGGAAGAGTCCAAACGCGATGCCGAAAAACAGTTCGGCAAAGCTCACTACGAGCAGCACATGGCCGTCCGGGGCGAAATTTTGCTCGACGGAAACTCTCTTCCCTTCTCAGGCTTCGGCCTGCGAGATCACTCCTGGGGCCCGCGTCACTGGCAGGCCCTTCACGCATATGAATGGTTGACTATGAATTTTGGCCCCCACTTCGGAGCCATGATCTCTGTGATTCAACGCGAGGCCGGAGGGGAAGCCCGTCGCGGAGGAGTCTTAATTCGAGACGGCCAAATGGATCTGATTCGGGACGTCCAAATCGAAATCGAATACGAGGAGAATGGCCTCTATCACCGATCTCTCCAAGTTCAAATCGAAACCACATCCGGCGAGAAACTCGAAATCGATGGCGAAGTCAAGGGATTCATCCCCCTGCGCAACCGCCGGGACGGTCAGACAACCCACATCGGGGAAGGGATGACCGAGTGGAGATGCCAGAACCAAGTGGGCTTTGGCCTTTCGGAGCTTCTCCGGCAGGTCGACTAAGCGCCAATCCCCAGTGCAGGCTCCGACAAGGAGATTCTCAATCTTCCTCTGCCGGAGTAAAAGCCATCGACTGCTCGGACCTGGGCGACAGCACCGCACGAATCGCGAATTCCATCACGTGCATGGCCTCTTCGACGGAGTAGCCCGAGTTGTGGCGCATATTGTCCCAGCTGCTCCACGAAGCAATCAGTGCAATCGATTCCACTGCTTGATGTTGAGCGGACCGATCGACCATACGGTCGATCTCTTGGGAAAAGACCCGTCGAATGCCCCGGCGGCGATTTTCCCGCAAACTGCCTAGAGCGGAAGTCAGGACCGGCGAAAACGGTTCATGCAGTCGAGACGCACGCCGAATTGGCGTCATGGATTCGTTCAAGCCAGAGAGCTCTCGTAGATAACCATCAATGCGCTCACCCAGCGGACCTTCATCGGAGACAAATGCCATCCGACGCACAATGCGCTCCCCGAGTCGATCTGCAGCAACACGAAATAGCGTATCCAGGTCTTCGAAATGCTGAAAAATCGTGCGTTCGGAAACGCCAGCTCGCTCCGCGATGGCCTTAGACGTCGGTCGCAGCTGGCCGGCCTCGATGAGACTCAGCAATGCTTCCGCAACAGCCTGACGGGTCCGATGAGCTCGAGCCGTTCGGCCGTCCGTCGGGGTTTTTTCCTCTTGCTCAACCCAGTCTCTCGGGTGCTTCTTTGCCGTAGGGTCCTCGCCAGTCATGGGGCACAGTTTGGGACAAGCGACGGGGGCAGTGCAAGGCACGCTCTGAAAGTCCGCAGGCACCGTCGTGCCAAAACCCCCGGGGCCCACTTGACCCCCCCTTCTCCGCACCCGCAGGCAAGGGCGCTCATCAGGCACCCACCGCATCGAGCACCGATTCGAGGACCGGGGTCGTAAAGTTCACCTGATCGATATCGGAGTCCTGGGGAACGGCCTCGTAGTGTTTCATCTGCTGGAAGACCCGAGCCATGATGACGGCGAAGCGCCAAGCAGAATAAATCTCATAGAAGGTGAAAAGACTTGCTGGCCGCCCCACCCGCTCTTCCCAACGCTCTCGCGTCGCGTCCGCATCGGGTAATCCTGGAAGCCGAGAGAGCCCCAACCCCTCAGTGAAAGCGCGGTCCGTCACAATAAACCAGGCCAAATCCGCCTCGGGGTTTCCCACAAAAACCATCTCCCAATCGATGACCGCCACGCAGCGAAAATCACGAAAGAGCTGATTGGAGATACGCGCATCGCCCCAACAGATCCCGGCGGGTTCTTGTCTCGGCGCATGGGCGATCAACCAATCTAGCCCGCGTGCGATCAGCCGGTACCGATTTCGATCGATGCCCCAATCGATGTACCGCTGCCAGTAGGCCAACTGAGATTCAATGGCTGTTTGCTGTGGATCAGGTCGAGCAAGAAAGTCAAACCGGGGATCAGAGAGTTCTAAACGATGGACCTCGGCCATTGCATCCAGACCGCTGTACCAAAGCTGTTCTCGCTCTTCGTGCGAAGCATCGACCAACCAACCCTCAGCGTGGTACGGCGGACTATCCGAGGGAACCATCGCGTCCACACGCTCCATGATATAGAAAGGAGATCCCAGGGGCCCCGGGTCCTCCTCAAGCCAATGCATCCGAGGAACGGGGACAGCCGTATCCTCTAGGGCCTTCATCATTCTAAACTGAAGCGGAGCGTCGTACTCCGGAAATACACCGAATTCAGAGAGAGGCTCTAGGCGGGCCACCATTTCGCGTTCGACTCGTCGACCTTCTTGACTCATTTCCAAACAGAACATCAAGGTGTCGCTCGAAAAGCCCGTGTCCTTCGGGCCTCGCAAGTCCCGAACGACCACACCCTCCGCCCCCGGCAGTTGCCTCGCGAGCCAAGCTTGCAGTTGCTCGGCTGTCTGTTGAAGATCTCGTCCCTTCGGTTGCGGCATCGTCCCACTCCTTGCACTTAACGCATATCTTCACTTCTTCCGGCTCAGCTTTGCCCTTCTAAAAAGCCAGGAAGACCGTAACGATCAAAGGGACCGAAAAAACCATATTCATGAAGCCCGAAGCCGACCTCCTGACCGGTCTCAAATCGAGCGACGTTGTCACAAAGTCCCCAGAGCTTTTCTCGATCCTTTTCGACATCCAAGAGTAGACCCTGGACCACGAGATCACCTTGATACATGCCATGACGCCAGTCCGGGTCGAAGCCGTAACCCGTCCCGATCCCCACATAGCATTCCAGCAGTGGCGTCACTTGAACTTCAAATCCGCCGCCCGGCGCATCGGGAAATGAAAGAACAGAATGTTCGACCCTGCGAGTCCCTGGTTCGAAGTGGTGCTCATGATCAGGCCTGCCTAGCCACTCGGACCCCCGACTGGCATCGTGCCAAATTCGAACAGCCTCCTCCATGACTCGGGTTCCATCGTTGGACTCTTGGACAATATAAAGAAGGCTCCATTCGTCGAATTGCATCGGGGCATAGTTCCACATCCCCTCGAGCTGTCTCTCGTCCCGGCGAATGCCGGAAGGCTCCGCTTCACCCACGGGCCGGATCCCCCAAGAGCGATCACGTGTGCCCCAAAATCGATCCGGTGTCACCTGAATTTCTTCGCCTTCAATATTCAAGGTTCCCGTCCAATAGCCTGTTTGTGCGAAGCGCATCGTGTCGAAGAGAACTCGTCCATACTTACGGATATAGTGCCGGGGCTCCTCAAAGGCGGGCATCGCGCCCTCCCAACGTAGATCCGCAGAAACACCATGCTCGTTGTCCTCGATCAGAAAACGCAAAGCGCGTAGACCTTCGACGACTTCGACTCGAAACGGACCGACCCGGGTGTCCATCCTGTCCTCCAAGGTCCTCGAGCCCCGGACCACCTGGTGCTTGCGACCACGACGAACAACCGCGAAAGCATCCTGAACCCCCAGGTTGGGGTACTGGCCCATCCCCATCACCATAAACAACTCGTCGCTGCACCCGTGAAGATTGAAGTAATAGCGATCGTAAAAATTGCGATCACTGGTTCCCACGTGGCGAATCGTCTCCGATACTTGATGAAGCGGATAGTCATCCATCGATGAAAGCATCGACCCCTCCCTCGCTGATAAGCCGCCAAGCGAGATCTGGAAAAAAATAGAGACCCGTCCGACGGCAAAATCACAAGGTATCGACTGCGCGGGTTTCTTGTCGCTGCTCGGGACCAAAGCGGCTAGACTCCGGCGCCTTCCAAGGGGCGTCGCATTACCCCTGGGGGATTTTTAATCAGACCCTGAGGCGCAGGTCCGCTCACCTCGCCGCACCCCCCGGCTGAGCCCGATGGGGCCTGCGATCGTGACCGGCTTGCGCGGGAGACGATCGTTCCAGTGAGCGAACAGGCCCATTCAAACCGATTTAGGCTCGGCAACCCTCTCGCCCTTAACCAGCCGGTGAGCAAGAAGTCATCGAACCTCTCCACCGGCGAGAGCCTCTACGACGAGGCCCTGCGGCTCGGCGAAGAGCTGAATCAACGTCCGTTGCTGGGCGGCGGTGTCGACCGAGTCCGCACCCAACACGCCAAAGGCCGGATGACGGTCTGGGAACGCATCAAAGTTCTCACCGAGGAAGAGCCGAATATTCTCTTCCGCAACTGGGGCCCGAGCCTCGATGGCGCTTCAATCGTGACGGGGATCCTCAACATTGGAGGACGCGACGTCGCGGTCTACGGACACGACTTCACCGTCCGAGCTGGGTCCATGGATGCCACCAATGGAGCCAAACTCGCGCGCCTGCTTTACATGGCCGGCGAAAACGGCATCCCTCTGATCGGAATGAACGACTCGGCCGGCGCCTTCGTGCCGGCGGGCGTGGGCGGACTCGACGGCTACAGCGAGGCCTTCACAGCACTGCGGAAGATCAGTGGCCTGGTGCCCAGCATCAGTCTGATGTTTGGCTACAACGCGGGAGGCGGCGCGTACTTACCTCGCCAAGGCTCATTCATGATTCAATGTGAGGACACTTTCATTGGCCTCACAGGCCCGGGGGTCGTCAAGTCAGTTCTTGGCGAAACAGTGAGCGCCGACGATCTCGGGGGGCCCGGCGTTCACGGTCTCAGCGGCGTTTGCGATCTCACAACCAAGGACGAGCTCGGTTCACTGAGAACAGCTCTTCGACTACTTCAGTATCTCCCGGACAACAATCGCTCCCTCGCACCCTTTGCGGCGACTTCCGACCCGGTGGACTGCCATAACTTTGAAGAGGATTTGCTCTTCCGGCGAACCTTCGCGTCACCCGCCGGAATGAATGCCCCAATGGATATCACGCTATACCTCCAGCAAATTGCGGACTATGGCGAGTTTTTCGAACTGCAGCCGCAACGAGCTCGCAACCTCGTCACGGCCTTTGGCCGTCTTGGCGGTCACGTTGTTGGATTCGTCGCGAACAACTCCGCAGTGGCTTCGGGTCAAATCGACGTTGACGCGGCCTTGAAGGGCACGCGCTTCATCCGGTTTTGCAACGTCTACAACATCCCGCTGATTTTCATCGAAGACGTGTCCGGCTTCATGCCTGGAACAGAGCAAGAGCATCGTGGCATCATTCTAGCCGGCCGAAAATTACTTGATTCGATCATTGACGTCCGAACACCGCGAATGACCATGATTATCCGTAACGCGATCGGAGGCGCCTACGCGTGCTGGAATTCTTACTTCACCGGTGCAGACCGGGTTTTCGCCATGCCGATGGCGCGGATCGCCGTAATGGGACCAGCGGGAACCGAGTTCGTCTACAAGGACCAAATTCGCGAAATCAGCCAGCAATACCATTCGGCCATCGAGCGAGGTGCGTCCGAAATCGAGGCGGCCTCAGCCCGCGATGCCGCCTTGGCAGGTCTCTCCGACCAGTACGAGAGTGAGATCATGAATCCAAAAGAGGCGCTGTCTCTTGGCTCTGTCTCAAGCTTGGTCATGCCCGGAGAGAGCCGGCGTGTCCTTGCGCAAAACCTCGATTATTTGATGCGTCACTACACCCCCGAGCCCATGAGCGGCGTACAGCGGGAGCACGAGTAATGTTGGGTGCTGATCTTTCTCCGCAAACCATTCATGAAGCCGACTCCGAATGGCAGCGATCCTTCTCGTTGCAAAACGTGAAATGCTTGGTGGTCTGCCGGGGCCCTGTGCGCTCTGAAGCCTTCGAGGTCTTTGACGCGATCGGTGTCCCGGAGTACGGCATGCTTCTCTCCGAGAAGGATTCCATCGTCTACCCGCGCTGCCTCGCACCCGAAATCCGGACAATCCCCTGGCCCCAAAACATTCACCGTGTTGCGGACTACATGGGCGCCGGTCAAGAAGAAAAATTGGCCCGAATTGCCGAGATCGTGGAGATCGCCAAAGCTCACGACTACACCCATATCTTTGCTGGCTATGGATTCATGGCCGAAGATGCCGAGTTCATTCAAGCCCTTGAGCAAGCCGGGATTGGCTTCATGGGCCCATCCTCCGACGTGATCCGCAAGGCCGGCGCCAAAGACGAAGCCAAAAAGCTCGCGCGGGGCCTCGGCAATGCCGTCGTCCCCGGCGTCGATGACATTTCCTCCCGAGCCCTGCTGCGCCGAGTGACTGACAGAAAGGGGCTCGAGGCACTGGCCCAAGAGCACAGCCTGAAATGGCATTGGGGGGAAAACGACGACCTATCGAGCAACGCCGAAGCCCTCCTGCAGGCCGGCTACGCGGCAACGACCGAGTTGGTCACGATTGAAGAGCTGCAACAAGCTGCGGCAACCGAAATCGACGCCATCTGGGCCGACTATCCGGGCAAACGCATCCGCTTCAAGTGTATCGGCGGCGGAGGTGGCAAAGGTCAGCGAGTCATCTCCAAAAGGGACGAAGCGAGCGAGGCCGTCATGGAGATTCTCGCGGAGCAAAAAGTCATCGACCCGGGGTCCAACCGAAACTTCCTCATCGAATTAAACCTCGAAACCACCCGACATAACGAGATCCAAGTCGTCGGAAATGGCGATTGGTCCATTGCTCTTGGCGGGAGAGATTGCTCGATTCAAATGCGCGAGCAGAAGCAACTTGAGTTTTCACTTACGAGCGAACTCCTCGACGAAGCGATTCCCTGCTACGAGGGTTCTCAACGTGAAACCCTTGAGCGCGACAAGCTGACCCTTGCCGCGATGGAGCGCGACGCAGAAGCCTTTGCCGGAGGCGTAGGCCTTGACAGCGTTTCGACCTTCGAGTGCATCGTCGAGGGATTCGACCACTTCTTCATGGAAATGAATACCCGGATTCAGGTCGAACACGGCGTCACAGAACTGGCCTATCGACTCAAATTCACCAACCCAGACGATGGCAACGACTTTTTCTATGTCGAGCGGTTGATCGAAGTCATGGCTCTGATCGCCCTGCATGGTAAAAGGCTACCTCGACCCGAAAGAACGCCACGCCACGTCTCCGGTGCCGAAATTCGAGTCAATGCCACGAACGCCGCGCTTCAGCCCCATGCGGGTGGCTTAATTCGGTCTTGGTCCCCTCCTCTGCCCTTCGAAATCCGAGACGATCAAGGCATTGGAACACCCAATCCGGATACCGGTTCATTCATGTACTACAACCTGGCGGGAGCCTACGACTCCAATATCGCTCTGGTCCTGAGCCACGGAGATAATCGGGCTCACAATCTTGAACGGTTGTCTGAGATCATGCGCTGCACCGAGATCCGTGGAGACGACGTCGAAACCAGCGTGCCCGTTCAGTACGGCCTGATCAACTGGACCCTGGGCCTTGAACCCATGATGAAGCCAAATACCCGCTTCCTCAGTCCCTATTTCGCAGCGGTCGGTTCACTCGCTCAACTGACCCGGGACATCGATCTGGATCTCGCGGTCAGAGAAATGATGAAGAGCATGCCATCGCCAGAGGCGAGCAAGACGCTGGCCGCGAAGGAAACCCTGCTCCTCCGTCCGCTCCGGGCACTCCTTGAAGACCCTCACGCATTGGCGGGCTTCGTCGGGCGGCATCAAGGACGACTCTGGGAGACGAAGGGAGACACCCCTCAGTTCTGCGTCAATCCGATCCAGGTTTTATCGGAGCTCTACCGCTACCTCCACATGGACTACGATCCTTCGGAGCCGGCATCCGAAATGATCTGGGAAAGTGACGACCGTCTTTTACAAGAAGGTTTGTCGTTTTACCGGGAAATCGAGGAACGGGCCGGATTGGACACGTGGCCGGAAATCCTTCGGATCCTTGAGTCATCGGATCCGGGCCGGATCGGACCCCTCGATTCCGCAGTGTGGATAGACTGCCAAGCCGCCCATGCAGGGCATCAGCTCGGACTCGAGCTTCTTCTGATCATCCCGCGAATAGCGGCCCAATCCGCTTTCGACCAGATCCACGTCGACGAGCGACTCGAACCCGTTTTCCCCGAACAATTCATGAACGAGGAAATCGCTGCAGGTCTGATTCGACAGCTCGCGCCGCCCCCGGTCCAGAGCAGCAATGAAATCGTCACCCCGAGCGGAGGTACATTCTATGCCCGGGAGGCCCCGCAAATGCCTCTTCTCGCAGAAGAGGGGATGCACTTTGAGCAAGGACAACCCCTGTTCATCATCGAAGTCATGAAGATGTTCAACAAGGTGCTGGCTCCGTTCTCGGGAACAATCACCCGGAATCTCATGGTCGACTCGGATGGAGCGGTTGTGGCGAAGGCCCAACCCGTCTTTGAAATCGAGCCGGATGAGGTTGTCGTCGTCGAATCCGAAGAAGAAGTCACCGAGCGACGCCGTGCCGTCACGTTGGGACTTCTGTAGATTTCGTAACAAGAGGAGCCCGAAAGCCTGATGCTGCACCTTCGCGGCGCCCCCGCACTCTCGGGCTCACGATCCTCGGAACTCCTCCGAAAGATTCGAGCCGTCGTGCCCGCGGTCACAGGCTTGACTGCCCATTTTGAGCATTTCGTTCGGCTTCGAGAGGGTAGCGAGAACCTTGACGAAGCCGCATTTGAGGTCCTTCGACAACTTCTGACTTACGGCCCTCGCCGCTTCGATGACGATTCGGTCCAAGGCCAGCTCATGCTGGTGGTCCCGAGACCCGGAACCATTTCACCCTGGTCCTCGAAAGCCACGGACATCGCTCGCATCTGCGGTCTTGATTCGGTGGCCCGCATCGAAAGGGGCATCGCCTATCGGCTGATTCACGAGAGTCCAATCGATACCGCTCCAGCACTCCCCGTGCTTCACGATCGCATGACCGAAACGGTCCTGGACGAATTCGACGAGGTCTCCCGACTCTTCGGCCAATCCGCTCCCCAGCCGCTTAAGACTATCGATGTCACAACACGGGGTCACGAAGCACTGAGGGAAGCCGACCACCTCCTCGGACTGGCCCTGTCCTCAGAGGAAATTGACTACTTGGTCAAAAGCTTTACAGCGATGGGTCGAGATCCCGCCGACATCGAGCTGATGATGTTTGCCCAGGCCAACTCAGAACACTGCCGGCACAAAATTTTCAATGCCGACTGGGTCATTGACGGAAAACCCCAGGATCAGTCTCTGTTTCAAATGATTCGCAATACAGCGAGGCAGGCCCCCGACGGTGTGCTTTCTGCCTATTCCGACAATTCGGCGGTGATGGCCGGAAGCCCAGCCAACCGCTTTCATGCGGACCCCGAGACCCGGCTCTACGGACACTATCCGGAAGCCGTCCATATCTTGATGAAGGTCGAGACCCATAATCATCCGACCGCGATCTCGCCCGCCCCAGGGGCTGCCACGGGCAATGGAGGAGAGATCCGCGACGAGGGGGCCACCGGCCGTGGAGGACGACCCAAAGCCGGGCTCAACGGCTTCTCCGTCTCAAATCTTCGTATTCCGGGAGCAACCCGGCCTTGGGAAAAAGACTATGGGAAGCCGGAGCGCATCGCCTCCGCCCTCGACATCATGCTTGAAGGACCCATCGGTGGCGCGGCCTATAACAATGAGTTTGGCCGCCCAAATATCGCAGGCTACTTCCGAACCTTCGAGGAACGCGTCGCCGGTCCCGCAGGAGACGAGGTCCGCGGCTACCACAAACCCATCATGCTCGCGGGGGGACTCGGGAACATTCGGCCCGAGCATGTAGAGAAAGGCACCCTCTCCGCAGGAGCCCCGGTGGTTGTCCTCGGCGGACCCGCAATGTTGATTGGGCTAGGGGGTGGCGCGGCTTCTTCGATGACGTCGGGCAGCAGCGCAGCGGACCTAGACTTCGCTTCGGTCCAAAGAGACAATGCTGAACTCGAACGGCGCTGCCAGGAGGTCATTGACCGCTGCTGTGCCCTCGGTGAAGAAAGTCCGATCGTTTCGATTCACGATGTCGGCGCCGGGGGGCTCTCAAATGCTTTGCCTGAGCTGGTTCACGACAGCCAGCGAGGCGCCCGCTTCGAATTGCGGAAAATTCAGAACGACGAGCCCGGCATGAACCCTCTTGAAGTCTGGTGCAACGAAAGTCAGAAACGCTACGTGCTCGGCCTCGACTCCGACAAGATCGAACAATTCGAGGAAATCTGCCGTCGAGAGCGCTGCCCCTTCGCGATCCTGGGTTACACATCGCAGGACGAGCAACTCGTCGTGACCGATGAGCATTTCGCAAATACCCCCATCGATATGCCTCTTTCTGTACTCCTGGGTAAGCCTCCGCGCATGATTCGAGATGTTCAACGCATCCCGTTCTTCGGTCAACGATTCGACTCGAAGTCCCTCGACCTCCAAGAGGCCGTGGACCGCGTTCTCACCCTACCAACCGTTGGAGACAAGAGCTTCTTGGTCACGATTGGAGACCGAACCGTCGGCGGACTGATCGCCCGCGACCAGATGGTTGGCCCGCACCAAGTGCCCGTAGCGGATGCGGGAGTGACCCTCTCTGGTTTCGAGGGTTTCGCTGGCGAAGCTCTCGCTGTGGGCGAGCGAACACCCGTCGCGCTACTTGACCCGGCCGCCGCTGCCCGGCTTGCCGTCGGTGAAGCCATCACCAACATCGCATCGGCGCGGATTGCGTCGATTTCCCAGATCAAGCTCTCCGCCAACTGGATGGCACCAGCCGGTCATCCTGGGGAAGACGCTGGGCTCTATGACGCTGTCCAGGCCGTCGGCCTCGAGTTATGCCCGGCGCTCGGCATCGCAATCCCAGTTGGAAAAGACAGCATGTCCATGCGTACAGTCTGGACCGACAAAAAGGGAGAACACAGCGTGACCGCGCCGATTTCTCTCATCATCTCAGCCTTCGCCCCGGTTATCGACGCCCGATCCAGCCTCACTCCGGCCCTCCGGCAGGATTGTGGAGAAACGGATCTTTGGCTCATAGACCTTGGCGGTCGACGTAATCGCCTGGGTGCCAGTGCCCTCGCCCAAGTTTTTGAGACCGTCGGAGAAACCCCGCCAGATGTCGACGAACCCGCCAAACTCAGGGCATTTTTCGAGGCGATTCAACGCCTGAACGAAGAAGGCCGCCTTCTCGCCTACCACGACCGCTCCGACGGGGGCCTGCTGGCCAGTGCCTGCGAGATGGCTTTCGCGGGAGGATGCGGACTCGATGTCGATATAAGCGCAGTCGGGAACGAACCCATCAGCGCTCTTTTCAACGAAGAATTGGGCGCAATGGTTCAAGTCCGGAGACGCGACACTCAGCGTTTCGCCGAAATTCTCGACTCGGTTGGGCTCGGCGACACCTTTTATCGGCTGGGACAACCTCGTACAGGGGACCAGATCCTCTTCCGGCACGGCCCCACTCGGCTGATCGATCGATCTCGATCGGAGCTGAGGAATCTCTGGTCTGAAACAACTCACCGCATGCAGGCTCTACGCGACGACCCGCAGTGCGCTGAACAAGAACACGACCTGCGGTGCGACCCGGCCGATCCCGGACTGGCCGTGAGGCTTCCCTTTGACCCCGGTGACGGCTTCAGCCCCAGTCTGATTCAAACCAGACCGCGCTTGGCCATTCTTCGGGAACAGGGGGTGAATGGTCACATCGAAATGGCCGCCGCCTTCGATCGAGCAGGTTTCGACTGTATCGATGTGCACATGAGCGATATCCTCGAAGGGCGAAACGACTTAAAAGACATGAAGGGACTGATCGCCTGTGGAGGTTTCTCCTATGGGGACGTCCTGGGCGCGGGTGAAGGCTGGGCCAAATCGATTCTTTTCTCACCGCAAGGCCGCGACCTCTTCGCCGATTTTTTTCACCGACCCGATACGTTCGCGCTTGGAATTTGCAACGGCTGCCAAATGCTTTCCAATCTGCGAGGTCTCATTCCCGGGTCGGAAGGCTGGCCGCGATTTGTTCGAAACCGCTCAGAACAATTTGAGGCACGTCTCTCCTTGGTCCAAATCGAGAAGAGCCCCTCAGTCCTGCTCCATGGCATGGAAGGCGCTCAAATTCCCATTGCGGTTGCCCATGGTGAGGGGCGTGCCGAGTTCCCCGAAGGCACTCAGCCCGAAAAAGTGCGCGACGTCGCGCTTCGCTATGTAGATCACCGAGGCCGCGTGACCGAGCATTACCCCGAGAATCCAAATGGGTCACCGGCCGGCATCGCCGGGATGACAAATCAAGACGGGCGCATCACGATCGCCATGCCTCACCCAGAACGTGTTTTCCGCAGCATTCAGCTTTCTTGGTGTCCGCCGGACTGGGGAGAGGACTCGCCATGGATGCACCTCTTTCGCAATGCGCGACACTTCGTCAACTGAACTCACTGACCGCTCATCGTTTCGCCCCGATCGAGCATCGAGGCCGGCCCAAAAAGGGAACTCACCATGGCACTCTCATCGCTCACCGCCCTCTCGCCGATTGACGGGCGGTACGCAGCAAAAACCGAAAGCCTTCGCCCCCTTCTTTCAGAATTCGGCCTGATCCATCACCGGATCCGCGTCGAGGTCCGCTGGCTCGAAGCCCTGGCGGAGCATCCCGACATTTCCGAAGTCCCCCCTCTCAGCCCAGCCGCACGCTCCCGGCTGAATCAGCTGCTCGACCATTTCAGTCTCGAGGATGCTGAACGCGTGAGAGAAATCGAAAAAACCACCAACCACGACGTCAAGGCCATCGAGTATTTCATCAAAGAGCAGATCTCCGACGATCAAGAACTCGCGTCCGTCTCGGAATTCATTCACTTCGCTTGCACGTCCGAAGACATCAACAATCTGGCCTACGCCCTGATACTGAAAGACACTCGAGACAATTGCCTGCTTCCTTTGGCAGACGAAGTTCTCCGTGCACTCAAAGCCCTCGCACACGATCAAGCCGAGACCTCCATGTTGTCGCGCACCCATGGACAGGCAGCCTCTCCAACGACTCTGGGCAAAGAGATCGCAAACGTCGTTGCGCGATTACATCGACAGAGAGACCAAGTCGCCGCGGTCGAAGTCCTCGGAAAGATGAACGGAGCCGTGGGGAATTACAATGCCCACCTCGCCGCCTACCCCGACATCGACTGGCCGACGCTGAGCCAACGCTTCGTAGAAAGTCTCGGACTGGTCCAGAATCCGTTCACGACCCAGATCGAACCTCACGACTGGATCGCAGAACTGTTTGACGCTCTGGCACGCTTCAACAACATTCTCCTCGATTTTGATCGGGACATTTGGAGTTATATCTCGATTGGGTATTTCCGTCAGCGCGCCGTCGCCGGAGAAGTCGGGTCATCGACCATGCCGCATAAGGTCAACCCAATCGACTTTGAAAACAGCGAAGGAAATCTGGGGATCGCCAATGCTCTCCTCGCGCACTTGGCCGCAAAACTGCCGGTCTCTCGTTGGCAGCGTGACCTCACCGACTCAACAGTCCTCAGAAACATCGGTGTTGGAATCGGGCATTCGATGATTGCCTGGCAAGCCACGCTTCGAGGTCTCCAGAAACTCGAAGTCGCCCCTGAAAAACTGACCGAAGACCTCGAAAGAAACCATGCCGTGCTCGCCGAAGCCATCCAGACCGTGATGCGGCGATACGGAATTCCCGAACCCTATGAGAAGCTCAAGGCCCTCACGCGGGGGCGTGCTATTGACGCACCCGCCTTAAAAAGTTTTGTCGACAAGCTGGACATACCGGAGGATGCCCGAGCACGGCTTCTGGCCATGGCACCCGACCTCTACTTAGGCAACGCAGCTGAGCAGGCACGGAAGCTTCGCTAAAGACCTCACCAAACATTCACAGCCAAGCTAAAGATGAGTTGGAAATCGTCCTTCTTCGGGGTCACCCCCGCCGCATTGGGAACTGGCTCCCACACTCGGTCATGTACAAAGGTCGTCTCAATATCAATCAAATCGTTGACCTTATAACTCAGAACAGAACGCGTATGTCCAGACGTTCGACCGATATCTGTTGCCACAATGAGACTTGTGTGGTTCACGGTCAGCTTTAGATCGTTCACGATCGTCCACTTAAAGTAAGTTGACAGCCGACCAATAAAATCACTCCGGTAAAGCTGCTGCCCGGCGACAACCGAAATATTTTGAAGGTACTGGTACCCCATCGCGACTTCGAAGTCCCATTCAAGCCAAGATTTCTCAACGACCCGGTAACCAAAACCTGCCGTCGGCGATACACGCGCTTCGATGTTCTGAAACTCGTCGTACTGAAGCGCGGCATCAAAGGGCTGCGCATAAAACCGTCGGGTAATAAAATAGTCTATGCCGGTTTCGACGCGATATCGGTTCACATTAACCACACCATCCGCTGCACCATAAGACCCGTAATACGCCAGCTGGGTACGTGTCCAGCTGTCCTCGCGATCGATCACAACCGACGCATTGAGGGAGGACTGGTTCGTATTTCCGGTATTGAAATCGCCACCCAGGGAAAGCTTAAAGCTCCATCGGTCCAACTCGCTCGACCGCCCCGGCAAAATCGCAACGAGGTCAGAACGCGGAAATTCAACCTGACCGGTCGCGGCAAGGATCGAAACGGTTTCCTGACCAACATGGCCGATACCTTGAATCATTTCGTGATTCGTCCGGACGAATCGGGCAATGCCCGCCATACAGAGAGTGGCCACATCATCGTCCCAATCGAAGGTCTGGCTATTCAGATCCTCGCTATTGAATTCGACGGTCCGGTTCCGCATGCGGCGCAAATTCCCCCTGAGCCACTCAGCGGAATCCAGTTGCAGCCAGTCATCACCGCCGCTGCAAGGCGCTGGTAGTTCTTTCACCTCGGCAAAGCAGGGAGGCGCAATCTGGGCCACCCCCATAAAAAGCAAGGCTGCAGCAATGCAAATCTCGGGCTTCATGAGCTCCATGATCTAAGGTGAATGGCAGCGGGAAAAAGGAAAAATTGCCGCCTCACGATAGCCTCTGAGGCAGATCTCTGGTGCTTGAATCGTCTCCACAACCTACGCCATGCTATCAATCCGAAAGCAAGTGGGGCGCCGGGGTCTTTGAGCGAGCCGCGGCCAGGGGGATCACATATGCGATTTATGACAACGCCACGGGGACTCATGCTCGCTTTTTGGCTGGTGTCAGGCTCCCTCTCCTGTGCCCAAGTCCACTTGGAGAGCCAGGGAGAGTCCGTCCATCGCCTCGGAGCCCAGGAATTACCTGACTGCACACGGGTAGGGACGACCCGTGTGCAAGTGCTCGCCAAGGTACTGTACGTCCCTCGAAGCGCTCATCGAGTCGACGACGAACTCACGATTCTGGCCCGAAATGCGGCAGGAAACATGGGAGGCAATACGGTGGTCGCAGAAGGTGGCACCCGCAATGGCAAACAGACTTTCGGTGTTTTTACGTGCCCAGATCAATGATTGCAAACGGGGCGCTTCGATCGAAAACCGCCCGAAACCGAGCACCCTCTCTCTTCGTCAGAGCACTCTGTGTCGTGAGCACGATGATTATCCCCGCATCTGCCATCGGGAACCAAGTCAAGGCGCAGAAATCGACCGTCCTTGAAGGTGGGACCCTGCGGGCTCCCTGTCGCGAATCCACCCCCCTGCGACAGCCGTTTTTCGGCGACCTTCATGTTCATACGGCTTTTTCCCTGGACGCCTCGACGATGGACACCCGAAATAGACCCGCCGACGCCTATCGTTTCGCCCAGGGTCAGCCCTTGGGCTTGCAGCCGTACACCGCAGAAGGCACGCCGATGCGAAGTGCCCAACTCGCCCGCCCCTTGGACTTTGCTGCGGTGACCGACCATGCCGAGCTCCTGGGCGAGACCCACATCTGTCAGGCACCGGACCTCGAAGGATACGACTCCTGGGTCTGCCAGCTTTACCGCCGCTGGCCACGGGCCGCTTTTTTTTGGATGAATTTTCAAGCCAGCCGGGCGACCCGTCACGATTTCTGTGGGCCCGATGGCTCGGCGTGCCGCACCGCCGCTCGACCACCTTGGCAAGAAATCATCGAGGCCGCCGAGGCTGCGTACGATCGCAGCGAAGACTGCACATTCACGAGCTTCATCGGTTACGAGTGGACGGGGGCTGTAGGCCCCGGCAACAACTTCCATCGCAATGTGATTTTCGAAAACGACCTCGTCCCAGAGCTGCCCTTGAGTTTTATCGACCAACCCGATCTCGAAAGTTTCTGGAAACAGCTGGGGGCCCAATGTCAAATCGCGGGCGACGAATGTGATGTCGTCGTCATTCCCCACAACTCAAACCTTTCTGCCGGCAAGATGTTCCGCACCCAGCAGGAAGATGGGAAGCCCATTTCTCGCAATGAAGCCGAGGCACGAAAGCGCTACGAGGTCCTCGTCGAAATGATCCAGCACAAGGGCGAGTCTGAATGCTTCCCCGGTCTTGGGAACTCAGATGAACTCTGTGCCTTTGAGAAGCTCTCCACCAACAGCTTCACCGGTCGATACTTCTGGGCATCGGACACCCGCCCGAAGGGACGGCAGTTCGTCCGCAATCTACTCCGGGAGGGCATGCAGCAAGAAAAGAAACTCGGGGTCAACCCCTTTCAATTTGGCTTCATCGGCAGCACGGACACACACCTGGGGACGCCGGGCTTGGTCGCAGAAACAGCAGATTTCCCGGGTCATGGCGGCGCTGGAAAACCGGCGGGCGACTCTGTCCCCACCGGACTGCCAGACTTCGTCGAATTCAACCCAGGTGGCCTTGCGGTACTCTGGGCTGAAGAAAATTCACGCAAAGCGCTTTTCGCCGCGATGAAGCGACGCGAAGCCTATGCAACCAGTGGCCCGCGCATGGTGGTTCGTTTTTTTGGGGGTGACGACCTGCCGCTGGACTATTGTGATCGGCCCGATGCCGTGGCGACCGGTTATGCCAAGGGAGTTCCAATGGGCGGCATACTCCCTGACCAAGGCCCCGAATCGACCCCACCCCGGTTCGCCGTCTCGGTCCTCGCAGATCCCGGGACACCCGCCCGCCTCGGGAATGCCCTCGACCGCGTTCAGATCATCAAGGGCTGGACAACGGAAGATGCGACCCACGAGGCCGTCTATGATGTGGCGTCGGGAAGGCCCCTGCCCTCCTCGGTCGATCCCCTGACCTGTCAGCCGGTGCCGGGGGGCACCCAAAGTCTTTGCACGGTCTGGCGCGACCCAGACTGGGACCCAAAGCAATCTGCTTTTTACTATGTCCGTGCTCTCGAAAAACCATCCTGCCGATGGAGTCAAAAACTGTGCGTCCAGGCAGGGATCCAATGCGACGACCCCGATTCGATCCCAGAGGGGTTTGAAGCCTGCTGCAGCACGGGCCATCGCCCGCTCATTCAAGAGAGGGCTTGGACCTCGCCCATCTGGTATCGGCCGGATTCGACATGAGTCATGCCCTGCAGCCTAAAAAGAGAAGCAGAGCACAGCGTACTCTTCGATCTCCGCTGCTGCACTTCATCGTGATCGGCACTTGCGCCTATCTCCTTTGGCCTTGGTGGACGCAAGATGAGCCACGCTTTTTCATCCGATTGGCCCCCGAGGATATCCGTCAACTGGAATTGGGCTGGGAACAGCAGATGGGTCGCGCCCCGACAGCGCGCGACCGAAGCGCCCTGATCAATACAGAGATTGACGAGCGGCTTCTTCTTGAAGAGGCCTTCAACCGGGGTTGGCACCGAAGCGATGGCATCGCGCAACGCCGACTGATCCAAAATCAGAGATTCATAGATCCGGAAGACGAAGCCAGTGATGCCGAGATGCTTGAGCGCGCCTACCAACAGGGAATGGACCGAAGCGACCTTGTCGTGAGAAGGCGCCTTCTTGAACTCATGCGACTGACCTTGGCGTCTGAGGCGCGAAGAACGCCTCCTCTTCGAAAGGAGCTTGAGGCCTATCTTCGGGATCATGCCGATCAATTCAAGGAACCGGAGCGCGTTCAACTGAGCCACGTCTTTCTCTCACGAGACCGCCGGGGGGCCGACTTGGACATCGATGCCCGGGAGCTGGGTGAACGCCTGCACCAAACCTCGCCACCTCTCGAGGACGCCGTGAAGTGGGGCGATCCGCTCCTGGTTAGATCCCGTCTTCCTCTCTGGTCCAAAGAACGGCTCGCCAGAGAACTCGGTGCTCGCTTCGCCGAATCCGCAATGCAGGCTCCTGTGCAAGAATGGTTCGGCCCAGTCGATTCGGCCTATGGAAAGCACTGGGTTTTTGTCGAAGCGCGCCAGGATGCGACCGACCCAGACCTCGACAACGTGCTTCCTCGAGTTGAGGCTGAACTCCTTCGGGAGCGCGAGCAACAGGCCCTGCGAAGCCACATCGAGGCCCTGAGAGAACAAGCCGAGATCGAGCTAGCGACCGATCCGAACGCCCCTGCACCCTGAGACCGCTAGTCGTCCCGGAGCGCTTCGACCGGATCGAGGCGAGCCCCGTGGCGGCTCGGGAGCAACGTCGCCCCAAGGGCCAGGATCAAGGCAACAGAAACGACCCCGGCTACCTCGACCGGGTCGACCTGAGACGGCAACGTCGAAATCTGATAAACGCTGCTGGGCAACGTATCGACCCCAGTCAATGCTTCGATTTGGGCTTGGACCCAGGAGAGCTGCGTCGAAACGGCGATTCCCGCTAAAACCCCGAGCGCGACCCCTACCAGACCAATGATGGCGCCCTCAATCGCAAAAACCAACTCAATACTCTCGTCGCGGGCACCCATCGTTTTGAGAATTGCCACATCGGACGACTTCGCCATGATCATCATCATCAAGGTCACAACGATCACGAAGGCAGAAACCACCATGATCATGACCAGCAGTAGAAACATCAAGGATCGGTTGTCATTGAGAGCCCGAAAGAACTGCGGGAACAACTCTTTCCAATCCCGGGCAAAGAAGGGATGCTCCAATTCGTTCTCCACCGCATCCGCCACACTTCGAGATCGAAAAAAGTCTGTCGTTCTCACCTCGAAGCCTTCGATGCCTTCGCTCGCACCGACAAAGCTCTGTGCGGCCGGCAAGCTCGTGAATGCGTAGAGCTCGTCGAACTGAAGAAAACTGGACTCGAACAAACCGACAACCTGGAAGCGCATCAGCTTGGGAGCTGCCCCCAGCGAGTTCGATGCCCCCCCCTGCGGAGAAATCAGAATGATCGGCTGCCCCACTTCTACTCCCAGAGTTCCGGCAAGAGCTTGGCCCATCACCAACCCTGGAGGCGCAGAGTTCGGAGGATCCGGTGGGTCGATGCCTGCCAATTCCCCTTCGATCAATTGATCGGCCAAGCGGGTCACCTCGACGGCACTCACCCTTTCGATCCCTCTCAGGCGAATCGGTGCAATCCGACCTCGACCATTCCGAACCATCCCATCGACGTCAAGGTAGGGGCTGGCCGCGACCACTCCGGGGACCTGAGCGATCTCTTCAAGAAGGGGCTCATGATCGACAATCGGGCCGTAATAGCTCTGGACTACAAAATGAGCATAGTTCCCCACGATTTCCTCGCGCCAGGTGCGCTCGAATCCATTCATCACTGAGAGAACTGTAACGATCAACCAGACCCCTGCAGCCACAGCCCCGACACAAATAAAAGTAATCACCGAAATAAAGACCTGGCGTCTTTCCGCCAGTAAATACCGAACGGCGATGAACCACTCCGCTCGTTTTCGGATCTCGATCAAACCAGCGAGGGCCAGCGGGACCAAACCCAAAACCATGGTCTGCGCCACCATCCGGATCGCCGAAACCCCGTATTCTACTCGGGAGTCGAAGTCCAAAGACGCTCCCGAAAGAAAGGCCAGCGCCATTCCCAGGCCCGCTGGTAAAACCCCGAGGCCGAGGCTGCGCCCAAGGACGCCACGCCTCAAGAAAAAGCGGTAGAGCCACATGGACACAAAACACAGGGGCAAAAGGCGAGCGAGTTCCCAGCCCCAGGCAGACAACCAGGGGGACCAGGCGGCCCCCGCCCACTCGGGGGACGCGATTCGCATGCCCAGGGCTGCCCCTCCCCCACTCCACAGCAGGCCAGCCATCCCGGCGGAAAGGCGCTGTTGGGAGACCCGTGCAAATCGCGCCAAAACAATCACGGCAGCGACCGCATAAACGACGGCGAGGACGGCCAGAATGCCGGCGATCGCCAGAATAAAGAGCACAGAGAGGCCACTTCCAGCTGTCTGAAGAGCGCCCCAGAGTGCCACGAGTGCATCCATCGGACTCACGGCGCTCCCTCGGACGCTTGTTTCACAAAAACTCCCTCCGAACTCAAAGGTCCAGCAGCCTTCGGCTTGATGCCAGCAAAGATCTGAACCCCGGGGCTGCTAAGATCCCCGATTCAAAGCAACCGGTCCACCCGGGCCGCAGGAAGAACCAACCATGCCCCATTCGCTCACGCCGGGCGAGCGAGACCGCTACGAGAAGGAGGGTTTCTTCTCTCGCAATCAGGTCTTCTCACCTCAAGAAATCGAACACCTGCGCCAGGCCACGGAATCGGTCCATGCCCAGGTCCTCGACGCCGCCGGTTCCCTGGAATCCGGCAAAGTCGAGCAGATCGACAACCAGAAATTTCAAGAAGTACTCGGCTCGACGATCAAGTGGGAGTGGAGTGACGACCTCCGGGCCATTCGCTCAATGGAACCGGTGCACCATCTAGAGGCTCGGCTGGCCCAACTGGTGGACGATCCACGAATCTGGGGGCCTTGTGCCGATATCATCGGCCAGAACCATCTCTCGCTCTTCAGTGACAAAATGAATGTCAAACGACCCGGGGGAGCCCCATTTCCCTGGCACCAGGAAGGCCCCTACTGGGCCTATGGTGCCGAAGACCTTGAGCACGTGGTGACCCTGATCATCTATCTCGACGATGCACATGAAGACAACGGATGCCTCTGGGTCATCCCCGGCACCCATCGATACGGAGCCTTGGAATCCCTCAAAGATCGAGGGACTTTGGGACGCCTCTACACGGATGTCGACCGACTCGAAGAAAAACCGTTTCCGATCGCCCTGCCCGCCGGATCTGTGGCTTGGTTCCATCGTGACATCGTCCACGGGTCTCAGAGCAACCGGTCGAGTGAAGATCGTCGGGCATTCCTCCTCGCCTACCAACCGGCGGGCCTCCACCAATGGCGCAACGGTCAGCAGCGTGACGTGGGCCGAGCCAGAGAAAGCATTTCCGCGGACTGAAATACCGGACGCTCGATCGCGGCCCCCTACGGACCATCTGCAAACCGGCGGTCGCTGATGACCTGCTGGCCTCGCAGTTCTCCGGCAAAACCACCCACGTACCCGCGGGGATCTTGCGTCGATCGCGAGGCTCTTCCCCTGCCCTCGAGAGATATCCCTGCGCTGGCCTTGTAAACTAACGCTAGTTAGTTTACGATGACTCCGAATGAATCCCCCCGCTCGCCCCAACACTGATCAGGCCTCGCGCCCGACCCCGGATCGGATCCTCGACGCCGCTGAGGTCTGCTTTGCTCGGCGGGGGTTCGATGGCACCACCCTCCGCGACATCGCGGAGCGGGTCGGCATTCGAATTCCAAGCCTCTATAACCACTTTGACGGAAAGCAGAGCATCTATGCCGCTGTCCTGGCCCGCGGCCTGGCCCCCATCCTCGCAATGCTTGCCCGGGCCGTTGAAGATGGGGATCAAGAGGCCCCTCCGGATCCCCGTCGTTTTGTCACCGAGGTCATGGAAACCCTGGCGATGCACCCCGACCTCCCGAGATTGGTCCAATACGAAATGTTGGCCGGTGGAGAGAACCTCGCCCTACTGCTCGAAGGCTGGCTGCGACCCACGATGGAACGCAGTCTCGAACTGTTGCAGGAAACCCCTGCCGCACGTCATTGGAAACCAGACCAACTGCCGCTTCTACAACTGGCCTTGGTCAACATGCTGATCGGCCACTTCACGATGACCCCCCTCACCGAGCAACTGCTGGGAAGAGATTCCCAGAGCGTCTTGGGCCTTGAACAGGCGACAGATTTCTACGCACAGGCCGCTGGTCTATTGACCTTCGGCGGCGCCTCTCAGCCTTCCCCTGAATCAATGCATTCAACCGATATGGAGCACTCCAAGTGAATCAATCCGACTTTCGATATCTCGACTCCGCCAACTGGACCCCCGGCATTATGCCTCGCCTACGTGAACTTCAAGAAAAAGATCCGGTTCACTGGTCGGCACCCGACGAGGTCTTTGTAATCACTCGGTTCGACGACGTCGCTGCCATTTCTAAAAACCAGGCACTATTCACCTCAGCCGAGGGAGTTCGGCCTTCCAACCCGGCCAAAATCGGATTGATCGATGAGGCCGAACCCCGACATGGACAGCTTCGTGGGATGATCAACAAGGGTTTTACTCCTCGCATGGTCAAGCACCTCGAAACTGTCTTCCGTGGCATCACTCAAGATGCGATCGATTCGGTGGCCCGTCAGGGGCATTGCGATTTCGTAAAATCCATTTCAGTTCCCCTGCCCTTACTCCTGATCGCCGAAATGCTCGGAATCCGACCCGAAGATCGAGATCGATTCCATCAATGGTCCGATGCGATGATCGCCGGCGACGGGAATTTCGACAAACCGGAAATCATGGCAGCTGCCGGGATGGCCTTCCTGGAATATTCCGCTTATCTAAAAGAAGTCATCGAGAATCGGAGAGAGCATCCGCAGGACGACCTCATCACAATCCTCGTCGGTGCCAAGGACGACGGGCTTCTCACCCGGTTTGATCAGAACGAGAACGTCAACCAACACACCGGGGTGGATCACGGCGATATCGCCACCGACGAACTGATCATGCTCTGCACGATCCTTCTGGTCGCCGGCAACGAAACCACCCGTAACGGCATCTCGGGGGGCATGGAATTGCTGATCGAGCACCCCGAACAGCGTCAATGCCTGATCGATGATCCCTCACTCATCCCGGCCGCCGTTGAGGAAATGCTGCGGTTCGTGTCTCCGGTCCACAGCTTCTCTCGCACTGTCACTCAAGACACCGAACTCCACGGAGTCTCGATTCGAAAGGGACAACACGTGCTGATGGTCTACCCGATCGCGAACCGGGATCCCCGAACCTTCGAGAACCCCGACGTCTTCGACATCACTCGTAATCCCGCCCATGTCGCGTTCGGCATTGGCAGCCATTTTTGTCTAGGTGCCAACCTCGCTCGAATGGAAATGCGGGTCGCCTTCGAAGAATTGCTTCGACGTATCCCCGACATGTCTTATACCACCGGAGGACCCACCTTGGTCCCCTCGGCGCTGGTTCGAAGCTGCACCGAGATGCAGGTGGCGTTCACCCCAGAGCAGTGAGGCAAAGGGCCAAGCCCGAGTGATCCTTCTGAGGTGTCAAAGGCTGGCGAGAACCGAGCTCAAAAAAAATCTACGGGTTCAGCGATCGAGTAGAAGATCGCAGAGTGACTCAAAGGAATCGTCGGCGATCGCCCTCATTTCTTCGTCCGTTCGGTCCTGGATCGGATGAGGGACATAGATCGCCGCAGCTTCGGATCCAAGGGCTGCCGCCTGTTGATCAGCGCCATCTTCAAAAACATCACTCGCCACGAAAACACTCGGGACGCCGAGAATTTCTAGGTTTATCGTGTCGTGCACACTGCACGACGTACAGCTCCCTCAATCCGCGAGCGCCTCCACAACCGCTTCGCATTCCTCGGCAATCTGGCGACGCACATCAACTGGGGCCGGCTTCGTAAACGTGGGCTTCTTGTAACGTCGGACCTGGGCTCCTTCTTCTCGAAAGCGCTCTTCCAGCCGATCGAGAAAGAGGTCTCCTCGCGCCTTCGAGATATCCAACAGTCCCAGCGTCAGCCCATTCAACGTCTTCGGTCTCGGCAACCGAGCCCGTCCGACCGGCGCGCGCTCGGCAGTCGGATCCAGGACAACCGCCCCATGTGCTCGAAAACTCATCCTCTAATCTCCTGACAAACTGGCTGGCTTCCCATCTCGCCCGTCACCCAGCCACCAATCATGGCGGAGAAGAGGCCGGCTTCGCCACCGCAATGAACGATGAGGATACCCCCCGGCCTGAACTTAGGAAGCACCTTGGCTTGAACCGTCTCTGGGATGCCTTCAGCGACGCCATCCGCCCCACGCAGCAGCTCTTCTCTCGGAATCAGAAGCAACTCGTGGAGGCGCGAGAGCAGGGATTTTTTATCCCAACCGGCTTCGGCGAAAACCCGAGCGTGTTCGGGTCCGATCGCCAAGAGGCAATCAAAAGCCATGACTGCCTTCGGGTGGTGAAGGCTCCTTAGATTCATCGCATAACTACGGACTAAGGCCTCAGGGTCACGTGCCAGCTGATCGACGATGGTTCGAGGCCCCTCCCCCGGAAAAAGAGTGACTGTATTCTGGCCCGCATCCGCGCCAAGATCCGTCGAAAGAGGCGACCAAGGTGAGCCCTCCTCATCCTCCGCAAAGCAGAACCCGACTTTTCCGGGGTTGCCGAACGTCGCACGGTCGATCTCCCCGGGTCGCCCGCCCCCGACATTGCGCACGACGAGTTGGAGAGCACGCCCAATCGTCGAATTCGCTCGGTTTCCCTGACCAAAAACATTACGCCCGGAGTTCATGCCCAGTGCCCGACGGATGGGGCCGTTCACCACGAGAACGGGACCAGCCGTCATCGTCGTAGCAAGCAAGCCATGAATATTGAAAGCCTCCGTACACGCCGCCTCGACCGCCGCCAGTACGACCGGCAAATACTCGGGCTTACAGCCCGCAAGGACCGCGTTGATGGCCACTTTCTCCACCGTACACGGGGCAAGGTCAGGAGGGACATGGGCCACGATCTCGTCGGGGGCACGCGAGGTGCCCTCAAGCATCGCCAGGACTCTGCGCTGGGTGGGCGGCACAACCGGCAATCCGTCAGTCCAGCCCCTTTCGTAGAGGGCTTCCACTTCATCTTCGGCCGTTCCAAACTCGATCCGCCGAGACTGAAGAGAGTGATCGCCGAATCGAACTTGGAGATCAAGCGCAACTTCCGGGTCCACCGAAGCCGAACCGCAGCCGGGGCGAAGCGCGGGCAAACCAGCCCCCAGCCCCTCCTGTCCCGTGAGCAGTTCCCAGTCCCCCCGGTGCCAACCCACGGTGCGTTCGACCTCGACACCGGCCTCCACTCGCAAAAGCGTGGGGACCACTTCAATCCGGTGTCTGTAGGAGGCCTCGAGGTCTGTATCGTCGAGCGGCTGGAGGTTCGGCGGGAAAGACGAGTCATCTTGGGTGTAGACTGTCACCTTCAGCCGCTCAGCCAAATCTCTCAAGATCGGAACCACCAGCCCACACGTAGGGCAGTCCCGCTTCACAAACGCAACCAAGCCCTCCGGCAAGGGGGGGCGCTCAGCTTCCGGTGCCATCGTCTTTCTCCTAAAAAAAGTCTAGCCCAGCCCCTGGCACCTGGAACGATCCTCGCTCCGCTGAGCGGGGATCCTCAGGCCGCGCCCTTGTCAAAATGCTCCGCCCAGACGACTCAACAGTGTGGGAGAACGGATTCCGCCGGTTTTGCTTGGCGAGGCGTCATTGATGGATTACGCTCGGCGGTCATCATTCGATGGGCCGGTTCACCGGGAGGCACGATGGCTGAGTCGTCCGAAGCGCGATCAAAGAGCCTGCACCATGTCGCCTATGCGACGCGAGACCCCGAGGCGACGTATGCCTTCTACACGGGTCAGCTCGGAATCCCTCTCGTCCACGCGGAGAACCACAAACAAGGCGACGGTTTCTTCCGCCACTTTTTCTTCGACATGGGACGGGGGGACTATCTCGCCTTTTTTCAAATCGGAGATGTCGGCGAGAAGGAAGACTACCGCACGGACGTATCCACTGGAGCAGGGCTTCCGGTCTGGGTCAACCACGTCGCTTTTCGAGTCGATAGCCATGAAGAACTCGACGCGATGAACGCCCGAATGCAATCTCGAGGCGTCGAGCATATCCACGAAGTGGATCACGGTTGGTGCCGTTCCATCTACACTGTGGATCCAAACGGAATTATGGTGGAGTTTTGCGTGACCACCGATCAAAAAGCCTTTGAGCAGACCGAAGAAGAAGCCCTCCGTCTCCTAAGGCTCCCACCCGACCAAATTTCGGAAGACAGTCGCAAGGAACCCGCCTCTTCCAAACGCCCTTAACCGCACCGCCCCTAACTTTTATCCGCCCGTCGCAAGACCTGGGCGGCCCGAGCGCCCGGGAAGCACGCGCAAGCGAGAAGTATGTTCGTCGACTTTCTCCAACTAGCGGCTGGGCTGACGATCCTCGTTGCTGGAGGGGAGTTGATGGTCCGCGGGGCCTCTTCTCTCGCGAGAAGACTCGGCATCTCAAATCTCATCATTGGCCTCACAGTCGTGGCATTCGGCACCAGCGCCCCTGAGCTGGCGGTCAACATCGGCGCGGCCCTTAACAATGCGGGCTCTCTTGCCTTCGGCAACATCTTCGGGTCGAACATGGCCAACATTGGGCTCATTATTGCGCTCGTGGCTATTCTTCAACCGATTCCGATTCAGAACATTCTGATCCACCGCGAGCTTCCGATGCTCATCTTGGCGACCGCCGCCGCCCTCGTGATGGCATTCGACTCGGAACTCGGCGGTGAGCGCAACGCCTACATGAGAACCGATGGCATCGTTCTCCTCTTCTTCTTCGTCATTTTTCTCTACTACACCATCAGCGACTTACTCCACCGGGGGCAAACCGGCGCTGAGCGGGCGGACAATGATGGTGCACCCCTCATCGAAATCCCAGAGGATGAGGACCACAAACCAGGCGGGGGACTCGGCCGGGACATTCTCCTGACTCTACTGGGCTTGGTGGGCTTGGTCGGCGGAGCCAAATTGACAGTGGAAGGAGCCGTCGGCCTCGCGTACGCATTTGCGGTGCCCGAGGTCGTGATCGGCCTCACGATGGTTTCGTTGGGAACGAGCCTTCCGGAATTGGCCGCGGCCATGTCCTGCTTGCGGCATGGCAAGGCCGACATGGCTGTAGGCAGTGTCATCGGCTCAAATATCTTCAACACGTTGCTGGTGGCTGGCGTCACGGCCACGGTTCACCCCATGATGATTCCCCCAAGCGGAACCGTAGACCTGGTGGCTACCTGCGTGATGTCTTTACTCTTCGCCTTAACAGCCTACACCCGCGGAAACGTCATCATACGAGCCGAAGGCGTCTTGCTGATGGTTGTTTACGTCACCTACCTGGTTTGGCGAACCATCTACTACGCGACCAGCTGATGCAGAATGGACTCAAACATAAATCGGCTTCAGTCTTCAGCAGGACGGCGAGCTGGGCCTCCACCCCGACACTGCTCCTACTGAATGTCCTGCTGCTGGCCAGCGTTAGCCAGGCCCATCCCCTGGCACCAGCCCTTCTTGAACTGACTGCAGAAGAAAGCGGAATCACATCCGTCCTTTGGAAAGTCTCTCGGCTTCGGCCTCGCGGACAAGAGCTTCGGCCAGAGCTGCCCGTCGACTGTCCCCCCATCGGGCCTGTCGAAGAATCCGGCGACGCGCAGAGTGTTTCTCTGGCCTGGACAGTCGACTGCGGGCCAGCGGGAATCGTGGGGCAAAGGGTCGGCCTCGCCAGCAACGGGCCAATCCAGATCGACGTCTTACTCCGAATTTCTCTGCCTGACGGTCGGGTCGTTCGCGACGTACTCCGCAAGGGACACCCCAGCATCCAGGTCCCCGCGAAACAAACAAAACTTCAGGTTGGCTGGGGCTATTTAATCCTCGGGTTCGAGCATATTCTGGGCGGAACGGATCACTTAATGTTCGTCTTAGGTCTGATGCTTCTTGTCATTGGCATCCGCCCCCTCGTCAAGACGATCACCGCCTTTACGCTCGGACACAGCGTGACGCTTTCTCTCGCGACGCTAGGGATCACCCAAGTCCCGAGCGCTTTGGCAGAATTCCTGATTGCCGCCACACTACTCGCCCTAGCCGTCGAACTCGCGACACCCACCGGCGACCGCCCGGCCCTGATCCAACGGCACCCCTGGCTGATGGCCTGCGCCTTTGGTCTCGTTCACGGCCTGGGGTTCGCTGGAGCCCTCTCAGAAGTAGGGCTTCCCCAACAGGAAATTCCCCTGGCTCTCCTCGCCTTCAACATCGGCATCGAGACTGGACAGTTACTCTTCGTCTCCGGCATGGCGATTATTGTGGTGGTCGCCTCACGTCCTCTGCGCAACTTGCCCGCTTGGACCCAACAGATTCCCGCCTACGCGATCGGCTCTTGCGCGGCCTTCTGGTGCTTGGAACGGCTCGCGGACCTCTTCTGACAACCTCACTGCCTCGAGGCCCCCTGTTCCAATCGTCCAAAAATACAATCGGCTAAGGCCCGTTCCCTCGCGCCTGCTCTCTAAGAGGCGATCGGCTTGTAGCGGATGATCACTCGGGTCCCCTGATCCCAACCCTTCTGAAAACGGGGGCCCCATTTTTCCCATTCATCGGGATACCGCTTTGCGAAATCCGTCATAAGAAGACGAAAGGTCTCTGGGCTCGTATCGACGGAAGCGGATGCTCTAAAACTGGGTTCCTGACGAAAGCGTCCCCCTGAGCGACCCACGGGCCCGACGTCTCCGACCCAGATCCGTGCCTGGTCGAGCCCATCGCGCACAGCCGTCGCCTTCCAGCGATCACGGGCTGTAAAAATCACCGCATCCCCCTGGTCTTCGAAAAACCAGACCTCGCCGTGACATTGGCTCTCCTGACCATCCGAGCGCAAAGGCGAAACGTAAATCAGGGGACTCGTACGGAGTGCCTTCGCGGCCTCCTTAGACAGCACATAGCCCGCCGCTCGCACCGAGGACGCCTTGAGGGGAAGAACGACCGCACTCAACCAGGCCAACCCACCCACTATCCATTGTCGCCGTGTAACACCGTCTTCCAGCTGAATCGGCTTATCCAGGTCAAATCGTCCGCAACCCTTCATCCGCATTCTCCTTTCATGGGAGAAGCGGCCCATTAACGGCCGCTCCAAATATATGCCCCACGCTAGAAAGCCTGTTGAGTCCCTCGCTAGCCCAGCCGCCGGCCCAAACGCGTGCCCCATAGGAATTTTATAAATTTCTGAAGGCCTTCGTCCGCATTCTGGCTGTAGGGATAGCGCTGAGTGCTCATCTTTCCGCCTCGGCGGTCCACAAGAATTGGTTCGGCGTGGCAGTACCCTCGCAACCCAACTTCTCCGTTGACTTGGCCGACGCCGCTTTCCTTCCGCCCCCCAAAGGGCGCCTCCTGAACGCCGTAGGTCATGGTCATGTCGTTGATACAAACACTGCCCGTATGCATCCGCTCCGCCAAGCTGAGGCCCTTTCGGGGGTCACGGGTCCAGACATTTCCCCCCAGACCGTAGGCACTGTCATTGGCAAGCCGGAGCGCCTCTTCCTCATCCTGAACCCGCATAATGGGAAGAATGGGGCCAAAGGTTTCCTCCGTCATCAGTTTCATCTCGTGATTGACATCCACCACGACGGTCGGCTCGTAAAAGAGTCCCTGGAGTGACGGGTTTCGACGTCCTCCGGTTAAGACACGGGCGCCCCGAGCCCGCGCATCGTCCATATGCTCTTCAATGATCTCGAGTTGGCGCGGCCAAAAAATGGCCCCCACATCAAACTCGCCCTCAGCGCCCTGCCTGAGCGCGGCCACTCGCTCCACGACCTTGTCCACAAAGGCATCCGCGAGGGAATCCACGACATAAACCCGCTCAGTTCCACAGCAGTATTGGCCTGTGTTCATGAAGGCGCCGCCTACAGCGCCGGCGGCCGCATAGTCGAGATGAGCGTCATCGCAGACGATCATCGCATCCTTCCCCCCCAATTCGAGGGTGCAGGGAATCAGCTGCTCTGCACAAGCGACAGCCACTCGACGCCCCGTCTCAACACTGCCCGTAAATGAAATCTTGTCGACGCCGGCTCGACAAAGTGCCGCTCCGGTTTCGCCATCGCCACTCAGTACCTGGAAAAGGCCATCCGGCAGACCCGCGTCTGCCAAAATGTCGGCCGCTAGCTGTCCGGAGAAAGGTGTGACCTCGGAGGGCTTAAGAATCACAGCATTGCCTGCCATGAGAGCCTGAATCGTCGGATTCATGGCTAAGACAAACGGGCCATTCCAGGGACTGATCACACCGACCACGCCCAGAGGCCGGTAAACAATGCGAAGTTTTTTCAGGAATCGAAGCATGCCATGCAGTCGCCTCGATTGAGGCTTGAGAATTTTTGCAGCGTTTTTTGCATAAAAGTTCAGCGCATCACAGACCGCGTAAACTTCCATTTGAAGGGCTTCGGTTTTCGGCTTGCCCGTCTCCTGCATCACCGTATCGATGATCTCATCCTGCCGAGCCAACAACGCCTCAAGGCCTCGAATCATGAATCGAGACCTTTCGGCCACCGGCAAGGCAGACCAGTCCGCCTGCGCTTTCCGAGCCCGCTCGACCGCCGCGCCGGCGTCATTCGCGTCCGCCACCTCGATCTCGCCGATGGGCTCCAGGGTGGCCGGATTGGCCAGCGCCAAGCGCCTCCGGGTCCCGGGGGCCGTTTCAATCGCCTCGACGATCGCCATGGCATCCTCCTCCTGCGCGCCGCCCGCCCCTCTTCTGAGGCCGAAGACCAACGCGCCAGTTGGCTGCAAGAGAGAAGAGAGTACCCGAATCCAACCCTTCGCGGGTCGATCTCGGCGCGGATTCCGACCCCGGAAAACCATGCCAACTGGCTACACTCGCCCGATGGACCCCCTGAGCCGGAGGAAGGAATGAGGACAAACCCGGGGGCGCTCGCCGGCAGACGGGTGCTTGAAATCACCGATGCCTCAGGCGCCTATTGTGGGAAGCTTCTCGCCGATATGGGGGCTGACGTCATCCGGATCGAACCGCCGGGAGGCGATCCTACACGGGGCCTTGCCCCGTTTTTTCAAGATGAACCCGGGCCGGACCGTAGTCTGTTCTTCCTGTATATGAATACCAGCAAACGTGGCATCACACTGGACTACACCCAGCCTGCTGGTCGCTCTCTGATGCTGAAGCTGGTGAAAACATCCGACCTCGTACTGGAGAGCTGCTCTCCAGGCTTTCTGACACAGCATCGACTCGGCTATGAGGATTTGATCACCGAGCGCTCCAACATTGTCATGACATCAATCACGGGCTTCGGCCAGACCGGTCCCCATCGGGACTGGGCCTCAACGGACCTCATCGCCGGCGCCACGGGAGGTAGTTTGTACGTCACCGGGGAGTCCGAGGATCCACCGGTGAGCCTGGTCGGTCATCAGAACCATTTAATGGCCAGTACGACCGCTGCCGCTAGCAGCTTGATCGCTCTCCGGCATGCCGGGCGAACCGGCGAGGGGCAACACGTCGACATATCGATTCAAGAAACGACTCTGCCGGTTCTCATATTTCGGGCGTGGGAAAGTGGCTCGACGATGGGATCATCCCCCGACGAGTTGGCTCCGGACTGACTGCCTCAGTTCCCTCTGGCGCCTATCCCTGTCGAGATGGCCGCGTCTACCTGATGGTTAACCGGCCCGCACACTGGGCCGCGCTAGCCCAGTGGATCCACGAAAAAACAGGGAACGAGGAGGTTCTCGACCCGCTTTTCGAGGGGCCGTCTTCTCGACGCATTGAATACCGAGAACTCCTCGACCTCTTCATCAGCGAGCTCACCGAGGGGCAGACCGTTCAAGACGTCTTCCAAGAAGGCCAACGACGCCATATTGCCTTTACCCCCCTCTACTCGCCCGAGGAGGTGATCCGCGATGCCCATTTGGCCGCGCGGGAGTTTTTCGTTTCGGTGCCTCACCCCACTATCGAATCCCTCCAGATGCCCGGCGCCCCCTATCGCCACACTGCCACGCCCTGGGCAATTCGCCGCCCTGCTCCCCGGTTCGGCGAACACAACAAAGCGATTTACTGTGACGAGCTTGGACTGCAGTTCGATGCCCTCCAAGATCTGGTCGACCGGGGAGTGGTCTAAAGTGGTCGGTACACAAAAAGCGCTTGAGGGAATCCGGGTGGTCGAATTTAGCCAGGGTATGGCCGGTCCCTGGATAGGCCGCATGATGGCCTGGTCCGGAGCTGAAGTGATTCGGGTCGAATCTCATAGCGTGCCGGGGGTCGTCCGACTCTATGTGTCGCCCCACGAACCCGAACGGGGCATCCAGCCAGAAATGTCGCCTTGGTTCACCGACTGGGATGCCGGCAAGCTATTTGTGGCCTTGGATCTAAAAAAACCTCAAGGCGTTGAACTGGCCAAAAAACTCGTCGCTCGAGCCGATATCGTGATCGAAAATAATCGAGCGGGCGCGATGGCAAAACTTGGACTTGGCTGGGACGTACTGCGGAAAATTAATTCGAAGCTCATCGGGCTCTCTAGCTCGGGCTTTGGAAACGAAGGCCCCCACGCGAACTTCGTTACCTGGGGTCCCAATGTCGAGGCCATGTCTGGCATGATGCAAATGTCGGGCTTTCCTCATCGACAGGGCGCAACAACCCAATACGCTTATCCCGACGCCCTTTCGGCACTGCACGGGCTTTTCGCTGTCTTATGCGCGCTGGATCATCGAGACCGAACCGGGGAAGGTCAGTGCATTGAGATCTCACAGTTTGAAACCACAGTCGCCATGCTGGGGCCGGAGATGATGGACCAGCTTGCCCATCATCGGCCTCCGCCTAAGCTCGGGAACGCCTCCCAAAACATGGCCCCACAAGGGTGCTACCCGTGTGCTGGAGAAGATCGTTACTGCGCGATCAGCATTCGCAATGATGACGACTGGCAAAAACTGGCCGCCCTCCCTGCACTGGCTTTGCTCACTCAAGACCCCGACCTCGCTCACATCGATGGGCGTAAACGCGAGACGGACAAAATTGACCAAGCCCTCACAGCCTGGACAAAGGAACGAAATGCCGAGGGGGCCGTCGAAGAACTTCAGGCACTCGGACTTTGCGCCGGCGTCGTTCAGAACACGGAGGACCAGTATTTGAATGACCCTCATCTCGCATTCCGCAAAGCCTTCGAACAAATCCCACATCTCAAAAAGGGAGAAGTAACGGCCGTCGGGATCCCGCTCGGACTGACTGGAACACCAGGACACACCTCACGAGCCGGAGCCGCCCTCGGCGAAGACAATGCCACCGTTTTTAGAGACCTGTTGGGGCTGTCAGAGACGGCCTACAGCGAGTTCGTTAAGGCGGGCGCCATCGAGGAGGGAGCTCCCGAGTTCTAGAAAAAAGTGAGCTCCGGCCGAGGCCCGGCCTGCTCAAACGTTTCTCTGACGGAGACATCAGAATGCCCTGGAAGCACTCAGAACCCCCGTGGTCAACGGAGGACATGCCCGATCTTTCGGATCGTCATGTTGTGATCACCGGCGCAAACAGTGGAATCGGATTCGAAGCGGCTCGCCTATGCGCCGCCCGGGGCGCACGGGTCGTCCTCGCGTGCCGAAACGAACAGAAAGCCCAGGCCGCCCTCGATCAAATTCTGGATTCGACCCCCTCCGCCCGGGCCGAGTTCATTCCACTTAACCTGGCCAGCCTTGCCTCGATTCACCAATGCGCGGACCGCTTGAATGACCGACTCGGTCGCATCGACCTACTGTTCAATAACGCCGGCGTGATGGCCCTACCTCAGACCCTGACCGAGGATGGCTTTGAGATGCAGATCGGAACGAATCATTTTGGTCATTTCGCCCTGACGGGCAGGGTCCTGAATGCGATTTTGATTGCCCCAGCCGGGCGGATCATCAACGTCACGAGTAATGCCCACAAAATGGGCCAGATCAACTGGGAGGACATTCATGGCTCAAGTCATTATCGGCCCTGGCCGGCCTATGCCCAGAGCAAGCTCGCCAACCTTCTATTCACCTACGCTCTGCAACGTCGACTTGCCTCGACGCAGCAATCGGCCATCGCCGTCGCGGCCCATCCGGGTTACTCGGCGACGAATCTGCCCTTCGTCACTGCCCAAATGAATCAGTCTCCCTTTCAAGAGGCCCTGGTCAAGCTCGGCAATTGGCTGATCGCCCAAGACGCAACCCAAGGTGCCCTCCCCATGCTGCGTGCCGCCACCGCGCCGAATAGCCAGGGCGGGGAGTATTGGGGTCCACGAGGTGCCTTCGAAATGACCGGCGCCCCCGTCGAAGTCACTTCGGCCTCGCGCTCTCACAGTCGAGCGGATCAGGATCGCCTCTGGCAGATGAGTGTCGAACAAACCGGGGTCGATTTTTCAGTCCTCAGTCTCCCGACCCCTTCACCGGGAGAGTGACCGAATGCCTTTGCCCTCTCACGCGATGGAACCCTGCCTTGATGAGAATCCTACTCCGGGCGGCTGCCCCGTTGCGGCACGAATGATCGAGTCGGCGTCGTGGCCCTCGGATATCCTCACAGGCCTTCACCGGGCGCGAGGGGAGCCGGAATCAATCCGCCCCGCTACACCCGCGTTCCTCACTTTTTCGGCTAGAACCGCCCTCTAGGAGAATCCGCTTGCTGAAAAAAATTCTGATCGCCGCCATCGCCCTGGCCGGACTCGCCCTGGTGGTTCTCTACCTCGCCGGGAACGGCGCCTTCGGTCGCCACGAATCCCCTGGACAAGTCAGCCAAGCCTCCCGCCCCCCCGACTCTCTCCAATCTGTTTCAGAGAGAGTCAAAGAAGCCGCTTCGGACATCGGCGTCGCGCAGTCTAAACAGATTCTTTTTGGCGATCTTCACGTGCATACGACTTTTTCCTTCGATGCTTTCATGATGAGCTTGCCTAGTCGGACGAGTGAAGGATCTCATCCGCCTGCGGATGCGTGTGACTTTGCCCGCTACTGCTCGGCCCTCGACTTCTGGTCGATTAATGACCACGCAGAACAAATCACACCACGTCACTGGCAAGAAACCATTGAGTCAATCCGTCAGTGCAACGCAGTCGCAGGCTCAGAAGACAACCCCGACACTGTCGCCTTTCTCGGATGGGAGTGGACCGACGTCGGCACAACACCGGAAAACCACTACGGTCATAAGAACGTCGTCCTGGCTCACACCGACGACGACCGCATCCCCGCACGACCGATCGCCGCACACAGCACATTTGAACGAGCCCGGACGGCCCTGGCCGACATCCCCACCCCCATCATCGGTTCCTTGGCTCTGGCCTCTCGGTCCGATCGAGTCAACGACTTGGCGCGCTACTTCGCAGAGCGGCGCAATGTCGAAGTCTGCGAAGAAGGAATCGACGTCCGAGAACTCCCCGAAGATTGCATTGAAACCGCTGCCACGCCCAGCGACCTTTTCCGCAAACTCAACCAATGGGACGTTGATTCCATGGTCATTCCCCATGGAACGAGTTGGGGCTTCTACACACCTCCCGGCTCAACCTGGGACAAACAGCTCTCACAAGAACATGACCCCGATCGCCAAACCCTTTTTGAGGTCTATTCCGGACATGGAAAGTCTGAGCGGTATGCCGACTTTAGAGCCATCGAGTTCGATGCAGCCGGAAACATCCGTTGCCCAGAGGCCACCCCAGACTACCTGCCCACTTGTTGGCGAGCCGGCGAGATCATCGAATCGCGCTGTCTCGCGGAAGGCATCAACAAGGAAGAGTGCGCGGCTCGGGCTCTGGTCGCGCGGCAAAATGCAGTGGAGGCCGGCGGGCAAAACCATTTGACGGTGCCAGGCGCTCGCCCCGAGGATTGGCTTGATGCAGGCCAGTGCAAGGAATGCGACCAGCCGGCTTTTAACTATCGGCCTGGCGGCAGTGCCCAATACGTCTTAGCCATAGGAAATTTCGAGGACCCCGAAAACCCCAAACATTTTCGTTTCGGCTTCATGGGGTCCAGTGACAACCACTTCGCGCGACCGGGAACCGGATATAAGGAGGTGAAGCGTCACGGTTTTACCGAATCAAGAGAGCAAAATACGAATGCCCCCCTGCTCGGAGGCCTCCTCATACCCGAGCCCGCAGAGCCCGTCTCTCGATCACAACCCTTCGATCCGGACGATCCAGCGTCAGGCTTTGCGCTTTTCCAGCTTGAACGACAATCCTCGTTCTTCAGCACCGGTGGACTCATCGCCGCCCACTCGGCCGGCCGAGATCGCGCTTCGGTTTGGGAGGCTTTACAGCGCAAAGAGGTATACGGCACGAGCGGGCCTCGCATCCTCCTCTGGTTCGACCTGATCAACCCCCCCGGAACACGCGGCCAACCGGCCCCCATGGGCAGCGAAGTTGAAATGAACCAAACCCCGATTTTTCAGGCCCGCGCGGTCGGTTCTTATGAACAGCGCCCCGGTTGTCCGGAATACGCGGTCAGTGGCTTGGGGCCGGAAAAACTCGACCATATTTGCAAGAACGAATGCTACAACCCCTCTGACCGAAGAAGACTGATTAGCCGACTCGAGGTCGTTCGAGTGCGACCTCAGGTCAAGCCGGAAGAAGACGTCTCTACCCTGATCGAGGACCCCTGGCGCAGCTTTCGTTGCCAGCCGGATCCGTCAGGATGTGCCATCACCTTTACCGATCCCGACTATGAACGGGACGGTCGGCCCAGCGTTTACTACGTCCGGGCCATTGAGATGCCTCAGCCTGGAATCAACGCCAACAATGTCCGTTGCACCTATAACGCCGAGGGGCGGTGCATCGAAACCCAGCTCTGTCAGGATGAGGACGACGAATGTCTCGCACCTCAGGAACCCCGGGCCTGGTCATCTCCTATTTATATCGACCCCTCTTCTCAAAAGACTGCGCTTAGATCGACTCGCTGAGAGGAGACAATTCGGGCGAGCTCGCCCAATAGGGATTAAAGAGCAATTGCCCAAGAGAGGTACGAAACGATGACTCGAACTTTCGAGTGGATTCAAATCGATGTGGACCGCGGCGTGGCCACTGCGACGATCAAGCACCCTCCTATTAATTTAATCACCCTCTCCCTATTTCGAGAACTCGCGGGACTCGCCGAAGAAGTCGAGCAGGATTCAGAAATCCGCGCGCTCATTCTCAGGAGCGCTCTGCCGGATTTTTTCCTCGCCCACTTTGATGTCGAAGCTATCCTCAAATTCGACACAAATGGCCCGGCCGAACGTTCACGCTTCAACGCTTTTCATGCGCTCTGCGAGCGGTTCCGCACGATGGACGTGGTGACCATTGCCCAGATAGAGGGTCGGGTCGGAGGCGGAGGGAGCGAGCTCATTTCGGCCTTTGACATGCGATTCGGGACCCTGGGCCAAGCAATCATTAACCAAATGGAGGTCCCCATCGGGATCCTCCCAGGCGGCGGCGGGACCCAGCGGTTGCCTCGCCTGATCGGGAGTGGCCGGGCACTGGAGGTAATCCTTGGCGGAATCGATCTCGATGCAGAGACCGCAGAACGCTGGGGGTATTTGAACCGAGCGCTCAGCGGAGACGAGATCGGACCCTACGTGCAGACTTTGGCGATGCGAATCGCGTCTTTCCCACCCGAGGCAGTTCGACTGGCTAAGCGCGCCGTCCACCGGGCCGAGCTCCCCCTCTCCGAGGGTCTGGTCGAGGAAGACTTCCTCTTTCAAATGTTGCTCCGCACAGACGATGCCCAGCAGAGCATGAGACGCTTCCTGGATCTAGGCGGGCAAACACCGGAAGGGGAGCAGCGCATCGCAGAGCTCTCTCAGAAAGTGGCCTCAGAGAAGCCGTAGTCTCGCGGAGGCTTGCCCTGGGCCTAGGGCTTGGCTAACTGCCTGCCATGCCGATCGCTTCGCCGACTTCCGCCTTCAACGCCAACGAGCGCCGCATCGTTCACTTCACGGGCTTCGGCCATGCGGCCACGCACTACGTCGAACTTGTTTACCCCACCCTGGCGGTGGGCTTGGCGGCGGAGACCGGATTGCCGCTCACCGAGGTCCTGGCCTGGAGCTTTGCGGGATACCTTCTCTTCGGTCTCGGCGCGCTTCCCGCTGGAATCGTGGCGGACCATTTCGGAGCACGACCCGTCATTCTCTTCGGCTTGATGGGCTCTGGGCTCTCTGCGGGAGCAGCGTCTTTCGTAGATACCGGCTGGCCCATCGCCCTGTGCCTAGCCGGAATCGGCACTTCGGCGAGCTGCTATCACCCGGCCGGCACGGGACTTCTTTCCCGGGCCGTCCGGGCCAGGGGTCGTGCTCTCGGCATCAATGGCATTTATGGAAACGCAGGCATCGCCTTGGCCCCCCTGATGACTGCATTGCTCTCCGAGCGGGTTGGCTGGCGCGCCACTTTTGGTCTGACCGGCGCAGTCCTGCTCATCGCAACCTGGGTGTTTGCCCGAATGGATTTTTCAGAACCCAAACGCGCACCTGTGGCCCCGCAAGCGGAGCCCAAGCACGAACCAGAATCAAAAAACGCCTCCGCGCCATCGGCCCTCGGACTCGGCCCCTTCCTGACCATCTGCTTCACCGCCACCCTCGGCGGCTTCATGTATCGAGCCAACACTGTGGCGCAACCAGCCCTTTTTGCTTCGGAAATTGACTTCATGGGATACGGCATGGCGGCTTCCGGAGCGATGCTGCTTGGCCTGGTCGGCCAATATCTCGGCGGCCTCGTGGCCGACAAATGGGAACTGCGCGGGGGGTACCTCTTTTTTCACGTGGCCAGCGTGCCTCTTTTGATAGCCATCGCCTGGACCAGCGGGGTATCGCTACTGATGACCTCAGCTCTATACGTCTTTTTCGCCCTCGGCATGCAGCCGATCGAAAATAGTCTCTTTGCAGCATTGACCCCCGAACGATGGCGCTCCACCGCTTATGGAATCAAATTCACACTCACGTTTGGCGTGGGCTCGACCGCCGTTTGGCTGGTCTATGAAGTCGCCCGAACAGATGGCTGGTCTGCGGTTTACTGGGCCCTAGTCGGCGTGGCATTGGCGCTGATCGTCGGTATCGGGGCACTCTACCTACTGACCCTGGGGCGACCTGTTCGCAATCGCTGAGAGTGAATCCTGCTACGGCAAGAACCGTGCACAGAGTCGCGACAGCCAGGGGCTCGGTTGGCGACCTCGCTCTTCCGCCTCGTCCAAGTACTCGGCCAAGCGCCTCACCGCAGTCACACCCGCCCACCGAAGAGGTTCGGGTTCCCAGAGTGGGAAGTCTTTGTGTAGCCAATCCGCTTCCGTCCGATAAGTGCGCCGCTCCATAATTAAATCCGCCAGGGTCGATCCGATCCAGTATGCGCCCATCACCCCCTCGCCCACATAACCACCCCCAAATGCGATCCCCGAAGCATTCCGTCGCCTCACCCGTGTTTGACCATCTCTTGGAACACCCAGCGGGCCGCCCCACCGATGCGTAATAGCCGTCGATTCGAGTTGAGGAATCAAGGAAAGCATCGCACCACGCACGCGTTCGAAAATGGGGTCTTCGGCCTCGAAACGCGTCCGTGGTTTGGATCCGTATGCATAGATTCCTCGTCCGCCGAAGGCCAGTCGACCGTCTGCTGTTCTCTGCCCATAGACGGTCACTCGCCGCCAATCCCCAATCGTTTCGCGTTCGGATAGACCAATAGAATCCCACATTGAGTCAGACAGGGGCTCAGTCGCGATCATCATCGAATGCAAGGGGATCAACCGGCGCTTTCGGCCCTTTAGATTGGGCGTAAATCCCTCAGTGGCCATAACCACGTGGGCGGCCTGGATTTGACCACGATCGGTTGCAATGCCCCTTCGCTCGACCCGTCGCACTGCCGATTGTTCGTAGAGCCTGACTCCTTGCCTCTCGACTACCCGAGCTAGGCCACGAACAAGCCGGGCCGGATTCAGCGCGGCAACATGGGCTGAATAAAGTGCCCCGGCAAAGGAACGAGAGTGAATCCGCTCCGCAGCTTCCTCAGCGCTCAAGAACCGGTAGCTATCGTCTCCGAATCCCGCCTGACGGAGCAAACTCAGCTCTGCCCGGAGACGCGGGAGGTGCGCCGGTAGCCGGGCCAGCTTCAGCGCACCGCCTTTTTTGAACTCGCAGTCGATGCCCTCGCGAGCGACAATTTGGCCCACTTCATCCACCGCCTCAAAGAGATGGGTCTGAAGCCGCCTCGCGCCGTCTCCGTGACGCGGGTCGTTGAGCAAGGACCGGACCCCCGACAATTCCCCCATACACCAGCCGCCATTCCGGCCCGATGCGCCCGCCCCGCAAATGTCTGACTCACAAATCACGACATCCAAAGACGGATCGATTCGCTTGAGCCCGTATGCGGTCCAGAGGCCGGTGTAGCCTCCCCCCATGATCGCCACATCACAACGCAAGGATCCTTCGAGTGCTGGCCTCGGCGACAGGGGTTCGTTGAGGCGATCGAGCCAAAAGCTTTCTTGCTTGACATTCCTCAATCCCACACTCCTTCATGCGGAACGGGACCCTCATTTTTGAACCGCGTATATACAGGAGCCATTCGCGTCTACTCAAGCAACCGATAGCCGGTCGGCGTGTCGGAAAGAAACAGGGAAAATCCCGTCTCAAAAAAAACAGCCACCGCATTGGCCAATACGACGATGCCAAAAAAAACCACCACCGCCCGAGAAAGGCGCCGGAAACGATGCGAAAACACGATTGCCCCGGGTCCGGCGAAGAGCAAAATCACCCCAGACACGGCCAGAAGCGTCACAAAGACCAACAGGGCCCAAGTGTAAAGGTGCAGACCAAACAAGGGGGTTCCATAGCCTGGATCTCCCGGGGCAATGTGCAAAAGAACGTGTCGGGCTGAAATGACCAGACCGATCAAAGCGCCAAGAATTAGCATCCCCCATGAACGGGCCCATAAAGCGGGCTCAATCTCGCCTTGCCTCAGGCCCGCGAGAATGACTCCAACCGGCCCCACCATCGCCAGAATCATTGCCATCCGCTCAAGGATGCAGAGCGGGCATGGGAATTCACCTTGGGCAAATTGAACATAGAAGCCACCGCATAGAACCCCGGTCACCACGACAACCATTGCGTGCAGACCAAAAACAACAGCATGCTGGAGCCACAACGCCATCACAGACTGATCGCCAAATGCAAAGAGCTGTGATGAAAGAACAGCCAAAGGATGGCGGCGCAGCTCATTCCAAAAAAGACAAGAGAGCGCACCGGTTGCCTCGCATTTTGGCTCAAGGCTGTCCACGCCAGCAGTAGAAAAATGGCCATCGCGATCATCGGCGTCTGTCCTCAGATCTCCAAGTGATGCGGTAACCCTTAACGCTAAAAACCCTGCCCCGGGCTACTTGCCTCCGCGGGCCACTGATCGAGTATGCCACGGCCTCCCCCGGTCGAACACGAAAACCGGAAGGAGGTCCGCTTCTCCTCGCTTTAGGGCTGGTGGGTCTCGAAAACCTCAAACCCACTCGCAGCCGGTGTGCCGAAAGCAATGACCTCAAACGCTTCATGTCGACGCGGGTCCGGGTGCTCCATCCCGGGTGAACCCATTGGCATTCCGGGCACCGCCAGGCCGGCCACTCTGGGGCGCTCTTTGAGTAGCCTCCGAATGTCCGACGCCGGTACGTGCCCCTCAATCACATAACCGCCTACCAGCGCGGTATGGCAAGAGGCCATCGACTGAGGCACCCCATTGCTCCGTTTCAGGGCGGTGAGATCCGGCAAGTCAGTTGTCTTCACATCAAAACCGGCCGCCCTGAGATGATTCACCCAATTGCCACAACAGCCACAAGTCGGCGTTTTGTAAACTTGGATCATTTCCGCCTGAGACGAATCCACCGAATCCGGCTCCGCTCGGGCGACCCCGCCTCCACCAACGCCCGCGACCCAGAAAATTGCAACCGCCAAAAAAAACACGCCAGAAATTCGATTCAACACCTTCGCCTGCCTCCCATGACTGAGCCCTCAGACTCATTCCCTTTCTAAAAGTAGAACCCCTCGGGCTCAGTGCCCAGCGGCCCGACTTTCCAGTCCGGAGACTCTGCATCCCCCGGCACAAAGCGGTAGCTTTCGGCCTCCGCATTCGCGGATTTTTTCGCTCAATCTGGAGTTCAGCGTGTCGAAAGCTCAATCCCGAATTGCCATCATTGGAGCCGGTCCGTCAGGCCTTGCCGCCGGCCACGAATTGCTGGCCCAAGGTTTTTCAGCCTTCACGATCTTTGAAAAGGCGGATCAGCCGGGAGGCACATGGCACAACGAATCCTACCCCGGCCTTGCATGCGACGTGTGGGCTCATTCTTACACCTTCTCGTACGCACCCAACCCGGACTGGACGGCGAGCTTTGTCGAGCAACCCGAAATCGAGGCCTACCTCCAACGATGCGCCCGTGAGTTCGGGCTGAGCCCTCACATTCGGACAGCGACCCAGATCACTCGCATGCAGTACCAAGAGGAGGGGTTCTGGACCCTGACCTCTGACCAGGGCGATTGCTTCGAATTCGACATCGTGATTAATGCGATGGGAAACCAGCACACTCCCCTCTTCCCCGATGTCCCGGGACGAGAGCAATTCGAAGGTCCCAGCTGGCACTCGACGGACTGGAATCACGACCTTGACCTTAGCGACCTCCATGTCGCCGTCGTCGGTTCCGCCGCCAGTGCAGTCCAGATCGTGCCCGAGCTCGCGCGCACCACCAAACAAGTCACGGTACTCCAACGATCGCCCAACTGGATCATGCCCAGAGGTCGTAAATTTTATTCGGAAAAAAAGAGAAAATTATTCAAGAATGTCCCCCTCTACCTGCGAGCCACGCAGAAAGCCCAACGCGCGCTCATGGGCCTTGTCCATCAAGCAGCCACAGTTGGCCATAAGCGCATGGATCAATTTGAAAAACGCGCACTTCAATATATTGACCGTGCCATCCTCGACCCTGACTTGCGAGAAAAAGTCACCCCCAAAAGTCGATTCGCCTGCAAACGAGGACTGGTCTCGGATGATTTCTACCCGGCCCTGACTCAACCCCATGTCGAGCTCATCGACGAAGGCCTCGAGGCTGTGCGTCCGGAAGGGCTCACCACGAGTAGCGGGCGACACATCGATTGCGATGTCATCATTTATTGCACGGGCTATCGAATTTTGGACTTCGACAGAATTGAAGTTGTGGGAAGCCATGGCAAGAAACTCGCCGAGCAAATGAAACAGGCCCCAGAAGCCTACAAAGGTATCGCCGTACCCAATTTTCCCAACTATTTCTTTGCCGTTGGGCCCAACGGGCTTGTGCTGAACGTCCCGTATTTCGTCACCGTTGAGCAAAACATCTCGACCATCGTCCGGCTGATTCTTGAAAAAGATGTCGCAAAGGCATCATCCATCGCCATCAAGCCTGAAGCCCACCAAGCCTACAACGATTGGATGCGGCCCCGTTTCCCACTGTTTTCCTGGGGCGACGGGTCTTGCAACAGCTACTATCGGTTTGATGACGGCCGGGCCCCCTTCTTGTTCCCCGGAGATTTCAAAACCTACAAAACCCTCCAGGATAGAAGCGACATTGAAGACTTCTACTTGATGGCATAGACACAAGTCCTCAACCAATCGGATCTATTTATCCGGATTCCAAAGCTCACACTCAAGCAGCCACCGAGATTTGCAATGTGGACGGCCCTACGGACGGACTGCCAAAGATACGGAGTACGCCGAACCTTCATCAGCCGATTCGCATGGCAGCTCGAGCGAAGGGGTGGCGTCCAAGTGTACCGAATCGGTTGCCGACCCTTGAGTGCAATTCACCAAGAGCCACGCGCATGCCCTCCGGACCTGGACCTCAAGCTCCTGAATCCACAAGAAATTTTGGATGCCTCGACCGACGCTGGACTCGAGCTCCCCCGAGACGTGGCTCAAGAATCCATCGCCCGAGGAGATATCGTTGTCGGAGGGTTTAAACAATCGCAATTAATCGCCTACGTATTTGCATCTACCGATACCGCCCCCCATGACGACTCGTTTTTCGTCAGAGTACGAAAGCCTTTTCGCTATAGCTTCAAAAATTTTACGCGCACGGAACATCGGGGCCAAGGGATTAGCTACTTCCTAAACAATTTCCCAGAACGAAACGAGGCCTGCAGGCAACGCGGTTGCACGGATTCAATCTTCTTTATCGCGCTCTCCAACCTGCCCAGCCTGAAAGCCAATTCCAAGCTCATGGGAACAGCTTGGATCGGGTGGACCCTCAACGGTCAGACCTTCGGCTACAGCTGGTCTTTGCGCTCCGCTGGCCCGCGACGTGTCGGCTTTCAGTTTGTTCGTCGGGCAGACCGATAATCAGAAAACCAAAAGACCTGCCCTGGAAGCCAACGCAGAAGTCACCAGCCATTCGGCAGCCAAAGGAAAACGACCAATGCTCAAGTCTTTCCGAGAAGACGCAAGTCGCTTTGGGGCCCTAAAAGCGGTGCAATCCCTATTTTGGTGGAGTCTACACTCGCGACTACGGGTGGATGTATACAAAATCTTCCTACGGCCGATTGAATACTCGCCCAATGTAGACATCGAGGCTCAATCGAATTACGAGATCAAACTACTTGACCCCCAAACGCTACGGGACGCCTGCAAAGATCCTCAACTCGACATTTCAACAGAGCTGGCTGAGACCGCCATCGCCCACGGCGACGTGGTCGTCGGTGCATTTAAAAACGACCGACTCGTTACCTATACCTTCGCAACGAGCGTATCGGCGCCACACGATGACTATTTTTCTGTCCAGGTCCCACCCAAAATGCGATACGGGTACAAGGGTTACACGCTCCCCGAACACCGGGGCCAACATCTGATTCACTTAGTGTCTCACCTACCTGAAAGGAATAAGGTTTTCATCCAGCGCGGATGTACACACCACCTGTCTTTCATCGGGGCGTGGAATCTTTCAAGCCTACAATCAAGCAAACGGACAACGACGAACAAGCGAATCGGCTTCGCGATCAACGCCTATTGGGGAAATCGTCCGATCTCGCTCCTGACACCCCGAGTCAAGCAAAGCGGCTTTCGATTCCTACTAAGAGACTCAAACAAAAACCGTCCACTCAGCAAAAAGGTCACTTAGGCTTCGATCGGGCCATAGTGAAGGAGCTGTAATCGACGGCGGCAAAACTTCCAGCCCGCGGCAGTCTGTATATATTGATCATCGTACCACCCGTACCCTTCCATTCGAACACCTTCCACTTCTCCACGAAGCTCGATGTAGGCCGTTCCACGAGCCTGTTGGCCCGTAACATCGATGACATGATTGTGAATAAAGGGATAGAAAATCGAGGTATCGAAGGTCTGGGTGTACTCTTCCAGAATCGCAGCCTTGCCTTCAAGCGGGGGGCGGTCGCCCGTATCCATCACGCCGTCTTCGGCGAAAAGCCCAGCCGCTCCAGCGGCATCTTTCTGCCAAACGCAGTGCGCATAACGGCGAACAAGATCGCGAATAGCACTTTCGTCGAGCAATTTTTGGATTTCAGACTCTTTTTCCATTTTAGTCTTCGATGGATTCGGCAATCAGTTCTGCGATATCCGCGACTCTCACCTCGCCTTCAGGATCCAGTGCGCTGCTCGCATCTTCAAACATTTGCATGCAAAATGGGCAGGACACCGCCGCTGTCTTGGCACCGCAGCCCTGCACCTGTGAAAAACGCTCTTGGTTGATCCTGCGCTCGGGCTTATCGTCCATCCACGCATATCCCCCGCCCGACCCACAGCAATGGGCGCGAGACCGGTTTTTCTTCATCTCGATCAAAGATCCATCGGCAGTCACACTGGCGGCCACTTGCCGGGGCTCGTCATAAACATCATTATGCCGACCGAGATAACACGGATCGTGGTACGTCACGGATTCCTCGGTTCTCTTCGGCTTGACTCGGCCTTCGGAAATCAGATCTTCGATCAACTCGCTGTGATGAAGGACTTCGTAGCCTCCTCCATAGTCGGAGTACTCATTCTTCAGAGTATTCATGCAGTGGGGACAAGCCGTGACGATTCGTTTAATCCCATAGCGTTCGAAGGTCTCAATGTTTTCCTTGGCGCACATCTGGTAAGTCAACTCGCCCCCTACTCGGCGGGCCGGGTCGCCCGTGCACACCTCTTCATTTCCAAGGAGGGCGAAATCGACACCCGCCGACTGCATAACCTTCACCAATGCTCGGCTCACGTCTACATTGCGGTCGACCATCGCACCGGCGCAGCCCACCCAGAAGAGCGTATCAGCCTCATCCCCCCGGCCGTAGACCTTGACATCGAGATCGCTAAACCATTCTTCACGATCTCGAGAAGACCCAACGAACGGGTGCATCCGATCATCCATGCTCTTCAATAGAGCCTGTACGTCCTCGCCCATCTTGGACTCGGTCATCACCAAGTGTCGGCGCATATCAACAATCTTAGGAATGTGCTCGATCATCATTGGGCATTCGTGCATACAAGCGCCGCAGGTTCGGCAGCCCCACAATTCCGCCTCGAGCACCGCAGGTTGAAGCCCCTCGCCCTCCCCATCGCCGATCAAGGGACTGATCAGCGGCGCCGGAACCCCGGTGCCGGCCTCGGGCCCTGGAGCGGATCGCGTGAGCTGCCCCTTCATGTCCTGAATCAGCTTCCGCGGCGAAAGCGGAGATCCACTGATTGTCGCAGGGCACATGGCTTCGCAACGACCGCAGTTCACACAGGCGTCGAGATCCATCAACCCTTTCCAGCTAAATCCCTCCAAAGACCCGACCCCGAGCCTGTCGAGCGCTTCCTCATCCTCCTCGACAAGAACGTCAATGTCGGGGTGTGTGAGTTTGCCAGTAGAACCAAGATTTCGGAGAAAAATATTGCCCCCGCCATAGACCACGTGGCCAAACTTGCCAAATACGAAATAGGCGATGAAGCAGAAGGCCGTTACGGCATGAATCCACCAAAGTCCCCGATGGCTGTCGAGCAGCCAACTCTCCGGCCAGCCGGCAAACAAGAAGGAAACCGCATACCCAATCGGCGACCATTCGGCCCAAGCGGGTTCTGTGGCCGCCAGCCGCAGCGCTTCCACAAAGAAGCCTTGGACGAAAAGCAGCAAAAGCAGCAAGACAGCGATCCAATCATCCAGAGCCGAGTGCAATCGGGCGGGACGCAAAACGCCTCTCCAGAACAGCATAATCAGGAGCCCAACGATGGCCACCAAACCAAATAGATCGCTGAGAAGCGAGTAACCAAGATAAAAATTGCCCTCTAGAAAGTGAATCCCCGTCCATTCCTGAGCAGCAATCAAAAGCGTCGCAATGAACTCGACAAGGAATCCGTAGAAGATCATGAGGTGGGCCACGCCCGGCAGTGGATCCTGCAGATGTCGGCGCTGGCCAAAAACTTCTCTCAGTACACCTGAGATTCTCTCAGGGATCCGGTCCACCCGATCTTCGGATCCACCGAGGCGCCACAGCTTCACCCGTTTCCAAACGCCCCAGAGCAGCCACGCGGCGGCGACGGCGAAAAAGGCATAAATCAGCCCGCCACCGACAATGTTCCAGTAGATCTGACGCGTCGGCTCCATGACGACCCTACCCAATGGCTCGGCATTTTCGTCCGGCCGAAAGAGAAAGCCCCAACGGGGCTTCCGCAGGCTACCCCGTGGACTCTGCTGGTCGCAACATCGCCTGTCGCTAAACTGGCTCTCGGATCGCGGCTCAACGCGATCGATCGTGAAGGTCATGCGAGAAGTCCTCAGACAACTCGACCAGTGGATCGAAGCGGGAGAGGACGTCGCTCTCGCGACCTTGATCGACACCCACGGGTCGTCACCCCGACCCGCCGGGGCCCGATTTTGTTGCACTCAAACTGGTCAAATGGCCGGCTCAGTCAGCAGTGGCTGCATCGAGGGCGACGTCTTCGAGCGGGCCCTGGAAGTCATGCAGAACGGAAAGCCAACTGTTCAGCGCTACGGAATCGAAGCCGCCGACGGGGTCGCCGTGGGGCTGTCATGCGGGGGCGAAGTCGATGTCTTGATCGAGCCCTTTAAACCCGATTCCGCGTGGAGAGCTGTCAGTAAAGCGGTCACGTCGCGCCGAGCCATTGCCCACTGCGTCGCCCTCGAACCCGCGAGACTCCGCGGTCGGCATTTGGCCTTCGAGGAGTCTGGTCGGTGTTTTGGCTCGATCGATCCCGAAATCGACGAAGCCATTGTCCAGCAGAGCGCGGATCTACTCGAAGACGGTGGCGAGCGTCAAATCGAGGTGGCAACCTCAACGGGGTCAATTCGTGTATTTATCCAGGCCCTGGCGCCCCCTCCTCGTCTGTTGGTGATAGGCGCCACCCATACGGCCATTCCCCTAATCGAAATGGCTTCGACCCTCGGGTTCGAAACCTTCGTGATTGATCCCCGCTCGCCATTTGCCCACCGAGAGAGATTCCCAACGGCCGATCACCTCCTGCTTGAGTGGCCCGATCAGGCGCTGTCCGCCTTGGAACTCGACCGCCGATGCCATGTCCTGACCCTCAGCCACGACCTCAAATTCGACATTCCCGCCCTGGCCTGCGCCCTTCGGTCACAGGTTCGCTATATCGGGGCGCTTGGAAGTCGACGCACCCATGCGGGGAGACTGGATCGGCTGCGAGAACTCGGTTTCAATGATGCCGATCTCGCGCGAATACACACGCCCATTGGACTCGACTTGGGCGCACGAACACCGGAGGAAATCGCCCTGGCCATTCTGGCTGAAATCGTCGCCGTTCGTCATGAACGAGCCGGGGGGATTCTGCGCCAACCACCCGCAACCCTCAGCCCGGACTCCCGATCGAATCCGGCTGCGGGAGGGCGGGCCCGTGGCTAGGCAAACCCTGTCTCCTGCTGCGCAGCGGCACCTTGTCGACAGCCCCACGCGCGTCGCGGCGCTCGTCTTGGCTGCGGGGCAGTCAAGCCGAATGGGAAAACCTAAAGCGCTCCTGCCCTGGGGAGGAATCCCCCTCCTCGAGCATGTTATTAGAACACTGCGCGCCTCCCGCGTCGAAAAAACCTGGGTAGTCATCGGCCGAGACCGGCCTTTCTCCGCTCCCCCGCCACGGTTCCTTGATGTCGATTTTGTCTGCACCTCGGATCCCAGCGGCGGTTTGAGTCACTCATTGCAGACGGGACTCTCCGCGGTCCCCGATGCCTTCGGCGCGGTCGCGATCCTCTTGGCCGACCAGCCAGGCATCGAGAGTCAACTGGTCGACCGCGTCATCGAAGCATCCCTCCCCCCGCCGGCGCTCGCGACGCGTCCAATTTTCAAGGCTGGGGGCGATTCTGTCCCTGGGCACCCCTTCGTCCTCATGCGCAGTGCCTTCGGTCTGGCCAATGAACTCACCGGGGACCAAGGCGCCCGCGCAATTTTCCGGGACAACCCTACGGCTCTTCGAGAGATTGAAGTGAAGGCCCCGGCGCCCCCCGACGTAGACACACCGGAAGACTATTACGCCTTGATTGAGAAGCGGCGCCCATCTTCTCCCCTCCCTGTCAGCCGGACCGAGAAACCCGGCCCGACCTCTTCGTGAAGAAAGGAAAGTTCCCTTGGCGATCGAAATCATCGAAAAAATGAAGATCGAGGCTCCCCCGGGTGCTGCGTGGAATTTCATTACCGATCCCGAACAAGTCGTCGCGTGTATGCCCGGCGCAGAACTCGTCGAACAGCTCGACGAGAAAACGTATGTGGGGAAGGTCAAGGTTAAACTGGGTGCGATCACGACCGCCTATAAAGGCCAAGTGGTTTTTGCTTCCGTGGATGACGAGAATCACACGATGCGGCTGACTGGAGAGGGCCGAGAGACCGGGGGCGGAACGGCCAAAGGCAGCCTCGATGTCCACATGACCGAATCAGAATCCGGTGTCGAGATGAGCTTCGAAGTCAGGGTCGATCTGACGGGTAAGGTGATGCAAATGGGCCGTGGAATGATCAAGGGAGTTTCGGCCCAAATCTTCAAGCAGTTCGCCGCAGCCGCTCGCGATCAAATCACGGTAGCCGCGGAAATGCCCACAGGCGCCCCCCTCCCTACTCCCCGTCCGGAGACGCAAGAGGCCTTGTCCGTCGGAGGGCTGGTCGGCCGCACTCTGTGGCAAGGGATCGTCGATTTCTTCAAGAAACTTTTCGGCGGCGGCTCCCGCTGAGCGCTCCATCGACACGCCCCGATGTGGATTCGATAAAAGGGAGAAAACGATGAATACCGCGGGAGCCCTGAACGGAATTCGAGTGGTCGAACTCGGTGAAAAAGTCTCCTCGCCTTATTGCGGGAAACTTTTCGCCGACTTCGGGGCTGACGTCATCAAGGTCGAGTCTCCTGATGGCGACCCGAGTCGATGCTGGGGTCCGTTTCGGGACGACCGACCAGACCCAGAAGGGAGCGGGACTTTCCATTTTCTCAACACCAACAAACGCAGCGTCACCCTCGACCTCGACAACGAGTCGGACAGAAGCCAGCTCCGAAAGCTCATCGCGAGCGCCGACCTGCTAGTCGAGAACTATGCCCCGGGCTTCCTCGAAGAGCGCGGTCTGGGCTGGTCGGCCCTCAATCGACTCAATCCGGAACTGGTCATGGTTTCGATCACACCCTTCGGCCAAACGGGGCCATACTCGAGTTGGCTGGGCTCAGACCTCAATGCCTACCACCTGACTGGAGCGAGCAGCCGCTATTGCGGCCGCCCCGGCGAGATGCCTCTGGAGCACGGCACCTTCGCCGCGGATTTTTATGGAGCTATTGCGGGGGCCGCCTGGGGACTCGCTGCCGTTCTGGGACGAGAGGGCTCAGGCGGTGGTCAGCATGTAGACGTGTCTTCGGCGGAGGCAATTGCCGCCACCTTTGTGGGCGGCCAAAACATCGGCGGATTCGCCCAGGATGGACGCTTCGACAAAAGAACCGGAGTCGGAATGCCCCTGGCCGCACCGGCGAGCATCGTCCCCTGCAAGGATGGCCATGTCTGGATGCTGGCCCTTGAACCCGGCCAGTGGAATGGCCTTCGGAAAGTAATGGGTGACCCTGAATGGGCCCAACTCGAAATGTTCCAGGATATGTTCTCCCGGGGCGAAAATGCGGATTTGATCTATGCGATGGTGACCGAGTGGGCCGCGGAGCACCCCAAGATGGAGATCATGGATCGCTGTCAAGCCGCAGGCTGTCCCATCACCGCGGTTTTCACCATGAAGGAAGCCGCTGAACACCCCCATCTCAACGAAAGGGGCTACATCGTCGAACTCGAAGATGAGACGCTCGGCTCTTTCCGAACACTCGGGGCCCCCTTCAAGCTTTCAGAAACCCCGGGCGGACCCATTCGGTCAGCGCCTCAGCTCGGAGAGCACAACGAGGAAATATTGAGCGAGATTCCCATGCGGCGTCCCGCAAAGCCTGCATCGGGCGCGCCCCAGAGACCTCTCTCGGGCGTGCGGGTCGCGAACTTTGGCTGGGTCTGGGCCGGCCCCGTCACGGGGCAAACTCTTGGTTTTCTCGGAGCAGAGGTCTATAAGATTGAATCCTACGCCCGGGTCGATATGACCCGGACGCTCCCGCCCTTCGCCGGCGGCGAACGAGATCCAAATCGGAGCCTCTCAAACAATGCATGTTGGGCAGGGAACGGAAGCGTTTCGCTGAATCTAAAAACCGAGGAGGCCCGACAGCTAGCCCTGGACATCGTTGCCCAATGTGATGTCGTCATCGAGAATTTTGGGCCCGGTGTGATGGACCGACTGGGCCTCGGCTACGAAGAGCTCAAGCGGATCAAACCCGATCTCATCATGTTCTCGATGCCGGCCGCAGGCCTCTGGGGGCCGCTCAAGGACGTTCGCACCTACGGATTGAGTTTAACCAGCACCACCGGCTTAGACAGCCTCGTCGGCTATTCCGAGGGCGACCTGGTCCCTGTCGAAAATGCCTATTCGGACCCGTACAACGGCATCTTCGGGGCCTACGCCATCCTCACCGCCCTCGCCCACCGCCGCCGCACGGGCCAAGGCCAGTTGATCGACTTTTCCCAACAAGAAGCAGTCATGCAAATGGTTGGCCCAGCCTTCATGGACTACTCACTCAACGGGCGAATCGCCGGGCCGCTCGGCAATCGCCATCCGCTGTCCGCGGCAGCCCCGCATGGCGTTTTTCCCTGCGCGGGAGAAGATCGATGGATCAGTATCGCCATCGACGGGGACCCTCAATGGCAAGCTCTAGTGGACTCGATGGGTTGTCCGGCCTGGACACAGAACCCCGCGTTCGAAACGCAGGCAGGCCGCGTCGATGAGATCGAAGTCCTGCATGAGCACTTGGCCGAATGGACCCGGGACTACGATGACCGTTCCCTTGCCGACAGCCTCCAAGCCGCCGGGGTGCCCGCCGCTCCCGTCCTGAACGTCGCCGACCTGCTCTCCGACCCACACTACCGGGCACGCGAGACATTCATCGAAGTCGATCACCCGCTTGGGTATCGGGAAACCATCTACGGTGCCTACGTCAAACTAAGCCGAACACCGGCCCAGGTCGCCCCCGGCCCATGGATCGGCCAGGACAACGACCGGGTCTTCAAGGAATTGCTGCAGCTCGACGAAGCCCAGTATGAAGCACTCAAGGAAGCCCAAGTCATCTACTAATCCATGGCTTCATCGGAGTTACCAACATGGGTAAAGACACAAACCAAAAAGAATCGATCATCGACCACATTCAACGCTATCGAGCGGAGTTGATTCAGGCACCCGGCACCTGGCCCGCAAAGCGAGAGCTCGCCGCCGCCGTACGTGAACTCATGGAATGCCTTTGCGAGACGGATGCTCCGGAAGCGGAACTCCTGACCATCGCCGAGCAGGTCCGAGCCAGCGCACAGCGCTTTAGCGGCCAACCCCGCATGGCTGATCCGCCGGGGGTCGCCGAGGGCTCGCTTGCCGCCGGGATGCATATGTTCATGGACCGGAGCCCAGTCGTCGGTCTGTCCAACCCGGTCGCGCCGCCTGTAACCCTCCACCCCGATCATGAGGCCCGAGTGGTCCGAGGAAATGTGACCTTCGGGAACGCTTTCGAGGGAGCTCCAGGCTGCGCCCATGGAGGCTTCGTCGCGGCGCTCTTCGACGAAGCATTGGGGATGGCCTGCGTTTTCTCTGCCGACGGTCCTGGCATGACGGGGACAATCACCGTCCGCTATCGAAAACCCACGCCCATCCATGTTCCGCTACGGGTTGAAGCCCGCTTTGACCGAGCCGAGGGGAGAAAGGTTTTCAACCACGGAAAGCTTTTCGCCGGGGACACCCTCCTCGCCGAAGCAGAGGGGGTCTTCATCACGATCGCCCGAGAACGCTTCGCAGAGCTAAGAGAGGAACAGCGGAGCCGAGAGGGCCTACACAAAGACCCTTCTTGACCAAAAGAGCACACTGCTACCCTGCTCTAGGCATTTTGCGAAATCGCAAGACTTCGGCTTTTTGTCTCTCTTCGGTCGGGGGATCAGCCATTGAGCCAGCCATCCAGTCCAAGGCCCGCTTTTGGCATTTTGTCGAAAGCTTGAGGGAGCGCCTGATGGATTGCTGGATTTGAGCCGAAATGAATGATCGACGATGGATGCTGAAGAAAGCAGAGAGTCCTCGGTGCGAAACGAAGCACAGCCTTTAGCGGCAACAAAAAAAGTTCAAGCGCAAACCTATCAGCCATCGATTGCCCTGTTGCTCTTCGTATTATCGATGTGCACGCTGGCGCTAGAGATTGTGCAAGTCCGAATTTTTTCTTATTCGATCAATCCGGTCTTCGTCTACATGGTCGTGAGTCTGGCACTGCTCGGCATTGGTGCGAGCGGAACCGTTATTTCACTGGCACCCTCGCTGCGCGAGATCCCACTTGAGCGGGCGTTGGCAGTCTGCATGGTGCTATTTGCCGGAACGGCCGCGTTGGCATTCTTTGCATTTTCGCGGCTGTCTTATCTCATCGTTGCCGATTCGGGGCTGACACTGCTCTCCCCGGTCATGCCCATTTTTCTCTTGTTCACGGTTCCCTATTTTTTTTCCGGCCTTGGAATCGCATTGGTTCTCGTCTCGGACAGTCGGAACGTGGGTCGAAACTACTTCGTCAATTTGGTGGGTTCAGGAGCCGGATGTTTCATCGTCTATCCCTTCCTGAGAGATTTCGGTGCACCAGCTGTCGTACTCGCCGCTCTGCTACCCTGTGCTCTTATAGGAAGCTTTGTCTGTTGGCGGGTGGCCAAGTCATGGCTCCCGCTGGGCGCCCTGGTTTCGCTGGCGCTGCTGATGGGGCTCGTCACCGCGGACCGGACTTTGCCCTTCGCGCCGGACCGCTCCGACTTTTATCATCTTTTGCGCGATGGTCTAACCAAGAACTCGGGCGACGAAATCAAAACAGAATTCCATTTCGCCGAATGGGACCCGGTAGGAAAGATCGAAATCGTTGAATTTCCCGAGCCCTATGGCCTCTTCGGTGAGAAAATTCCAGCGCTGTTCTTCCTACAAGATGCCGGTGCGCCTTCGTTTTTATTGAATCTGCGGGCACATCCCGAAGGCCACGCGATATTGAGCCAAGGGACCTTCTACGGCCTCGCGACATCGTTGAAAGAAGGTCCCAATGTGTTGGTGATGGGGCTCGGTGGCGCGCCCGACCTCCTCGCCTCATTGGCGGCTGGCGCCTCGCATGTGACCGGAGTAGAGATCAATCAAGCTGTCATCGATGCGCTTGGACGTGACTTCCGTGCCTATCTCGATCTACCCAGCGCATCCTCGGGCAGGCTCGAATTTGTTCATTCGGACGGACGGGCCTTTGCACGGCGCTCGACTGAGACATTCGACATCATTCAAATGACCGGCGCCGACACCTACGCTGCGGGTGCAGTTTCGGGATCGATCCTGTCCGAAAACTTCCTCTATACCATCGAGGCATTCCGCGACTACTTCCAGGCATTGCGGCCGGATGGCTTGCTCGCTGTAACGCGATTTGGATACGAGCCGGCCAAGGTGGTCACGACCGCAATCAAGGCGCTTGAAGAAGAAGGCATCGAGCGGCCGATCAGTCATATCATCGTCGTCCGCCAGGGGTTCCTCACGACTCTGACTCTGATCAAGAAGTCGCCCTTTACACAAGCCGAGATCGCTCGGGTTCAGCAATTCTGTTTGCGCGCGGCCAAGCAAAGCTTCAACGTCAGTCTGCCACTCTATGATTTTGCCGGCTTTGGACTCAGCGGTGGCCCCCGGATGGCTCACTTTCCGGGTGAAGCCAAAAGCGAGCAACCGGCTGCGAGTACGCCGGAGGCGCTGATGAGCGGAGTGATGCAGGCGGCCCGGACAAACCGGCTTGATGCCTGGATCGAAGAGCAGGAAGAATTCGATCTGACGCCGTCGACCGACGATCGACCGTTTTTTCTACAGATGAGCCGAACATCGTGGCCGACTCTCGCCGACCTTTTCTCCGCCAATGAACTGACGAATCCCCTCGCATGGAGTCTCAATCGCTACATCTCCATCGTTGTCCAGATCAGCCTTGTCGCGCTCGCACTCATCCTTGGCCCTCTCATCGCGTTCCGACGGCGTGGCCTCAACCTCGCCGCCTCTTTACCGATCGCAGCCTTCTTCTTTTCCATCGGAGCAGGGTTCATGTTCATCGAAATCGGCCTGATGCAGCGATTTGGGCTCTTTCTTGGTCACCCAAACTTCTCTATTTCCACGATCTTGTTTTCGCTCCTCTTTTTTTCCGGCGTGGGGAGCTGGTTGAGCGGACGCTGGAACTTGAATCTTGCAACGACTCTCTCTCTTGCGATCGGCTCGATTGGTGGGATCGTCCTCTTGCTGGCACGGTTTTCAGGCCCCCTATTCGAGTTGTTCTTGAATTATTCCATTGAATCAAGGATCGCCATCGCGGTCCTAATGCTCGCTCCCCTGTCATTCTTCATGGGCATGCCCCTTCCGAACCTCTTAAAGCTGGTAGAAGAGCGCAGGCCGGAATTCGCGCCTTGGGCACTCGGAGTCAATGGATTTGCCTCGGTGATGGGTTCACTCGCCACGATTCCACTGACCGTCGCAATCGGCTTTACCGCGACACTCCAGCTGGGTGCGGCCTGCTATGGCGTAGCCTGGCTGTGTTTCTTCTTGGTGCAAAAAATGACCGTCCGGTAGGACAGCCCAGTGGGCCGTTGACGCCTCGAGGACGAAAAATGCAAAGTCGTGCTGAGTGACCCAAAAAGTCGCGCACATCGGCTTTGCCCGGCAGGCCGGCCCTCGGCTCACTGACACCTCAAGCCAAGCCTGGACCTCCGGGGAGCCTCGCGAAAAGCGCCCCGCAATCAATTTGCCACTGGGGCAAGGTCCGCTGCCTCAAAAGTCGGCAGAAATGCGGCTTCCGTTTGAGGTCTGGCACTCGCCGGTGCCCCCGCCCATCAGACCTTCCTGGGGGCGACGCAGAGTAAAGCGGCAACGCATCGTATCGCCCTTATCGCCAATCAGAGAAGCCACGGCCTTTCCGGTGTACTCCTGGACAAAGATCGGATAATAGGAACTCGCCATATACTCACCCATGGGTTCCCCCGCTGGCCCCCACCACCAGGAATCGTTTGCGCCCCCCCAGTCATAACCGCTCCAAGTAGGACCCCAAGTGTCGAGGACCGGGGCCACCGTCTCAACTTTTGTGCCCGCCACGACACGAATATAGTTTCCGGTGAATCGCTCTCCACCGCGGCCAAGGGTGCAAAAGATCCGGCCCGTATTCGTCGAATGAGACTCCCAGGAGAGAACGATGGGTTCGGTTGGCTGGCCTGGAGGCGTCCAATGCGCCGCAATCACGCCATTCTGGGGCGTGGTGGCGCAGGCCATTGCCGCGACGAGTCCCAACAGAGCCCATCCCCATCGCCCAACCCGTGAATCATTACGCCTCATTTCTCAACTCCTTGTTTGTACCGACTCTTCAGCAATCGCCCCATCGGGTTCAAGCCTTGGCCCTACTTCATTAGGATCGGGCAGGGGACGCCTTTAACGAAGGCCGATCCACAGATTTCTCCGTCGGGCAGATTGCAGAGCCCATCGGCCCGATGACTGTCTGAAGCCGGTGTCACCAGCTCGAAGGAGCCCCCGCGAATCACGCAGCTGCGCTGGGCCGGGCTCGTGGTCTTCGAGATTTTTACTCCTCCGACGGGACACTCTTTTCTGAAGAGCGCCCACTCTTCGCACTGCCCCCCGGAGTCGAAGTAACAAATCCCGAGGGTGCCCCCATCAAGCGTCTTTTCCAACTCAAGAGTTCCGCCGACCTCTCCGCAATGTACAGAAGCGGGATTGGCAAGCTTTGTCGAGGCCTTCTGCGTTGCCCAGGGATTCGAACATCCCCCCGCGCTTGTGCTGAACACCAGCCCCAACACCAACAAGAGTCCTCCAGAACGCATCATCACTTCCCCCTCTTGACGCCGCTCCAGCGGCGACTCGGCCTAGTTCACTCTCTCCCAATCCTAACGTCTTCGCTGACGTCGCGTTTCAGCGCACCGGCACCTGGCCCTGCCACTCCAACTCGTCAATGGCCTGATCCAAAACAAGTTGAGCATCGGGATCAGACTCAACGGCCGCTCGGCGACGCAAAAGAGGCAATACCTCAACCAAGGACATCTCCGCGGCCAAATCGGCCGCCTCGATTCGAACCAGCGGGGATGGGTCCTCAATGGCTCGAGCCAATAGCATGCTGACGTCCTGTTCATCCGCGAGAAAGGCCGCCGCATCGATTACGTCCATTCGAATCTCTTCCTCTGGCGCCGTCGTCAGGATCTCCTCCAACAAGGCTAGAGATTCGGGGCCCCCCTCGATCGAGAGATCATCGATCACCTCGACTAGGGCCTCGGGATCGGAATAATCAATGAACCGGGGTGGCACTAGACCCGTGGTGGGCACGCTGGGCAGGCTTTCTGTGGCGCCAGCGGGATCAATTTGCGGCAAAGCCTCAATGAAAGGTTCCGCCCCTCTCGCCGGAGCCACCGCGGGCCCTCCGGGCGGCTCTGTTTCAGGGGCCCCGCAGGCCAAGCTCCACGCCACGGACGCTAGAATCACAACCCCCCGAAACCTCTCACCCCATTTTTGGCCCATCCTCATGTCGGCCTCCCTTCAAACTTGAGTAGGTCTCCGCTCCGCCCTGCTATCCGGGCCACGGCCCAGCATGGCACTCTGGGTTCGACCGGCGCAACCGCTGACTCTCGACCAGCCTCTCGACTACACTCTGGTCTTCATCCGCCCCCTATTAAAATGAGAGCCTTCATGAGCCCCGAGCCCACTTCGACAGTTCCTGACCCGAAAACCCACGGCCCCGCCCAACGCTGGCACTTTGGCGTGGCCGAGGGCCTGCTTGTCCTGATCTTCCTCGTCAGTGCCATTGGGGTGGCCGTGACGGACATCTCTCCGACCTGGGGCCACAAGTTCTGGCTCGCTCTGGTTCCCCTGCTCGCCTTAAGCAGTATCCACCGCAGAGCCCAACGCCCGCGCAAAATCGGCGAAAGCTGGCTGCGGCTTTTTGGGAGCGAACTGTTTCATTGGGCCGGCTTGCTGGCGGTCCTTCAGCTGGCCTTCATGCTCTACAACACAAATCGGATCAATGCGCCGGAATTGGGGATCTTCTCGCTTCTCTCGGTCGCCCTGGCCACTTTTCTCGCGGGTGTCCACTTTGACTGGCATTTCGCAGTCCTCGGCGCCCTTCTCGGGCTTTCAGCCCTGCTCGTGGCTTGGGTCGAGGCATCCATTTGGTTCGTCATGCCGATCGCCCTGATCGCAGTTCTGGTCCTGCTTTGGATTCAACGCAGGCGATCGCGAAGCGCCCCCGCTTGAGAAGAGATGAGGGGGCCACATTACGGCTTCGTGGACGAGAACTTCACACCGGCCAATGGTGGGCCGCGCTGGCCTGAACCGCCGTGGCCGCGGCAGCCAGCACTCGACTGGCACGCTGAGCGTCTTGGGGCCCCACTCCAAAAACCTCTCCGGCTAAACAGGCCCGAACGAAGTGGTCCAATTCGTTCGCGTAGGCCTCTCCGAAACGCTCGAGAAACTCGGGCGCCCCGTCTCCATAGTCGCGGGTGGGAAAGGTTTCTCGGCTCCGCTCGCCCTCAACGTCGTAGGCTTCCAAGAGGACCTCGCGTCGATTTTGTTGAAAAGCCCCAACGTGGAGAACTCCGGTTTCCCCAAAAACCCAGGTTTCAACTCGATACCCCGCGACGTGATTGCGGCTCACACCGATCTGACCAATGAATCCGCCTTCGAAGGACAACTCGATCGAGGCATCGTCGTAATCCTCAGAAACGGGTGAGTGCGCCTGGCTGAAGAGCCTGTGACCTTGAGCACGAACAGAGGTCGGTTCGGCTTCGGCCAGCCACAACAGTTCGTCCACGTTGTGGACGGACATGTCCTGCAGGAGCCCCGGGCTTTCGTAACCAGCGGGCATCAACCGTGAGTCCTCCAGAATTGAAACAAATTTAAAAGGTCGACCAATTCGCCCGGCTTTTAGCCAACCCCGAAGCCGCACCAGAGGTCCGTCGAACCGACGCTGAAAAGCCAACATGACCGAATTCGGGTGGTGAGCCCTCAGCCAGTCGGCAAACCGAGCATCTTCATCGAAATCCGCAGTCAACGGTTTTTCCACCATTACTCGTATTTTGGCTCTCACGAGAGCTTGGACATGCTCTCGATGAAGCGCCGTCGGGGACGCAACGATGGCCGCTTCAACGGGGGGCCCCTGGGCCAAAAGCGCTTTGATGGAGTCGAACCTCGGGACCCCGGGCTCGACCTTAGGCTGCGGATCGACAATCGCCACCAGCCGCGCCAAGGGGTGCTCGACGAGATGGTGGGCGTGGACACGACCGATCCGGCCCAAGCCCACGACCGCCACAGAAAGAGGTGCGTTCAGCATGAAGCCTCCTCAAGAAGCCAGGCCCAAAAACACTGGCCAAAACCGGAGCCGGTCACTCCCAAAATCCCTTCAATCCAACTCGGTGAGCTGGATCGTAACGGCTTCCGGATCCGGCGCCGGGCGATCGAACGCCAAACCGCCCGCAGCCATTGGCTGCGAGCGGTCGGGGCCCCGCCCTCTTGGGGGGGGGGCGGGGCACGAGGAATCCTCTCTAGGGGGGCTTTGGGGAGGAGAGGACCTCGGGATTTTCGACCTAACCGCGACTCCTCCTCCTTATCCCCTGCCCGAGGATCCGGCTGATCCAGCAGCGGACGCCGGTGCAAAATCCTTCACCGTCCAAGCCCCTGTTGGCCCAGCCGCCGGCCGCCCCCTACGGATTCGATCGCCTCCGAGAGAAGAGCCGGCCCATTCATGGTCATCAGCTGAATGCGCATCCCAATATGTTTTTGCCATGGTTATTT
>JAQWNI010000095.1 GCA_029268645.1 Myxococcota bacterium
CCATCGTGGTCAGCGATTGGACCGCTCTGTCGATTCGCGTTCCTTCACCTGATCGTCTGCGACGCTTCACCCGTGAGATTGCCGTCGGGGATCAGGTCGATCGAGATGCGCTCGTCGTCGGCCTCGTCTCCGCGGGCTACGCCCGCATGCCCATCGTCGAAGAACCGGGCGAAATCGCCGTGCGAGGAGGAATCGTCGATGTATTTCCTCCCCACGCCCAGTACCCACTCCGAATTGAATTTTTCGGAGACGATATCGATGGAATTCGAGAATTTGATCCTGCGAGCCAACGCTCTCAATCCAAGAGAGTCCATGCCGTTGCGCCTCCACCCCGTGAGATCATTCTCGAACGAGAGGCGCTCATCGACCGGGGAGATAGCCTCCGCGACCGGGCCGATGCCTTGGGCACACCTGCATCCGAGTTGAGCGAAGTCATGGATGCACTGCTGCGCGGTCATCTGCCGCCGGGCATCGAGTCTCTCGCCCCCACCCTGCAGCCCGACCAGGTAGACGTTCTCGAATACTTGCCCCCTGAGACCCTGGTGATTTTAGATGACCCCGAGGCCGGGCTTGAACGCCTGGGTCGTTACTACGAGGAAGCCAAGGCCAGTCACGACGCGGCGGTCTCAACCGGTCGACTGGTCAGCCCGATCGAAGAATTACTCGTCGCGCCGGAAACGACTCATCAAAAGCTGCTCAGTCGTAAGCCTGTTTCTCTTGAGCGAATTCCCATCCTGGACCCCGAACAGGACAACCTATCGATCACGCTGGAAACCCACGATCAATCAGAGCTCCGCAGAGAGCTTACACGGACCCGAACTCACGAGCAGGCGTTGAGCCCCCTCGCCGACCGCCTGGCCGATCGCGTCCTTGAAAACTGGCGGAGTGTCCTCACAACATCCACGCTTTCGGCGGCTGAACGACTCAAAGACCTCCTTTCCAAATACGGATTAGACAGCCAAGTTGTGACCGATCCCCGCCCGGTTTGGCACTGGTCGCTCCCAGGACGTATTGAGATCCGCGTCACGCCTTTGTCAGAAGGATTCACCGTCCCCCTTCAAAAGCTAGAGGTAATCACCGAAGAAGAAATTTTCGGGAAGCGGGAGAAGCGGCGGCACCGCATGACCTGGAAAGAAGGCGCGGCCGTAGAAGGAATCGGTCAGCTTCAGCCGGGCGACCCAGTCGTTCATCGGGATCACGGAATAGGCCTTTACCGAGGCCTGGACGCGTTAGCCGCCGGGGGTACACCCCAAGAATTGTTATGCATTGAGTATGCGGCCGGCGACAAGCTCTTTTTACCCGTGCACCGGCTTAACCTCGTTGCGCGATACACCGCCTTTGAAGGCACCCAACCGAAGATCGACCGACTCGGTGGCGAGGCTTGGAAACGTTCGAGAAAAAGAGTCAAGAAAAGTCTTCGGAACATGGCAGGGGAACTTCTCGCCATGCACGCCGCTCGAGAATTGGCTCCTGGACATGCCTTCAGCGGGCGAGATGCCTACTTCGAAGAGTTCGAAGGCGCCTTTGCTTTCGAAGAGACTCCGGATCAGAGTTCAGCCATCGAGGATGTCCTAGCAGACATGCAGAAGCCTCGACCCATGGACCGCCTCGTCTGTGGAGACGTGGGCTACGGAAAGACCGAGGTGGCCATTCGCGCGGCTTTTCGGGCCGCCTTGGATGGAAAACAGGTCGCCATTCTTACACCAACAACAATTTTGTGTGAACAGCATTTTGAAACTTTCAAGAAGCGCTTCTCGGGGTATCCGATTGAAATCGAGATGCTTTCGCGTTTTCGAACCGGACGGGAATCTCGCAAGGTACTTGAAGGCCTCGCCGAGGGGCGAGTGGACGTCGTCGTGGCGACCCACCGGATCCTGGCCAAAAGCGTCGAGTTCAAGGACCTCGGGCTTCTCGTCATTGATGAGGAACAACGCTTCGGCGTCGCCCACAAGGAACGGATCAAACGACTTAAGCGGACGGTTGACGTGCTGACACTGACCGCCACTCCGATCCCGCGCACCCTCCAAATGGCTTTTACGGGTCTTCGAGACCTTTCAGTCATCGAAACGCCCCCCGTCGATCGACTGGCCATCCGTACGCAAATCGCCCGGCGCAACGATGCACTCATCCGCGAGGCCATTCTTCGAGAAATTCGGAGGGGAGGGCAAGTCTTTTTCGTGCACAATCGAGTTTCATCGATCGGCGGAGTCGCCGAAATGCTTCAGCAGGTCGTTCCAGAAGTGAAGGTGATCGTTGCCCACGGGCAGATGAAGGAGCGGGAACTGGAGGATCGAATGCATTCCTTCATCCACGGTGAAGCGGAAGTCCTTCTCGCAACGACCATCATCGAAAACGGACTCGATATTCCGCGGGCCAATACCATCCTGATCGATCGCGCCGATGCGCTGGGGTTGGCTCAGCTCTATCAGCTCCGGGGGCGCGTGGGGCGGGGGGATCGACGAGCCTATGCGTACTGTCTGGTTCCGGCGGACATCGGCTCCTTACGGGGCGATGCCCAGAGACGACTCGAAGCCATCCACGATTTGACTGATCTGGGCAGTGGCTTCCGGTTGGCCAACATGGATCTCGAAATTCGCGGCGCGGGGGATCTCTTGGGGGGTGAACAATCCGGCAATCTACGGGCGATCGGATACGAATCGTATATGGAGATGCTGGAGGAAACGATCGAGGAACTTCGGGGGAACGTACCCGAAGCCAGCGTCGACCCAGAACTGCGGCTCCCCGTGACTGCACGACTTCCGGAAGACTATGTGGCGGAAGTGAGCCAGCGCCTCGTGCTCTACAAGAAATTGTCGAACGCCCGAAACGGACATGAGGTCGACCGAATTCGCGATGAAATCCTAGACCGCTACGGGGCGATGCCTCCCGACGCCGAGAATCTGATGCAGGTGATTCGCTTAAAGATTCTCGCCCGCCGCATTGGCATTGCGGCAATCAGTTTGATCCGGGGTGAATTGGTGCTGGATGTCGGCACGCCGAGCCAAATCGACCCGCAACAACTCGTTCAGATGCTGACGCATGCCCGAGGAGGGTTACGCGTATCGCCCGAGCAAAAGATCTATGCGCCCGCACCCGGACCCGAGGGCGGCGCACCGGCACTCTTTGAGGCCGCGCGTGAGTTGCTTCGGAGACTCGTTCGCCACTGAGTTAGCGACGTCGACGTTCGGGCGAACGGAGCTTCTGTTGGAGGAGTCTCCGCTTGTGGAAGGCGCGGCTGGAAAGCTGGATCGCCTGCCGGTAGCCGCGCAGCACCGTTCTGTCGCGCAAGACTGCGAAGCCGAGCCTCAATAACTCCCAGATCAAAATTGCGGGAAGGTCGCGCATAAGCTCTCGCGTCGGGGCATTCTTGATTAACTGCAGATAGTGATTCTTGAAGGAATGAAGCCGAACAGAATCCGGAACCTCGAACCGACCGGCCCGACGCCAACCTCGGACGTGACGCGCACGAGCCCCCGGTTCGTATCGGACCCGCCAACCAAGCCGACCGGCTCGCCAACAAAGATCCGTATCTTCACGGTAGAGAAAAAAATCTTCGTCAAAGAGCTCGCCGTCCAGCATCAGGTCCGACACTGCCGACAGGCGCAACATCATGGCAGCCCCACTGGCCGCAAAAACATCAGCCGGCTGGTCGAGCTGGCCTCGGTCCACTTGTTCACTGCCGCGGTCCCGCGGATGCTTGTGACGCGGCATCTCCAGTCCAGCGCTGTCCAAGGTACGTCCGTCGGGGCGCAGCAGCTTGCCCGTGCCAAGAGCCACATTCGGACCGGACGCCATGGCGGCCGCCAGCAACGCCGCGAAGTCGGGCTCAAGGGAAACATCGGGGTTCAAGAGCAAGCAGAAATCCGGCGGATTCTCGCCCCCACTGGCCCACGCCACGAGATGATTGGCCCCTCCCGCATAGCCGCGGTTAGGAAAATCTTGAAACTCCGCCCACGGAAATCGCTCGGCCAAGATTGAACGCCGATCGCTCTGGGCCGGATCGGGATCAACATCCAAAACACGGACCGCGTCGGGCGAAAGCTTCTGGTTTCCAATCGACTCAAGGCAAGCCGCTAGATCCCCGTAGCTGCGGTAAGACACCACGCCCACGCGGTAAGTGGACTTCTGAGAATCCGCCGACAAATTCCGGCTCTCCCGAGGGGGTTGGAGTACGCGGTGCGAACCCGCAAGATACTCTGCCCCCCATCCCGCGGCGAGCCCATTCGGGCGAGAGAGGCCACCGCTGTCGCCAAAAGCGGGCAGAACCGGCCGAAGTGAGGCGGAACGCGGGCCTTTCGCGGCGTCCCCAATCAGCCCAGGCCCACGTCCCCACCCAGCGGCTGCCCGACTAGGGCCGGGTGAAGCCGGGTGATCGTCCGAATCAAGGCGTCGGGATCTTCGTGAACGGGATCTTCGATCCAGTGGACGACGCACCGAACCTGCATATCCATAAACGCTCGGGCGGCAATCCCAGGTTCAATCGCCGGATCCAGCTCGCCCTCCTCAAGCAGGGCCCGCAGCCTCCTCTCCAGAGGGCGCGCAGAAAGACCAAGGCCCGCTGTGCGGCCCTTCGAGTTGAGACGGGCCGCAGCCGCTGAACGCCCAAAGGTTGTTCGAAATAGATCCGGCTGAGCTTGCGCGAAACCCACGAGAGCGACCACGCCGGCCCGAACCTGATCGGGAAGGGGCCGATCGTCGGCTTCCTGATGGGCCTGGGCCAAGCTGTTCTGGAGACCTTCGAGGGCCCTTTGAACAATGGCGCGGTGTAGGGCGAACTTATCCTCGAAGTGCTGGTAGAAAGTCCCCACTCCTACGCGGGCCGCCCGGGCGATCGTATTCGTGTTCACGCCGTCTAGGCCCTCGCGCGCCATTAATTCAATGCCAGCGAGGATGAGCCTGTCGTAGGCCCGCCTTGGAACCCTCGATGATTGTTGGGGTCCGACTGAGGAAGTGCTCATACCTCAAATCATAGCGATTTAGATATCTATATCTAATTTGATCCTCTTGTGTGGAGTAAGATAAATATATCTACCCAGAAAAACAGAAAGTCTGCTCGCTTGAGGTCCTGTTTTGGGCCTCAGCACCGGCGGGTGGGAACGCTGACCGGGCAGCGGGCCTCGAAAGGGCGCGCCCGGGCATCGCGGCTAAAATACAAAGGGCCTCTGTTGGAGAGGGCCCCGGGCGCGCCCCAGCCCATGATGTCGGCCAGCTGAGAGGGGCCTCTCACCCCGTCTTGAGGAACACCCAGAGTGTTGACGACCACCCCTGCCTGGATCCGGTGCTTCACCCTTGTGGTGAAGGCCGCCCTGCTCGCCCTTGTCAGCGCAATGGCACCGCTTCAAGGAGTGTCGTCCGCCTCAGAGGTTTTGGTAGACGGCATCGCGGCCCAAGTCGGGTCTCAGATCGTATTGCTTTCTGACGTCCACGAGCTGTCGAGACCCGTCGAAGAACGCATGCGCGCCGCCGGGCTGAGCGATTCGGAAATCCAGAGCATGAGAGGTGATGCGCTGGAGCGCCTGATTGAATCCAAGCTGATCGAGAGCGTTGTGGCTCGACTCGAGCTTCAAGCGACCGAGGCGGAAATCGACGCGGCCATCGCGGGCATCGCACAGGACAACGGACTGACCGTCGAACAGCTTCAAACCAGCGTGGAGAGTCACGGACTCACCCTCGCTGAATACCGCCAAAAGCTTCAGGGCGAAATCGAACGCTCCAAGGTTCTGAACACGATGGTGCGCTCTCGAATCCGAGTTGAGCCCGAAGAAGTCCGCGCCGCGTTCGACGAACGCTTCGGAGACCAACAAGACCGGTCCGGGGAAGAAGTTCATCTTCGTCACATCCTGGTCGGCGCCGGAGGAGCTTCGCAAAGGAGCGTGAAAACAGCTTGCTCCATTGCTTCCGATGCTGAGAAAAAGATCAAGGGCGGAGAGCTGACTTTCGATGAAACCGCCAGGCGGGTCACCGACATGAACCCCGAGGCCGCCGGAGAACTGGGCTGGCTCCACGTTGAGGATCTCGCACCTTGGATGTCGAACGCGTTGAAAAACATGCAACCCGGAGATGTGTCCGGCGTGATCGAGACCAGTTTCGGGTGCAACATTCTCGAGCTGGTTGAACGTCGCGATTACCAGGTCGTGACCTACGCCGAGGCCGAGGCCGCGCTCACCGCCGAAATCACCCGACGCAAAATGGATAAGGAATACCTCGATTGGCTAGAGACCTTGCGGAAGCAGACGTACATCTCTCGTAAGGGAAGCTACGCCGAGGGAAAGAAATCCATGGCGAGACGCGGGCGCTGACCTTGTCTTCAGATCCACTCGAACCCACTTCGGCCTCCGCCGGGCCTCCGCGTAGGATGCTTCCGAACAGTCCGGTGCGAGCCCCTTCAGAAGTGGTCGTTCGAGGGGCGAGGACCCACAACCTCAAAGGAGTCGATGTCTCGATTCCACGCGACCAGATGGTGGTCATCACAGGCCCCTCCGGTTCCGGCAAATCCAGTCTCGCTTTCGACACAATCTATGCAGAGGGGCAAAGGCGCTATGTCGAGTCCCTTTCCGCGTATGCACGGCAGTTCCTCGACCAGCTTGAAAAGCCTGATGTCGAATCCGTCGAAGGGCTCTCCCCCTCGCTTTCCATCGAACAACGGTCTCTGGGAAAGAGTCCCCGGAGCACGGTTGGCACAGCCACTGAGATATCAGACTTTTTGAGGGTTCTCTTTGCCCGCGCCGGGGAACCGCTTTGCCCCGGTTGCGGAGAGCGGGTCGCGTCCCAGACCCTGGCCCAAATGGTCGAGCAAACCATGAGCCTTCCCGCAGAGACGCGAATCGAGGTCTTGGCCCCGATCGTTCGCGGACGGCGAGGCGCGTACAAGAAAGAACTCGAGACACTCCGTCAGCGAGGCTATGTCGAAGTTCGCGTGGACGGTGAGCGGTTAGAGCTTGGGCAAACGTCATCCGTATCCCGACAAAAACGCCACAACATCGAGGTTGTCGTCGACCGGATCACGATTCGTGAGTCGATTCGATCCAGGCTGACGGGCTCACTGGAAACCGCAACGGCTTTGGCAAACGGCACGGTGCTTGTCCTCGTCCAAAAATCTACGGATAAAAAATCCGAAACCGCCGAGGAATGGCTGCTTTCCCTAAAGAGTGCCTGTGCGCGCTGTAGTATCTCCTTTCCAGAACTGGCCCCACGAAGTTTTTCCTTCAACAGTCCCGCCGGCGCCTGTGGGTCGTGCGATGGACTGGGGATCCGGCTCCAGATCGACCCCCATGGCATCGTGCCCAATCCCAATGCCCCTCTGGAAGTGGCCATCGAACCCTGGCAACGCAAACGCCATCGCCGCTTCTATGCCCAGCTTCTCTCGGACGTCGCCGACCACCTCGCCATCGATCTCTCGACACCCTGGAACAAGATTTCGGAAAAAGACCGGCGCTTCATCCTCGACGGAGGAAGCAGAAAGGTTTCCTTTTCCGTGGGAGACAAGCCGACGCGATCTGGACGTTCACGAAAGACTCGCGTGGATCGGATTTTTAGAGGCGTACTGGACGATCTCGAACGCCGGTCGGGCACGCAGCTCGACCGCTACCGCGTCTCAGCACCCTGCAAAACTTGCGGAGGCAGTCGGCTCAAAGCCGAAGCGCGGTCCGTTCGCCTTGAAGGAAAAGCTCTCCATGATCTCTATGCCCTCAGCATTGGCGAAGTGCATCACTGGTTTGGACAACTTGAAGTCTCGGACTTTCGTCGGCAGCAGGTCGTCAACCGGATCGTGAAGGAAATACGGGACCGGCTTGGCTTTCTGTGCGACGTCGGACTCGACTATTTGACCCTCGGCCGCGCGACTTCAACTCTTTCCGGGGGCGAGGCCCAGCGCATTCGACTCGCCACCCAGGTTGGATCAGAGATGTTAGGTGTCCTTTATATCTTGGATGAGCCCTCCATCGGACTCCACCCGCGCGATAACGATCGCCTCCTCGCGAGCCTGATGCGACTCCGCGACAAGGGCAATAGCGTGGTCATTGTTGAACACGACGAAAGCACAATCCGAGCAGCGGACTTCATTGTCGATATGGGCCCCGGAGCAGGAACCCACGGCGGAGAAGTCGTCGCCACAGGGGATCCGCTGCAGATTGAACACAACGATCGCTCTCCCACGGGCGCTTGGCTGAGCGGGAAAAAGCGCCTGGACATCCCACCTTCGCGGCGTTCGCCCCGCGGCTGGCTGAAACTACGAGGCTGCCGAAGCCATAACCTGAAAAATCTCGATTTCTCACTACCCCTGGGCACCTTCACTGTCCTGACCGGTGTATCGGGATCAGGGAAGTCGACGCTGGTCAACGACACCCTGCACCGGGCGCTGGCGGCCCAGCTTCACGGGGCCGAGGCGGTGCCAGGGGAATTCGATCAGCTTGAAGGAGCGGAGACCATCGATCAAGTGATCGATGTCGACCAAGCGCCCATCGGAAGAACTCCACGCTCGAACCCCGCCACCTATACCGGCGCTCTTTCGGGAATCCGTCAGCTTTTTAGCCAGATTCCAGAGGCGCGCGCCCGAGGCTACGACCCTGGTCGCTTCTCCTTCAACGTGAAGGGTGGACGATGCGAGGCGTGCGAAGGGGCTGGCCGTATGCGAGTCGAAATGAATTTCCTCCCGGGCCTCTTTGTCACCTGCGAGGTCTGCTCGGGCAGGCGCTATGAGGCCGAAACTCTCGAGATCCTCTACAAGGGCCGAAATATCGCAGACGTACTCGACATGACGGTCGAGGAGGCTCTTCCTTGGATGAAGAATATCCCGACGGTTCAGCGCCCCCTCCAAGCACTTCTCGACGTGGGCCTCAACTATCTGCGGCTCGGTCAACCCGCCACAACACTCTCCGGAGGGGAAGCCCAGCGGGTCAAGCTCGCAAAAGAGCTTGCCCGGCGTTCGCACGGACGAACGCTTTACCTCCTGGACGAACCCACGACCGGCTTGCATTTTTCTGATGTGGCTCGATTGATCAAGCTGCTCCAACAGCTCGTCGAACGGGGAAACACCGTGCTCGTAATCGAGCACCATCTCGACGTCATCCAATCGGCGGACCACGTCGTTGATCTGGGGCCCGGCGGGGGGGCTGCAGGGGGAGCCATCGTCGCCACAGGACCCCCGGAAGAAATCATGCTATGTGCCGACTCGTGGACCGGAGCTGCCCTCGCCCATCGAACCAGTCCCGGGTGAGGACCGAGCGCTACCTTCACGGTCCTTTAGAAACCGGTCCCTCCTTTCCCCGGGTCGCAAAGAGCGGGAGCCATGCCCGAACCTGAAAATCCAAAACCGATCGCCGCTCCCGACAATGCGGCATTCTTTCCCGGTCCCTTCGCGGCGGTTTGGCTCTCTATCCTCGCTCTCTTCTCTACGAGCCTGATGTTTACCCTCTTCGGAGAAGAACTCGACTTTATTTCCGCAATTGGGTTGGCCCAGACTTTCGGGCTCGGGGGTATCGCCCTACTGGCCGCCCGACGGGTACCCCCTCCTCACGTCGAGCGCATGGGATTGCGCGGCTTCCCGATGGACCGACTGCCCCCTTTGCTCTGCTTGTTGCCCGTGGTGATTCTCATCAAAGAGCTCGACAACTACGTCGGCGTTTTGCTGCCAGCCAGCCCCGCCGTTCTCGAACTTCAAGCCGAGCTCGCCGAATTGACTCGGATTGATTCCACCTATGCGGCCGCTCAAACGGTGATCGTGGCCGTGGGCATCAGTCCGCTGGTCGAAGGCTTCTTTTTCTTCGGGGTGCTCCTTCAGGGACTCGTCGCACGCATGGGCCGGACCCGGGGCGTCTTCCTAACGGCCATCCTCTATTCAGTCGTCCACTTCCCCGCGTCGGGCGCACCCGGCAGCGACGCCCTGGTCCCCTTGGCCAGCGGGTTGACGGTTGGGGCCCTGCTGGCCTTTGCCCGCCTGGGCTCCGGGTCGCTGTTGGCCGTCGTTGGACTGTCGGGCGCGATTGCCGCGGTGTATCTCGCCGCCGCAGAGTTCAACTCTGGGCTCGCCATCCCGGGCTTTAACGCCCCGGGTGAACACATCTCTGCGCTGGTCGTGGTGCCTTCGGCCATCGCAGTCTTCTACGGGGTCCGCGTTCTCCTGCGGTTCGCCGCCCAATCTGATATCGCGCCGCCGGTGCCCGATCCGACGCCCAGGGAAGAAGACGAAAACGGTGGGTTCTTTTTCTAGCGTTTTGCTTCGGAAAGAATCGCTCGCACTCGGTCCATGATTTCGGTGTGCACGGTCTGCGGAGCGGCCTCACCGGAAACGGAATGCAAGTAGGGCAGGCTCAAGCTGCGATAAATCTTAAGGGCGCGAAGTAAAAACGTTTCCCGCTCAAAAACTCGATTTCTCTCTTCGCCACGGGCGTCCACCCGCCGTAGGGCTTCCTCCGCTGAGAGGTCAATCAAAACGGCGAGGTTCGGCTCGGGGAAACGCGCCGCATTGCTTTCCAAGATGCCGACCGGGTCGAGTCCCGCTGCGCCTTGGTAGGCCACGTTGGAGAGGTAGTAGCGGTCGGTCACCACAACGGCACCTTGATCGAGGGCTGGGCGAATCAGATCGCGAACATGCTCAGCTCGGTCGAGCATAAAGGCTTCCAACTGCTCGCCGGGCGAAAGCGCTTCACCGGCCACCGAACGCGCTCGGATGCGGCGACCGTGGGGGCCATCTGTTGGCTCCCGGGTGGCCACAACCGAATGGCCCTGGGAACGAAGAGCGTTTACCAGGAGATCGACCTGCGTCCCCTTCCCCGCGCCATCGATCCCTTCGATTGCGATCAGGTATCCGTGAGCCACTGTGCCTCTCCCGCCTGCCGGCCCAGAGCGAGGTGCCAGGTTCCCGATTCGTGTGCCCTGTTTAACACGGGTTCGTCGAGAACTCGCCGACCCAGGTTTCGGTTTGCCACAACCGAAAAAGCATCGACACGAGGCCCAAGCCCGTCCGGACGTGTCTCAATCTCGGCACGCCACTTGCTCTAGACGGGAAGTGAACGTCGCTCTCGGGCGACGCCCGCCCAGCCCCTCTAACGGGACCGGGGGTCGGGCGGGGCACGGGGCGCCGGGCGTCAGCACGGGGACGAGGTGAGCCATAAACGGGGTGGGGCTCACCTCTGGCTGTCGCCCGGCGTCTCAATTCGACTAGAACTTGCCCGACAAAACGAAGCCAATCACGAGACCGTAAATCGCGATGGATTCGATCAGCACCATGCCGAGGATGAAGTTGACGAACATGGCGCCGGCTGCGCCGGGGTTTCGTGCGATACCCGCCGTCGTATTACCCGCCGTGAGACCCTGACCGATCCCGCAGCCGAGACCGGCGAGTCCAACCGCCAAGCCAGCGCCGAGGCCGGGGCCAAGGCTGCTACCGCCGCCGTCATCGGCAAAGGCGAGGGCCGGGGCAACACTGAAGACGATGGTCCAGAGAAGAAGCTTCGCGAACTTACGCATGGTGGAGCTTTCCTTTCGTTTGAGCGTATGAGCTGTGTGGACCTTCTGGTCCGAATTGTTTGCTCGTTGGGTGGATGACGACGCACCGCAACACCGGTCGGCGCCATAAAGAACTTTGAAATACGCAGACCGCGACCGACGAATAGCCGGCGGTCTAGATCAGTGTGCCTCCTCAAGGGCTTGACCGATGTAGATCATGGTGAGCAGGGCGAATACAAATGCCTGCAGGAAGCAGACGAGCATCCCCAAGCCCATGAAAATGGCGGGGACCGCAATGGGCGCCAGCCCAATAAAAACCATCACAACCGTGTGGTCGGCAAACATATTGGCCAAAAGACGAATACCGAGAGTCAAAATCCGCGCGAAGTGAAGCACGATCTCAAGTGGCAAAAATAGAATAGCGAGCGGCCGAAGGTGGTAGGTCTTGCCGCCAACCGTGGGGTTCCAAATGGCTGGCCCCATAAACTGGAAAATGTATTTCCATCCATGCTCTTTGATGCCCACATAGTTGTAGACAATAAACGACACGGTTGCCCAGGCGTAGGTCACGTTCGCATCGCCTGTTGCACCCTTGAAGCCGGGAACCAACCCCATCAGGTTGGCAAACAGAACAAAGAAAAAGATCGTCCCCGCAATGGGGAAGTACTGCCGGGCCCGATCCCCCATGGTGTTTTCGCCAAGGTCCATGAGGAATTCGACCATCAGTTCGAAAACGTTGCGGACAGTAAATCCCTCGTCGGGCAACACGCCGCCGTCTTGGGCCACGGCTTTTCGAATCCGAAGGCCGCTAAACAAGATCAAAGCAGCAGCAAAGAGGGTGGAGGTCACGACCCACGAAATCTCGCTCGTGCGCTCGAACCATTGAAAAATGTTCATTGCGGCGGTTCTCCATCCCGCGGACCCGGGTCCGCGGCCAATACAACGGGCTCTGCTTCCTCATCATCTACTGGCGGCCGGCTTTCGGCGGCCCGCCAGGCATTCCAGCGATCCCACTCTTCGTCGTCGGAATCGAGGGCCGGCAATGTAGCGGGATCGACGACCTCTGGCCGATGCAACCAGGAATCGATGAGCACCGCGGGCATCGCGATCGAAAGTCCGACCAGCAGCGCGATCGGGTTGGCGCCCAAATACAGAACCACCAAGATACCGGTCCCCACCAGGACAAAACGCAGCGCAAAAACCCCCACCCAGGGCCCGGCGCCCTGAAACTCACCGGCAAAAAAGAGCCTTGCCCCCCGCATCAGGGCACCAAAATTGAGCGCCTCGAGGCAAGCCCCCAGCGCCAGACTGGTGGCAAAATGAGGGGTCGCCAACGCGTAAGAGGCCGCGATGGCCCCAGCGCTCAGTCCGAGGTTCAGTCTTTCGACGCGTTCCAGCTTCATTTCTTGATCGGCGACCTTCTCGCGGTCCGTTCTCAACCCACCCAGCCACTACTCGGCAGAGGGGCCCGACGGCCCCGAACCGCGCGTCTCCCGGGGTTGTTTCGGCTCGTCCGGGCTTACGCCATCTCCTTGGTTTTGAACTAGTTTTCTCATTCTGCTCAGCCTCAACACGAAGGCGGCAAACCCGGTCACAGCTCCGACCAGTAGACCCCACGGCGAAGTGTCCCATCGCCCGTCGACCCAGTACCCAATCCCCATCGCGATCACGATCGCGAGGACAGACTCAGCAGCCCCCTGGTAGGCGCTCCCCGCTGTCGAGTTGACCTGACCGGCCATCTTCTCAAGCCTGCGCCGACCCAGCTGGCTGGCTCCCGCCGATGAGCGTTTCCGCTGCGACCGGCTCGAGCCCTGCCCATCGTCCGGGCGGCCCTCCGTCTCAGTCAAAACGGGCGGACCCCATGAGGCCAAGCGAACCATTTCCCCAACGCGTGCGAAGACCTATGCGCCGCCGAGGAACTGAATCGGCGCGCAGAATAGCCGACGGCCCCCATGGGCTCAACGGATCCGAGCGGCGCGCAACAACGCATTGCGGGCCACCTCCAGGGTGCGGTCGATGTCACTGAAACGGTGTGCCAGGGACAGAAAACCCGCCTCATAGGACGAAGGGGCCAGGTTGACGCCACCTTCGAGCATTTCGGCGAAAAAACATTGAAACCGGGCTTCGTGGCTCTTCTTGGCATCTTCAAAGCGGCGGACAGGTCCGGAATGAAAGAAGAAACCAAACATTCCGCCCACCGATACCGTCGAGAAGGGAATGCCCGCCTCATCCGCGAGGGTGCTGAGCCCCCCCACCAGTCGCTCACTCAGCGTATTCAGCCGCTCGTACACTCCGGGCTCTTCGAGCCTCTCCAGGGTGGCCAGACCCGCCGCAACCGCCAACGGATTGCCCGAAAGCGTCCCCGCCTGGTACACGTCGCCGGCCGGCGCGACATGGCGCATCAAATCGTTGCGCCCTCCGTATGCGGCCGCCGGAAGGCCTCCGCCCACCACTTTTCCGAGGCAGGTCAGGTCTGGGCGAACTCGGTAGAGACGCTGGGCGCCGCCGTGGGCCACGCGAAATCCTGTCATCACTTCATCGAAAATTAAGAGGGCGCCATGTTGGTCACAAAGCTCTCGCAGGCCCCGCAAAAAACCCGCGACCGGAGGAATACAACCCATGTTGCCGGCAATCGGTTCCACGATGATGCAGGCGATTTCATCGGGCCACCGCGCAAAGGCTTCGGCCACCGCGTGTAGGTCATTGAACGGCGCCTGCACGGTCAGTTCAGTCATCGCCGCAGGAACCCCCGGCGAACCCGGTATGCCAAGGGTCGCTACGCCGCTTCCCGCGCCGACCAACAAACCATCCGAATGACCGTGATAACAACCCTCGAACTTCAGCACTCGAGACCGACCGGTCACACCCCGTGCCAAACGGATGGCACTCATCGTGGCCTCGGTTCCGGATGAAACCATCCGGACTTGCTGGACCGACGGCAAGGCACGCCGAATTGCTTCGGCCAGACGTGTTTCATTTTCGGTGGGGGCGCCAAAGCTCGTACCCTTTTTCATCACTTCGCGCACAGCCCGCAATACGCTCGGATGCGCATGCCCAAGGATCATCGGCCCCCAGGATCCCACGTAGTCGATGTACTCGTTTCCATCGATATCCCAGATGCGTGGGCCCTTAGCTCGATCAATGAAACGAGGCGTGAGACCCACGGAACCAAAAGCCCGGACAGGGCTGTTGACTCCGCCGGGGATCACACGTCGGGCTTGCCGGAAGGCTTCTTTTGAGCGCTGAGTCTTGAGTTTCTTCCGAGCGGTTTTACGGGCAGTCATCGAGGGGTCAGCTTTCCTCGTTCAATTCGGCCGCCGGCTCGTCCGAATCGGCATCCTCTCCGCCGACATCGCCCTCGGCAACTCGTGCCACGGCCACCAACTTTTCATCGGTGGCCAGGTGCATCATGCGAACACCCTGAGTCGCTCGACCCATGGTTGAAATCCCATCCACGGCACACCGCAGCACCTTGCCGCCATCGGTAATCAACATGACATCGTCGCCATTCATCACTTGAAGCACGCCGATCACCTGACCGTTTCTTTCGCCAGCTTTAATGTTGATGATGCCCTGCCCACCTCGCCGCTGGACGCGGTAGTCCTCAAGGGGAGTCCGCTTGCCGTATCCATTTTCGGTCACGCTCAAAACGGTCGCACCCGGGTGGATCACTTCCATCCCGACGACCACGTCATCGCTCGACAGACTGATCCCCCGAACGCCGGTCGCCGTCCGTCCCATCGGACGAACATCCGACTCATCGAAGAGAACAGATTTTCCGGCCCGTGTTGCGATGAGAACTTGGTTGCTCCCGTAAGAGCGCCCCGCCGAAATCAGCTCGTCACCCTCTGCAAGGTTCAAAGCGATAATTCCTGCCCTTCGCGGATTCGAGTAGGCGTTCAGCGCGGTCTTCTTCACCACCCCGTTGCGCGTGGCCAAGATCACATGCTCGTCTTCACCGACATCGTCAAAACTGCGGACCGGGAGCATGGCTTCGATGCGCTCTCCCTCGGTGAGCTCCAACACGTTGACTATGGCCTTTCCCTTCGCGGCTCGACCCAACTGAGGCAACGCATGAACCTTCAGCCAATGCAGCTTGCCTTTATTGGTGAAGAACAGCAGGTAGGCGTGGGTCGAGGCGACACCGAGGTGACGGACAAAATCCTCGCTCCTCGTCTCCATGCCCCGGGCACCCTTGCCCCCGCGGCGTTGGGCCCGGTACAAAGTCACGGGGTTTCTCTTGATGTATCCCAAATGCGACAGGGTGACGACCATGTCTTCTTCGACAATCAGATCCTCGTTGGTGATCCCACCAATCGCTTCGACGATTTGTGTCCGGCGCTCGTCGCCAAAGCGTTCGTTGACCGCACGAACCTCTTCGATCACGACTTCGAGAATTCGAACGTCACTTTCGAGCAAGTCTTTAAGGTCGGCGATCTTGGCCCGTAGGGTCTCAAGTTCGTCGATCACTTTCTGACGCTCCATGGCGGTCAACGAGCGCAAGCGCATTTCGAGAATCGCCTGGGCCTGTCGCTCGGACAGTTGAAAGCGTGCCATCATTTGGTCACGAGCTGCCGCCGCGTCTTCGCTTTCTCGAATGAGCGCGATGATCTCGTCAAGGTGGTCCAGGGCGATCGCGAAGCCTTCGAGAATATGGGCTCTGGCTTCCGCCTGGGCCAAGTCATAGATCGCTCGCCGAATGACGACTTCTTTCCGAAACTCGATGAAGTGCCGAAGCGCCTGTTTGAGCCCCAGGGTCTGGGGCCGGCCGTTCACGAGAGCCAGCAGATTCACGCCAAATGTGGTTTGAAGCGGTGTCATCTTATAGAGCTGGTTGAGGATGACTTCCTCGGCCACGTCTCGACGCAGCTCGATGACAATCCGCATCCCCTCACGATTGGACTCGTCGCGGAGGTCGGTGATCCCAGCGATGCGGCCTTCCCGGACCAAATCTGCAATCCGCTCGATCAACATGGCTTTGTTGACCTGATAGGGAATCGCGCTCACAACAATCCGCGAGCCACGTTTCGTCTCTTCGAAGTCCGCGGTCGCACGGAGAATGAGTTGGCCCCGGCCGGTGTGGTAGTAGCTCCGCACGCCTTCGTTTCCACAGAGCAGAGCCCCTGTCGGAAAGTCGGGCCCGGGCATCCGCTCCATGAGCTCATCGACGGTGCAGTCGGGGTTTTCAGCTTCGAGGACGAACGCCTCGGTCAGTTCCCTCAGGTTGTGGGGCGGGATGTTGGTTGCCATTCCCACCGCAATTCCCGCGGAGCCATTGGCAAGGAGGTTCGGGAAGCGAGTCGGAAGAACCTCGGGCTCTTCCATCTGCCCGTCGAAATTTGGCGTGAAGTCGACCGTTTCCCGATCGATGTCCCGGAGCATTTCCTCGGCAAGAGAGTCGAGCCGGGCCTCGGTGTATCGGTAAGCCGCAGCAGAATCTCCGTCGATTGAACCAAAGTTTCCTTGCCCATCGACGAGCGGATACCTGAGCGAGAAGTCCTGCGCCATCCGAACCATGGCTTCATAAACGGCGCTATCGCCATGGGGGTGATAATGCTTAAGGACCTCGCCTACAACACCAACTGACTTCTTATAGGGCCGATTCGGGAGAAGGCCCTCCTGTTGCATGGCGTACAGGATTCTGCGGTGGACAGGCTTGAGACCGTCTTCGACCTTTGGCAGCGCCCGGCTAATGATGACCGACATCGAATAGGCGAGGAAAGAGCTTCGAACCTCGTCCTCGATCGCAATGGCAGCGATCCCACCACTGCCTCCGCCTTCTCCAAGAGTGTCGTCTGTAGGTTCGTCCGGCAAAAGTCAATCCTGATCATGGCGCCACGGTCAGCCGGCGCCAAAGTTGCTAAACGTCGAGGTTCTCGACGTTCAATGCGTTGTCCTCGATGAAACGTCGTCGTGGCTCGACCACTTCACCCATCAAGGTTGTGAAGACATCATCCGCTTCAACGAGGTCGTCGACGCGAACCTGGAGCAACACACGGTTCTCGGGCTTCATGGTGGTCTCTTCGAGCTGCTCCGGATTCATTTCTCCGAGGCCTTTGTAACGCTGAATCGAGACGCCCTTGCCACCACGGGCCAGGGCCCGCGCCAAAAACAGCGTGTCGTTGGGAAACTCTTCCTCTTCCCCTGCAACGTTCAAAACGTAGTTGGGTTGACCGATCTCGTCTCGTTGAGCCTGGCAACGAAGCATCCGAAGGAAATCGGGGTTTCGAAGGCAACTCAGATCAAAAACTGTTCGGAGTTCCTGCCCTCCACGCCTTAGCTTTCCGACTAGGCGATGGGTTTCGTTGTCGCGATCCCTCTCAACCGACCAGTCAATTTCGCCGCAATCCGCTCCCTCGACTCGTTCCAATTCAGCTTGAATCTTCGGTGCAACCTCTTCGAGAAGTCTCGCTTCATCATCGAGGTCCTCTTCTGTCGGAAGTCCCAGAGTGGCGGCCGCCTCGATGATCCTTTCATCAAAGAGACGGACTCTGAAGCGATCGAGCATCCTCTGCCGAACGCCCGCGTTTTCAAGGAATGTTTGGATGTCTGAATTCGTAAGCGCCACACCGTTTGCGCTGAGTTCCGCGTCTGCCAAGCCGAGGCCAAGTAAGTAATCCTGTAGGGCTTGCTCATCCTTGAGATAGCGGCTTTTTTTCGCCCGCTTCGCCCGATAAAGAGGCGGTTGGGCGATGTACAAGTAGCCCGCCTCGATCAAGGGACGCATTTGTCGGTAAAAAAAAGTGAGGAGCAGCGTACGGATATGGGACCCGTCGACATCAGCATCGGTCATGATGATGATTCGGTGATAACGGGCTTTCTCAACATTGAACTCTGGGCCCACTCCACAACCCAGAGCAGCGATGATGGCCTGCACTTCGTTATTGGCAAGCATTCGATCAAGCCGAGCGCGCTCGACATTGAGGATTTTTCCTCGGATCGGAAGGATGGCCTGATTCTGGCGGGAACGACCTTGCTTGGCTGTTCCGCCCGCGGAGTCCCCTTCGACGATGAAGAGTTCGCAGCGCGCCGGGTCCCGCTCCTGACAGTCGGCGAGTTTTCCAGGCAAACTGAAATCTGAGAGTGCGCCTTTACGGCGGGCGAGATCCCGCGCCTTTCGGGCCGCTTCTCGTGCCTTCGCTGCATCCACCACCTTGTCGATAATCGGTCGGGCGATTTTGGGGTTTTCTTCGAGAAAGGTTGAAAGCTTCTGATAGAGAATGGCTTCGACGATTCCCCGGACTTCGCTCGTCCCCAACTTAGTTTTCGTCTGGCCTTCGAATTCAGGCTGAGGAAGCTTGACACTGATGACTGCAGTGAGCCCCTCTCGAAGGTCGTCCCCTTGCAATGAGGGCTTTTCGCCCTTGCTGTTCGCTTTATAGTGGTTTTGGATATACCGATTGATCGTTCGTGTCAGAGCCGTTCGGAAACCAACGAGATGGCTCCCGCCATCGACCGTATTGATGTTATTCGCGAATGAATAGACCGACTCGTTGTAAGAATCGTTGTATTGCAGTGCAATCTCGACCGTGACTTCTGAACCACCACCTCGTTCGCTGAGGCTACGCGTATCCATGACGAAAACGGGCTCTTCGTGTAGGGCTTGCTTCTTTTCGTTGAGATGCTCTACGAAAGAACGGATTCCTCCCTGGTAACAGAAATCGTGCTCCTTATCGCTTCGCTCGTCTTTCAAAACAATGCGAACGCCTGCGTTAAGAAAAGAGAGTTCTCTGAGTCGCTTGGAGAGGACGTCAAAGGAATATTCGGTTTCCGGAAAAATTTGATCGTCTGGTTTGAAAGTGATCGCGGTCCCGGTCGTTTCAGCTTCTCCTGCATCTTTGAGCGGGCCAAGGGGTTCTCCACGGCTGTACGTCTGTTCCCAGACTCGGCCCCCTCTTTGGATCGAAAGATTCAGTTCACTTGAAAGTGCATTGACGACCGAAACCCCGACACCATGAAGGCCGCCTGAAACCTTGTAGCTGTTTTCATCGAATTTCCCGCCGGCGTGCAAAGTTGTGAGCACGACTTCCGCGGCAGATCGGTTTTCAGTGGGGTGTTGGTCGGTTGGAATGCCACGGCCGTTGTCGTGGACGCTCACGGAATTATCTCCATGAATCGTCACGGAGATCTCTGTGCAGAAGCCAGCGAGCGCCTCATCGATAGAATTGTCGACGATTTCGTAGACGAGATGGTGGAGTCCCTCGGGCCCCGTCGTCCCGATATACATGGCCGGCCTTTTACGGACAGGCTCAAGACCCTCAAGGACCTCAATTGATTTGGCGTCGTAGCTCAATGGTCTTCTGCTTCCTGATGGTCTCGTTGGGCGTTTGAACCGGTGCGGACCGGCGGTTCGGAACCTGATTCGCCGGAGTGATCCATTGCGATCGCGCTGGCGATTCTCCGTGCGAACCTGACCTTGAGTCGGGCCCGGCTCAGCCCGGGTTCATGCCCAATCCAAGATGGATTCGGCCCAGATCTAGGTCGACCGAGACCCTACGTCTGGAGGCCTCTTGGTCGGCCATAAGGTACTGAAACGACGGCCAGCGGTAAAGTTTCAAAAAGCCGGGATTCGACCCCGAAGACCGCTTTGTCGGGCGGGAGATACGCGATCAGGAACCAACCGCGAGCGGTGGGCGGGGGCCCGATCTCCGGTACCGGGCTCAGAGCCTCATCGGCATAACGACCGCCGTCGTATCGTCGTCGTCTGTAGGCATCAGCTGGGCGGGTGAGAGGTCGTTTTGTAGGCCCAGACGAACCTCTTTCTCTCTCAAAGCGGAGAGAGCATCCAGCAGATAACGGGCATTGAAGCCAACGGCCACCGGTTCGCCGGAATATTCAACATCGAATTCGTCTTGGGCATCGCCCAGGTCGGGATTATTGGAAGAAACGACGAGTTGGCCTTCTCCGAGCTCCAATTTCACTGCACGGCTGCGTTCTGAAGACAGCAGTACGACTCGCCTCAGTGATTTGATCAGCTGATCAGACGACACGACAAGGCGAACGGACAAATCGTTCGGAATCACCTGTTGATAGTTCGGAAATTCACCCTCGATTAATCTCATAACAAGAGTGACTTCACCCTTTCGAGCTAAGCCGCTGTTTCCTTCGAAGCCTATTTCAACGTCGTCTACGTCGTCTTCGTCGAGGAGCCGTTTCAGCTCAGCCAATCCCTTTCTTGGGATGATTACGCCGTTGGCCAGCCCTGCGATATCGCCCTCAACTTCTCGATCAACGAGAGCCAGCCTGTGACCATCGGTTGCCACCATTCGTAGCTTGCCGCTGTCGGGATGAACCTCAAGATAGACCCCGTTCAGGTTGTATCTCGTCTCGTCGACTGACGCGGCATAGATCGTGCGATCAATCATCGAGGAAAGAAGAGCAGATGGAACGTTGACTGTTGATTCCGGAGAAAAATCGGGGAGGGTCGGGTATTCGTCCGCGGCGGTGCCGGCCAAAGTGAAATGGGCTCGAGCGCATCGGATATCGAGATACGAATTCTTTGTGGCTTCTAGGGCGATGTCTTCTTCAGGAAGCTCTCGAACGATCTCGAACAATTTTTTTGCGGCGACCGTCAAGCCACCGGCTTTTTCAACTTTTGCTGGGTGCCGGCCGCGAAGGCCGACCTCAAGATCTGTCGCCGCCATACGGAGCGTGCCGTCACCGCTTGACCCCTTGCCACTGCTCTTGTCGGCTTCAAGCAGAACATTCGCCAAAATAGGCATCGAGTTTCGTTTCTCGACGATGGCTTGTAGTCGCGCGAGGGCTTTTTGGAATTCGACCTTGGAGATGCTGAGCTTCATCCCAGAGTCTTCCTATCTATCTATTGTCTAAAGAATTTTAAAAATAAAAAGAAGTAGAAGTGGTAGTGGGGTTCAAAGTGGATAGAAGTAGTCTAAGTGGCTGAATCAAATGAGTTTTGATCATCCGTCGTGGATCAACCAATCGGGACCGATCTATCGGGTTGTCAGGGTTGCCAAAAGGCGAAACGAATGTGCATGGCCCAATCTGTCGCGATAGTACCACGCACACCAGGGGATCGGCCCCCCTTCCCAAGGAAACGAGTGAGAGAAGACACGAGGTTGTCTCGGGTGGCCCCCGGTCGTACGCTCGAGTCGGACGGCCGATTTAAGGTCACGCACCCAATGGCGCCAATCGAAACTGATGGCTAACCTCCCGCGTCCTTCGGGCAGGGAAGGCTCCTCCTGCTGCCTCGATGCCGTCCGCCTAGCGAATAGGAAATAGGGGCGGGCTCGAGTCGGGATTTTTGATCCATTCAGGCGCCGGTGAAGGGCGCTGTGCACCGCTTTCCGCACAGTCAGCCCGCGAGAAGAGAGAAACCAAATGAAGAGGACCTATCAGCCGAGTCGCATCAAAAGGCTGCGAAAACACGGCTTTCGAGAGCGCATGAAGACCCGCGCAGGGCGCGCCATCCTTAAGCGCAGACGCGCAAAAGGCCGCAAGCGCCTGGCCGTCTCGGTGGGCTCGAAGTAGGGGTTCCCGTTTTGAAAGTAGGGCGGCATTGATGTCGCCCTGTATTTTTCAACGGGGATAGAGGCCTCTATGCCGACCGGAGAGAAGAGCCAGAAGAGTCGACTTGGACGGGCAGAGCGACTGTTGGACGCTCGTGACTACCGCCGCGTGTCTCGTAGAGGTCGCCGACTGACAAGCCGAGGTTTCGTCATGCTGGTCTCTCCGGCTCGAGAACCGAACCCTGCTGTGCCGATTCAAACCACCCGCATCGGGATAAGCGCCAGCCGGCGTGTGGGCAATGCGGTCGCGCGAAACCGCATTAAACGAAGAATTCGGGAGTGGTACCGAACCCACAAGCCGAAAATCCCCAAGGGGAAGGACTACGTGTTCATTGTCAGGAAGCCTGCAGCGGTCATGTCGAGCGCCGAGATTGGCCAGATTCTGTCGGGACTCGTCGCTCAGATCTCTGACGGACCCGGGGCTGAGAAGTCTACCCGAAGATGAATATCAGAAGATGAATATCAAAAATGAGCCCGGCGATATCAAGTTGAGAGCAGAGAGCACAGCCGAAAAACGTATTTCGCCGCGTCGAGGGGTTGGTTTCGCCGTCGCGGTGCTGCGATTTTGGCATCACCGAATCTCTCCTCTGCTCGGACCACGCTGCCGGTTCGAACCGAGTTGTTCCTGCTATGCGGCGCTGGCCCTTGAGCGCCACGGACCTCTTCGGGGAACCCTTCTGTCGCTGACTCGGCTGACCCGATGCCACCCATTTCACCCCGGGGGATTCGACCCTGTTCCCGAGCAGGTTGATCGTCCTCCGTTGACTCAGAGGTCTACCTGACGTGGATCGGAATCTTCTCCTCGCATTTGCGTTGTCTATGGCGGTCTTCAGCGGTTGGCTGGCATGGCAGCAAAGCATGGTGGTTCCCGAGCGCGAGGCGGCGGCCGAGCAGGCCCGGCTGGCTCAAGCAGCAGACCCAGCGCCTGACCTATCCAACCCGAGCCCGCCGCAGGTTTCAGAGATCCCCTTGCCGCCGGAGACCCCCGACGCGGCGCCGATCGCCCCGTCCGCGCCGGCTCGGCAATCCCAGCCGGTGGTGTCGGCCCGCCCTGACGACACACCGGCGTCGGTCGCGTTGTGGGAAGGAAACCTTGAAAGCAGCACGGTCTCCGCGCGTTTTAGCAACCAGGGCGCATCGTTGGTGGGTTGGAAGCTGAAGGACTACTACGAGACGCCGCAGCATCGAGATCTCGTTGAGCTGATCGATCTCCCGCCCGGCCTTCCGCCGACTCTGTCTACACCCTTTAGAGAGCTAGACCTGGGCGACCTGTCGACTGCGCGTTGGGAAGTTGAGAGATCCAATGAAATGGAAATCGTGTTTGCGCTGCGACGCGGCGGCGCCACTGTGCGCAAGACGTATCGCGATCTGACCGACGGCTATACGATCGAGTTGATCGTTGAGGTCGTCAACCAAAGTGGGGCCCCATTGCGGCCTGCTTTTCAAGTCATCATCCCAGCGGCGACGAACGACCGCCCTGATTTTGGTGAACTCTCCTTGATTGCCTTGGTGGGAGAGGATGTGACGAGCGAGCTGGTCAGCGGAATCGGATCCCCGGGTTTCTTCTCACGGATATTCGGCGGAGGCGAGGACGGTCCCGTTCTGTTTTCTACGGACCTCGTCTACGCCGGGCTAGAAATGCGTTATTTCACCGGTGTTTTGCTCCCGGAGAGTTCGGTCGAAGCGGGCGGCACGTTGGTGCCCCTGACAAAGGGCGAATCAGCCGCCGCAGTCGTGTCACTTGCGGGAATCGAGGTGCCGTCAGGAGGCGAAGTTTCTCGGCAGTTCACAGCGTTCTTTGGTCCTAAACAAACGAGTGTTCTCGACCCTCTCGGAGAGGATGTCCGGCATGCCATTATGCGAGGGGGTTCATGGATTGCGCCGCTGACGACCTTCTTCGAGTGGGCACTGGCTCGCGTTCACGATGTCGTCCCCAACTATGGCTTGGCGATCATTGTCTTGACGATCCTGGTTCGGTTGGCGACGTGGCCAATTATGGTCCGACAGATGAAATCTGCGGAGCGAATGCGCGAGCTCATGCCCCGGATCAAGGCCTTGCAGGAAAAATTCAAGGACGATCGGCAGAAGCAATCCGAGGAGACGTTCAAGCTTTATCGTGAAACGGGCGTAAACCCACTTGGGGGTTGTCTGCCGATGGTTCTGCAGTTGCCGGTCTTTATCGGGCTCTTCTATGCGTTGCAGAGCTCAATTGATCTCAGGCAGGCGCCTTTCTTTTTGTGGATCAATGACCTGTCAGCACCGGCTACGCTGTTTACACTTCCTGGTGTAGACTTCCCGGTGCGGATTTTGCCCCTTTTGATGGGGGGCAGCATGTTCATTCAGCAAAGAATGATGCCCCAGGCCGGCATGGACCCGGCTCAGGCGAAGATGATGTTGATCATGATGCCGGGCATGATGCTCGTCATTTCTTACACCTTCCCTTCCGGCTTGGTCCTGTATTGGATGGTCAGCAACGTGCTGGGAATCGCGCATCAACTCTATGTGCGCCGAAAAATGCACACCGAATCGTAGGCCGGAGATACCGAGGAGCTCAGATGTACGACAAGACTCAGGAACCGAATGAATTCACAGGTGAATCTGCCGCAGACGCAACCCAGGAAGCCGCACGTTTTTTCGGCCTCGAAGAAGCGGATCTCAAAGTCGTGGTGGCGGCCGATGGGGCGATTTCCGGCGCCGCCGGCCGCACTGTCGTCGTTGCTTATCCGAAGAACGTGACCCCGAAGCCTCCTGGCGCACCCGGAGGCGGTGACGAAGAACGCGGGCGTGGGCGTGGGCGCGAATCAAAAGAGCGAGGCCGTGACCGAGGAGGTCGAGATCGAGGGGGCCGAGGCCGCAGGGACCGGGAGGGCGGCGGCGGCGGCCGTGAGACTCGCCACGAGCAGGCCCCAGAGGAAGCCCGGGCCGATGCAACGCCCGAGGAATCAAAAGGGACCGCCAAGGGTCAGTTAGGCCCGGTCGGAGATTTCCTTATGGGCACTGTGGAGCGAATGGTTCAAGGGCCCTTCGAGCTGGCTGAGTCTACCGAGGGCGAGTTTCTCATCTACCAGCTCACCGGAGAAGCGAGTGAGCGGCTGGGGGGGAGTGATGGACGACCCATCGATGCGCTTCAACTTCTCGCGAATCAGGTGGCGAAGGACGTGCTGGATGATTCGCCGAGGATTGTGATCGATGTGGCGGGCGAAATGGCAGACCGAGAGGAGTCCCTGAAGCGGCTCTCCGAACGGGCTTCGGGCCGAGCACGCGAGACGGGCCGCTCGGTCGCGCTTGACCCGATGAATTCGCGGGACCGCCGTGTTGTTCACATGGCGCTCAAAGAGGAAGACGCACTGGCGACGATGAGCATTGGAACGGGTCGTTACAGGCAGGTTTTGGTTGTGCCCGAGGGCGCCCCGGAATACGAAGAGGCCACTGAGAGCGTCAAGCAGTCCTCTTGATTGACGGTGGGGTCGCGCTCAGCGGGTTGGTACACTGATCGTTGAGCGGTCCTTTGAGCGTGTTCCACGTGGAACACCCCGCAACCACACCTTGTCCGACAGCCGGTTCGGCTAAGGTGCTGATGTTCCTCGAAGCTCGATCCGCCTCGGCGGTGTTCCACGTGGAACACGCACCCGCCTGGAGGCAGGAACCCGATGGATGAAGTCGACCCGGTGGACGCCTTTGAACGCTCGGGGACCTTGCTTTCGCAGATAGATCCTCAATCCGACGTTGAGGACCGCAGGCTGAAGCTCAGGGCACTTGCGGAGCAGGTGTCGACCTGGGGCAGCCGAATCAACCTGACTGGCTATCGAGACTCCAAAGGGATTTTCGGGGGCCTGGTGATCGATGCTCTGGAGCTCTTGGTCGCAGTCCAGGCCCGACTGGATCATCCGGCGTATGAAGTGGCCGACCTCGGCTCAGGAGCAGGCTTTCCCGGGTTGCCGATTGCGATCGCCTCTCCACGGGCCCTGGTCACTCTCGTGGAAGCGCGACGCCGGCGCCATCACTTTCAGCGGTCCGCGTGTCGTTCGATCCCCATCGAGAACGCTCGGCCGATTCGGGGTCGACTCGAAGCGGAAGAGCCTCGCCCAGCCAGCCTAGTTTTTGCTCAGGCAGTAGGCCCGCTTCCAAAAGTGCTCGAGCTTGCCTTGCCGTGGGTGCGCCCGGGTGGTTGGCTGGTTGTGCCGTCGGGTCCCCGCCTTGAAAGCGCTCCGGCCGGGCCGTCTTGGGGGGCTGAAACGGTCCAGGCTTACGGCCAGCCCGGGTCGGAGGGCCCGCGCCGGTTCTGGATGGGTTGCCGAACTGATTTTCCCTTGGATTCCCCATAGCGGGAGCCGGTTGGGTTTCGTACTGTGCCCATCGTCATCCCCTTGGAGTCCCATGTCCAACTGTCGCGTCATTGCCGTCGTAAACCAGAAAGGCGGAGTCGGGAAGACGACGACGTCCGTCAATTTGGCCGCCAGCCTTGCAGCGTCTGAGCACCGGACGCTTTTGGTCGACCTTGACCCCCAGGGGAACGCCAGTAGCGCGTATGGAGTCTTGAACCCGTCAAGGCATATCTACCACGCCCTGGTCGGGGAGTGCTCGGTCGAGGCCGCGATGGAGGAGACCGATTTGGGTTTTCTCCGGCTGATTCCGGCTGGTGCCGACTTGGTGGGGGCCGAGATTGAACTGGTCACCCACCCCGATCGCGAAAGGTGCCTAGCCGGGGTCATCGAGCAAGTGAGGGGCCTTTTCGATTTTGTCTTGGTCGACTGCCCACCTTCTCTGGGCATTTTGACTCTGAACGCACTGACTGCGGCGGATTCCCTATTAATCCCGCTTCAGTGCGAGTACTACGCGCTGGAGGGTCTTGCACGATTAATGGAAACCTCAGAGCTGGTCCGCGCTGACCTCAACCCCTCTCTGAACCTGGAAGGCATCGTGCTGACGATGGTCGATAGCCGCAACAATCTAAGCCGCCAAGTTGAAGCAGAGGTGCGGGAGCACTTCGGAGACCGGGTTTATCAAACCCGAATCCCGCGAAACGTTCGCCTCAGCGAAGCGCCAAGTCACGGCAAACCGATCCTGCTCTACGACGCCCATTCCCGTGGTGCGCTGGCTTATCTCGAGTTGGCCGAAGAGATGATCGGCCGACACATAAAAGAGTTAGACACCGAAATCGAGGGCGAGGGGCCGCCAGGGCCTTCGATTCAGACGCCCGCCCAGGAGGAGGAAGATCGATGACCGCACGCCGCAGTGCGCTGGGTCGAGGCCTGGGGGCCTTGATCCCGAGTCGGGACACGGAGCCGGGCGAGGCTCCGCAGGGCTCCGTGACTTCCCATGAGGCCCCTCAGTCGAGGCGAGAAGAGGCGGGCCTTCGGGAGGCTTCGGCGGACGCCTGGGCCCGAGAGATCCCGGTTGATCAAATCGATCCCAACCCCGAGCAACCCCGACGCGTTTTCGATCCCGACCAGCTTGAAGCCCTGGCGTCGTCGATTGTGGAGCACGGTGTCCTCCAGCCGGTGGTGGTCCGGCCCGCCGGTGAACGCTTCGAGCTGGTCGTGGGCGAAAGGCGCTGGCGGGCCAGTCGCGCGGCGGGTCTGCAGGCCATCCCGGCGGTGGTCACCGACCTGGATCCCCAGGCCCGGCTCGAGGTCGCGATCGTTGAGAATGTCCAAAGACATGATCTCAACCCGATGGAACTGGCGCACGCCTACAGGGCCTTGGCCGAGGCGGGCTCTACCCAGCAGGAGATCGGTGAGAAAGTCTCGCTGGATCGTTCTTCCATCGCGAATCACCTCCGTTTGCTTGAGTTGTCTCGAAACCTTCAGGAAGATGTCGAGCAGCATCGGCTGACGATGGGACACGCCAAGGCCTTGCTGCAGCTCACAGAACCCGCTCAGCGTCAGGTCCTCCGTAACCGGGTGGTTGAGGAGGGTCTCTCGGTTCGCGCGACGGAGCGGCTGGCCCGGCAGCTGGAGTCGCCAGCGCCTAGACCGAGTCCCTCCAAATCCAAGCTTCTGGACCCGGACCGAAGCCGGGTTCTTGAGGACCTCCAAAAACGTTTTCAAACCCGGATCCAAGTCAAAGGGAACGGAAAAAAGGGCCGGCTTGAGCTCGAATACTACTCGCCGGAGGATCTGAACCGAATACTCTCGATGCTCATGGGGGACCCCCTTTGAACGAACAGGCTCCGGGCATTCCGGCTCTCGTGCCTGAGGGCGGTCGATTCGAGGGTCGCATCGTCGTCCGTGGGGCCGCCTGCTTGGCGGGCCAAGTCCGCGGGCCCGTGAAGGGAGCGGGTCGGCTGGTGGTTCTCGAATCGGCGGTCATCACGGGTCCCATCGAGGTGGATAGGCTCGAGTGCGCGGGCACCATCGAAGGGTCGGTGCAGGTGCGAGCGGTGGCCCATTTGGCTGCGGGTGCAACGGTTCGTGGCACCCTCTCTGCGTGCCGCCTTTCCGTGGAGAACGGGGCCTTGATCCAGGGGCGCTGCAGCGTGGGGCATTCGGAGACAGAAAGCAGTCCGGTGGGCTGAAAGGTCCATTTTGGCTTGAAACCGCGCCGGCTTATGCAACCATTGCGCGCGCTGTGACACCCGCAGCGAACCGCCGGGCCAAACCGGGGTGCGCGGGGTGAATCCAGCGCCCGGTGCCGCCGAGCCTCCGCTTTGCGGATCGCTGCGAGGGTGGCACGGGCCCCTAGCCGGGACCCACTGAATCCGTAGGCGGCCAGCGGTAACCCGGTCGCCTGAATGGAGTGGGGTCGCGCTGCGGAAGCGGCCCCAAGACCGCTCCGAAGAATGAAGAACAAGAAGGCCAGAGCAAGAGGGAGCAAAGATGCGAGACCGGCCGAGAACATCGGGTCAGGCTTCGAAGCGGCAAAAGCAGACGAGGGCGGCAGCCGGGCTTGTGCTTGTCTTGGTTGCGCTTCCCACGCTGGCCTGGGCGTCCGGTGAGCTGAAGGTCTTTCCGGAGCCCCTGAATAGCTTAATAATGGGTAGTGGCCTTGCGGAAGGTCAGTCGGTTGTTCCCACCATGATGCTCATCATGACGGCGTTCTTCTTTGCACTCGTGATTCCCGTCAACGCGCTCGTCTTTAAGCCGATCTTCCGAGCACTTGATGATCGGGAACACCGAATTGATGGCGCTCGAAATCGGGCTGGCCAAATCGCAGAGCAAACCGAAGAAGCATTGGCCCAATACGAAGCCTCTCTTCAGTCGGCCCGAACCGAAGCGGACCAGGCCCGTAAGCAGCTGGTCGAGGCGGCTCGCCACGAACAGGCCGAAATGGCGACCGCTTCCCGGCAAAGTGCGGAGGCTCTGATCCAAAAAGCCCGAGCTGAACTTTCCAATGCCCTGGATGATGCGACGGCTTCGATTCGTTCCTCCTCGGAAGAGCTGGGACAGCTCGCGGCGGAACGTATCCTGGGGAGATCCCTGTGATCGGTCGAAGAACCCTGCAAACGACAGCCCTCTTTCTCATGGGCCTCATGGGCCTTTTGAGCTGGCCGGCCACGGCCTGGGCGGCGGGGGGCGAGGAAAGCATCTCCAGCCTCCTTTACCAAGCCCTCAATCTGTTGATCTTGCTGGCCGTTCTTTTCTACTTTGCCCGCAAGCCAGCGCTGGAGTATTTCGCGACCCGCCGCGCCGATGTCAAGCGAGACCTCGAGACCGCGGGTGAACTGCTAGCCGAAGCCGAGACGCGAAACGCAGAGATCCAGCGCAAGCTCGCTGACCTGCAGAGTGAGACCGAGGAAATCCAGGAAAACTCCCGCCGCCGCGCTGATGAAGAATGCGAGCGGCTCTTGGCTGAGGCCCGCCGTCAGGCGGAACGCGTCCAGAGCGACGCTGAGGTGGCTGCCGAGCAAGAGTTTGCGCGAGCTCGCCGCGCGCTCCGCGCCGAGGCGGCCAACCTGGCCGCGGAAATTGCGGACCGTTTGGTCAAAGAAAAAATCGGAGACAGTGACCAAGAGCGCTTACTCGATGAATTTATCACCCGCGTCGATTCGAGCCCGGCCGCCAAGGCCTAACTCAGTCGCCCTAAGCCCTTTTCAAGGAACGAGTCGTTAAGACATGCCCTCCTCAACCGCTGCCCTTCGATACGCCAAGGCCCTTTTTTCTCTGGCCCGCGATGAGCGCATCATTTCGGAAGTCCGAAGTGAAATCGAAGGGCTGTCGACGCTCTTCACGGAAAATGAAGAGCTTCGCCAAGCACTGCTGACGCCCCTGCACCCCGCTGACCAGAGAAAGGCAGCGCTCCGCGGAATTGCCCAACACTTGAACCTCTCCTCACTGGTCGTGAATTTCATCTCATACCTCATCGACCAGCGCCGATTGGTGGATTACTCGGCCATCACGGCCGAGTATGGGCGCCTCGCTGACGAAGATCAGGGGCTGTTGACCGCAGAGGTGGTGGCCGCGAGCGATTTCGACGAGCGTCGCCGAGACCGGCTGCGACGAGCCTTATCAGACCGGACCGGCCGCGAAGTCCGTCTGGAGATTAAGATTGATCCGTCCCTTGTTGGCGGAGTGATCGCTCAGGTCGGAGACCTCGTCTTCGATGGAAGCATCCGAACCCAGCTGCAGCATTTGCGCAACAACCTGTTGGGAGAGGGCTCCACCCACTCTTAACTGCAGCGCGCTTTTGAACCTGCCTCCGCCCCGTGCGGACCCACACGCCCGAGAAGGAATGCCGACCGATGGACATCAAGCCCGCCGAAATTACAGACATCCTGAAGCGCGAAATCAAAGAATACGATCGCGAGGTCGACATCGCTGAAACCGGAACAGTTCTCAGTGCCGGAGACGGCATTGCTCGGGTCTATGGCCTGGGCAACGCACTGGCTGGCGAACTGGTCGAATTCGAGAGTGGTTTGGCGGGCATGGTGCTGAACCTCGAAGAAGACAACGTTGGCATCGCTGTGATGGGCGAAAGCCATGGTATCGCCGAAGGTGAGGTCGTCCGGCGCACCGGACGCATCATCGATGTTCCCGTTGGAGACGCTCTGATCGGACGGGTGGTTGACGCTCTTGGAAACCCAATTGACGGTAAGGGCGCCATCGAAACCGACGAGCGCCGATTGCTAGAGATCAAAGCCCCGGGCATTGTGGGTCGAAAGTCCGTACACGAATCTCTCGCTACGGGAATCAAGGCCATCGACGCGATGGTGCCGGTTGGCCGCGGCCAGCGTGAATTGATCATCGGCGATCGCCAGACTGGGAAGACGGCGATTGCGATTGACACAATCATCAACCAGAAAAACACGGATGTTTTCTGCGTTTATGTTGCGATCGGTCAGAAGCAATCAACGGTGGCTCAGGTCGTCGATAAGCTCAACCAGCACGGCGCCATGGATTACACGATCGTGGTGGCCGCAACGGCGTCTGATCCAGCACCGCTGCAATACTTGGCTCCCTATGGTGGTTGCTCGATGGCGGAGCACTTTCTCCATTCGGGCCGCCACGCCCTGATCATCTATGACGATCTTTCCAAGCAAGCGGTGGCCTATCGGCAGCTTTCGCTCCTGTTGCGTCGGCCGCCGGGACGCGAGGCCTACCCCGGTGACATCTTTTACTGTCACTCGCGACTGCTCGAGCGGGCCTGCAAGCTCGATGATTCGGAAGGGGGGGGCAGCCTGACGGCCCTTCCCATTATCGAAACTCAGGCGGGCGACGTCTCGGCCTATATTCCGACAAATGTCATCTCAATTACGGACGGGCAGATCTTTCTGGAAACCGATTTGTTCAACTCGGGGATTCGCCCCGCGATCAACGTCGGAATCTCGGTTTCTCGTGTTGGTGGCGCCGCGCAAACAAAAGCAACCAAGGCGGTGGCCGGTCAGCTGAAGCTGAACTTGGCTCAATACAGGGAAATGGCCGCTTTCTCCCAGTTTGGGTCCGACCTCGATAAGGCCACGCAGGAACAGTTGGCCAACGGCGAACGCCAAACCGAGATGCTCAAGCAGCCGCAGTACGCGCCGCTGGCCATGGAAGAGCAGGTGGTGGTGATTTATGCGGCGACGCCACCCAAGGACCGGGACTCATGGGTCAGGCAATATGAGGTCGACGACATCGGCCGCTATGAGCAAGAGCTTCTGGACTGGATGCGGTCGAGCAAGGCCGACATCCTTGATGAAATTCGAAGCAGCGGAAAATTTGAGGACGCCACCGAAGAAAGGCTTCGCACCGCCCTCGACGAATTCGCCAAGGTCTTCCAGCCCACCAAGGGTGGGAGTAGCGTAGAGGCGGCCTGAACGTGGCTGGACTGAGAGATATCAAGCGACGCATCGTCAGTGTCGAATCGACGCAGAAGATCACGAGCGCGATGAAGATGGTTTCTGCGGCCAAGCTGCGTCGCGCCCAAGACGCCATCGAGTCAGCCCGTCCCTACGCCGAGAGAATGAAGTCTACTCTCGAGGAAGTCGCGGGTGCGGGCATCGATGCAAGCCATTCGCTTTTCGAACAACGGGAGGAGCGCAGAACCCTCGAAGTTGTGATCATCACTTCTGACCGCGGCCTCGCCGGAGCGTTCAACGGCAACGTCATCAAAGCGGCCGACGCGTTGATGGGAAAACGCTCGGGTGAATTCGAAAATACCCGGCTCACTCTGGTGGGGAAGAAGGCCGTCGACCATTACCGGCGCCGCCGAGCAGCGGATATTACTTACGCCAGCGACGTGGGTTCTGACGTGAGCTACCCCGAGGCTCAGGGGATCGCCCAAGGTCTGATGGATCGCTTCGAGAAGGGGGAAGTCGACGAAGTCGTTCTCGTGTTTAGTGAATTTGTTTCGACGATGACGCAAACCCCAGTTGTCGTTCCATTGCTGCCCTTTGTTCCCCCGGAGGCTTCAGAGGCGGAGGCAGCCGACGATGACGAAGAGACACTGGCGTATGAGATCGAGCCGGATCCGACCAGACTTTTGGCCGTGCTGGTCCCGAAAGCGGTCGAAGTGAGCGTCTACAGGGCGTTGCTCGAGAATCAGGCGGGGGAACACGCCGCCCGAATGACCGCCATGGAAAACGCTACGAGGAACAGCGAGGATCTCATCGAGACGCTGACCCTCCAGTACAACCGTGCCCGTCAGGCGGCCATTACCACCGAATTGGTTGAAATCGTGACGGGTGCCCAAGCTCTCGAATAAAAAGTAAATCACATATCGTCTGGCCTAAAGGATAAGGCGGGGCGGCTTACAGAAGGCGTCGGGGTGCGGGCCAGTCGAGTCACTGCTCTCACTTCGAGAAAGACTCAAGAGGTCAAGGAGAATAGAGATGGAAGCCGGAAAGATCGTGCAGGTGATGGGGCCGGTCGTCGATGTGGAGTTTCCGCCCGGAGAAATTCCTGAGATTATGGCGGCCCTGGTGACCAGTAATGCCGGCATCGACGATCGCGAGGACAACCTCATCATCGAAGTCGCCCTTCACCTTGGTGAGAATACCGTCCGATGCATTGCAATGGACACAACGGATGGTCTGCGTCGCGGTCAGGACGTTCGCAACACGGGTAAGCCGATTTCGATTCCCGTCGGTCCCGAAACCCTTGGTCGCATCATGAATGTGGTCGGGGAGCCGGTTGATGAGAAGGGTCCGATCACCACTCAGATGACATACCCGATCCATCGCCCGGCACCGGACTTCGTAGATCAGTCGACGGCAGTGGAGATCCTGGAAACAGGGATCAAGGTCGTGGACCTCATTGCTCCGTATCCAAAGGGCGGCAAAGTAGGCCTGTTTGGGGGTGCTGGCGTCGGGAAGACCGTCGTCATTCTGGAGCTGATCAACAATATTGCCAAGCAGCACTCGGGGACCTCGGTGTTCGGTGGCGTGGGTGAGCGGACCCGTGAGGGCAACGACCTCTGGAACGAAATGGCCGATGCAAAATTGTCCGACGGTACTACGGTGCTCGACAAAGCGGCTCTGATTTTCGGTCAAATGAACGAGCCGCCTGGAGCGCGTGCCCGGGTCGGGCTAACGGCTCTGACCGCGGCTGAGTATTTCCGCGACGAGGAGGGCAAGGATGTTTTGCTCTTTATCGACAACATCTTCCGCTTTACCCAGGCAGGCTCTGAGGTTTCGGCCTTGTTGGGTCGCATCCCGTCTGCGGTGGGCTATCAACCGACCCTGGCCACCGACATGGGCGCACTGCAAGAGCGCATCACGTCGACCAAGAAGGGTTCTATTACATCGGTTCAGGCGATCTACGTGCCTGCGGATGATATGACCGACCCGGCCCCGGCGACGGCCTTTACCCACCTCGACGCGACCACGGTGTTGAACCGCGCTTTGACGGAAATCGGTATCTACCCCGCGGTGGATCCGTTGGATTCGAACTCTCGAATTTTGGATCCTCAAGTCGTTGGTGAGGATCACTACGCCGTGGCACGGGGCGTGCAGCAGATCCTGCAGAAGTACAAAGACCTTCAGGATATTATTGCGATCCTTGGCATGGATGAGCTTTCGGAAGAAGACAAGCTGACCGTGGCTCGAGCCAGAAAGGTTCAGCGTTTTCTCTCGCAGCCCTTTTCTGTGGCTGAGCAGTTCACCGGAACCCCGGGCGTCTATGTGCCGCTTGAGGACACGATCCGTGGGTTCCGCGACGTTCTCGACGGCAAGTACGATGAACTGCCCGAGCAGGCTTTCTATATGGTGGGTGGCATCGAAGAAGCGGTCGAGAAGGCCAAAACACTCGCCTAGGCGACAACGGGGAGTATCCATACTATGGCGATTGATCTCGTGGTCGTGACGCCCCACGGCGAGGCCTTCTCAGAGCCGGTCGAGCAGGTGGTTTTGCCTGGCTCCGAAGGGGACTTCGGTGTCTTGGAGAATCACGAACGCTTCTTGGCGCCCCTTCAGCCCGGACCGATGGAAATTCGGCTGGCCGGGGATAAGACCGAATGGGCGGCGATTTCCTCCGGATTCGCCGATGTATCGGCTCATCAAGTGGTGGTGTTGGTCGACGAGTGCTTCAAGGCACACGAGATCGACATCGATCACGCTCGCATGACGAGAGAAGAAGTTGAGCAAGGTCTGAAAGAACTCATGCACGACGCCGAAGAGGCGGATCACCGGGCGCGTTTGGAAACAGCGGCGGTGCGAGCGGCGGTGCACATTGACGTCTATACCCGGCACCACGGCTGACGCGAGAGGTTTCGGATGTCCGGGACCTCTCCTGCTCGAGCCCCCTTTCGTCCGGGGTGCCTTGTGGAGTACGCCGAGATACCTTCTATCGATGAACTGGCCCCGCCTTCCGATGATTCTTGGGGTGATCCTTGCCTTCTTGATCGGAGCCGGTCGGGTTTCGGCCGGTGATTATTTCAAAGTTCGGTCCTTCCAGAACAAGGGCCGCGCTGTGGCCGGCCAGATGGCCGACCTCAATGGAGATGGGCGGACCGACTTCTTTGTTGTCAATCTGACCGGAATTCCGCCGGAAGACCAACGCACGGCGCGAGTCTTTCTTCAGGACGAAAACGGCGGGTTCTCTTCTTCGCCCAACTTCGAACGATTGCTCCCAGCGTGGAGCGCCGTATATGACGTTGAAGACGTGCGGCCGGAGAGTCCAGGTGCCGAGCTTCTCATTCTTCTGCCGGATGGCGTAGAGGTGATTTCTCTGGCGGCCCCGGATGCACCGCATTGGAATTTCGTCACACCCGGCCCGACCACCATGGGCCCCGCGGCCGATGAGCGCGGACTAGAAGTCTTTCAATTGGTGCATCGACATCTGGGCGATGCACCTTGGATGCTGATTCCGCAGATCGGTCAATTGACCGCATTGGATGGAGAGGGGAAAGTTCTCTCTGCCCTCGCGCAACCTCGGCGCGCGAACTTCTTCATCCTGCCTCCGACGAGCCTAGTTTCGCTGGAAAGTGATTTCCAAATATTCGTAGATGCACCCAAGCTCTTGCTCGGTGACATCAATGGCGATGGCCGGAACGATATCGCCTCGGCGACGCGCCACGAGATCTGGGTTTCTTACCAGAAAGAAGACGGTCAATTCGCCTTCGAGCCCGACGAAAAGCTGCCTCTTCGGATGGTGACGCCTCGAGATCAGGTTCGGGGATCGGGAGGCGTCGCCAGCTCGGTGGGAGATATCGACGGCGATGGACGTTTAGATCTGGTGGTTTCACATGTTCAGGGGGGATTCTCGGACGCGATCACCCGCGTCCATGTTTACCTCAACCGAGAGGGTCGCTGGCAGATCGATCAGCCCAATCAGACCATCGTTGAAGAGGGCAGCCTTTCGTCAAATGCCCTCGTTGATATGGATCGAGACGGCACCATGGAACTGGTTCAGCTCCAGTTCAAGTTCAGCGTATTCGAGCTGATCGAAATCCTGGTTAGTCGAGAGATTGATCTTGAATTTTCGATCTACCGCTACGACGGTGAGACGGGCTTCTCGAAGAAGCCCTGGGTCCGCCGCCAGATCAGCCTGCCCATTAGCTTTAAGACCTTTCGGACACGGGGTTTCATTCCGACGGCACGCTACGACGTCAATGGAGATGGCTATCTGGATTTCGTTTCGTCGGGCGACGGGGATCGACTGACGGTCAATCCCGGAGGACCGAAGGGCCTCTTTAAAGAGAGAGCGGCGAGTCAGAAGGTTCCGACCGCAGGGATGGTCGACTTCAAGGATTGGAACGGGGATCGCCTGCCCGACTTCCTGATTTTTGACCCTCACAATTTCGATGTTCCGATTCAGCTCGGCCGAAACCTCGGCCGTCTTCCTGGGACACCGCCGGCCCTTCGAGGCAACCCCTAGGAGGTTCGGCGCGAGGGGGCCGCGGAGGCCTTCACCTTGACCCGGCCCGCCTCGACGACCACCCGGAAATCCACCCGCTCGCATCCGAGCTTGGCCCGAATGGCTTGCTCCTGCTGCTGGACCGCCTTTTTGAGCTTTTCGGCCGTGAGATCGCCCAAACTCTGCCCACACCGGTCAGCGGCGCTCTGGTAGTCGGCAAAAAGGTCGCCCGCCGAGCCATCGGGCCGAGCGGGTTTCATGCTCTCATTCGCTTGATTCTTCTCTCGAATCCCGATTTTAAAGAGATGACGCTTGTAGGTTCCCGCCTCGATTTCCCTCAAAGTCGCGTCCCAGCGGCGGCGGAACGACTGAAACCGGGCGTGCAAGCCATTGAATCGGAACCGTTCGGCCGTGTTTTGAATCGGCTGGCCGGACAGGCGGGCCAAGTCGGTTTGGACCAGCGAACGAAGGGATTGGGGTTCGGTGGGCCGAATCCCGAGAAAATACTGCTCGTAGTCCTGCTTTAACTGCCCAATGTTGGAATCGAGCTTCAGTAGGTCATCTTCAAGACTCAAAGGGGGGCGCTCCTCAGCCCGATATCGGCTTTCGGCCTTCCGACCTTGAGGGGGACCGCCGCCGTTTGGAGGCGTGGCTGACTGCGGCAAACGAGGGTGCCTGCCGCGATCTAAATGACGCAAAAAGAAATAAAAATTGACGCGCCTGCGAATTATAAATGACGCGTCAAATTCGACTTCGGGATACAAAGGTGCCCTAAAAGCGCGAGGAAAGGCCCAAAAACACCCTCCAATTTACCCAGGGGGTAAAATGATGAACTATAACGCGATTATTGACGCATAAAATATTGCGTCATCGGACCTTTATGACGCGATTTTTGGACTTGCGTCAAGACTCTGGATTCTTTCCCAGAGCTTCGCGCCTTCGAGCAGTCCTTTTTCTAGCTGTCTTGGGTCTTCCAAAAAGCCGACTTCGCCCAGGACCAAGTCGCCGAGCGACACCTTGAGGCTCTCAAAGTTCTTTTGATCCGCTGTACTGAGGGCTCCGGCCCCATGAGAGAAAATAATCCCGAGAACCACGAGTCCTCGCCGCTGGGCCTCCCGCAGTGTGAGGAGGGTGTGGTTGATGGTTCCCAGGGAGGCGCGAGCGACCACCACCAGGGGCAGGTGCATTTCCAAAGCGAGATCGGCCATGTCAAAATTTTCCCGCAAAGGAACGAGCAGGCCCCCGGCCCCTTCGACCACGACAAATTCGTGGCGACCCTGCAGGGTCGACCAGGCCTCACGCAAGGTTGAGAGATCGAGGGGCGAGCCGACGTCCGCGGCCGCCACGCTCGGTGCGGCCGGAAGCTCCAACCGAAGCGGGCAAATCAGTTCGAGGGGTTCTGAATGGTCGGTCGACTCGGCCAGCGCCAACGCATCCGCAGGGCCATCGCGGCCGACGCCGGTCTCCACCGGTTTCATCGCGGCCACGTCTACGTTTAGTTCGCGCAGTGCCTGGATAATGCATCGAGCCACCACCGTCTTCCCTACCCCGGTGTCGGTTCCGGTGACAAAAAGGCCGCTTGTTCTTGCCATGGTCGCCTTCAGCCGGCCGCCGCCCGGGCTTCGCCCGGAAGGGATAAGGCCAGGGCCTCGACAAGAGCATCGATCTCCGACTCGGTGTGGCTCGACATCGGGGTGAGTCGCAAGCGGGCAGTGCCTTCTGGAACCGACGGGTGCCGGATGCCCTGGGCGTGGAAGCCATTCTTTAAGAGACCTTCACAAACCGCCATTGCTTTGGCGTTTTCACCAACGATTACCGGCACGATGTGGGTGGATGAAGGGTCGGTTGAGATGCCGTGGCGAGCCAGCCCCTCGCGCAGTCGAAGCGCATTCGCCTGAAGACAGACACGGCGCTCGGGCTCGGCCTCCATAATTTCGAACGCCGCTCGGGCCGCTGCCGCGGCGGGGGGCGCCAAGGCACACGAAAAGATGAAGCTTCTTGCTGTATTGACGAGGAGGTCTCGTAACGGCCTGCGCCCGGCGACGAAGGCTCCAAAAGAGCCAACCGATTTACCCAGTGTTCCCATCAGGATGTCGACATCGGCAAGCACGTCTTGTTGATCCGCGCTGCCCCGGCCCCGGGGACCGAGAGTGCCCGTACCATGGGCATCATCGACCAGGGAGATCGCTCCATAGCGGCGACACAGAGGCAGGATTTCGGCAAGGGGCGCGACGTCGCCGTCCATGCTGTAGACCCCATCCACCGCCACTAGGATTTCTCCGGGTCGGGATGATTCCTTTTTAAGAATTCGTTCGAGTCCGTCGATGTCTCCGTGAGGAAAGACGGCGACCTCCGATTTTGCCAAGCGCGCGCCATCGACAATGGAGGCGTGATTGAGAGCATCCGAGATCAACAGATCGCCGCGTCCTACAAGGGCCGGAATGACGCCCACGTTGGCCATGTAGCCGGTGGCGAAAACCAGCGCCGACTCCAAGCCAAAAAAATCTGCGATGTCCTCTTCAAGTTCTTCGTGGACATCTAAGTTGCCGTTGATCAAGCGGGACCCGGCGGCCGCGCAGCCGTTCGCTGTCGCCGCTTCTTGAGCTGCTTGGACCACGGCGGGATGGGACGCCAGATCGAGGTAGTTGCTGCCCGCAAAGGCGAGGACGTCCCGTCCATCGACTCGCATTCGAGGTCCCTGAGGCCCTTCGAAGCGACGCATCGTTCGGTAGGTGCCCCGCCGCCGGATGTCGCCGAGCACGCGTTCGGCAATGGTCTCGATCGACATGATCTAGCCCACGGTTGGTTCGTATTGAAGGGTCACTGAAGCCATCCGACAGGCCCCGGGATTATCGGTGCGCCTTGGGCGCAGAGGCTGCCACATCGGGGCGAAGCAGGGCCTCCGAACCCGGTAGCCGAAAACCACTCCGTGTTCGGGTTTCGGTCTGGGTTTCCTTGCCTCGAGCGGACTCCGCGACCTCGAAGCCGGCGTCTTCAATCAAACCAAAAGTTTCTGACCATGCGTCTCCGCGCGTGGTGAGGTAGCCGCCGACGAAAAGTGAATTCGCAGCGTAAAGCGCAAGAGACTGAAGTCCACGCAGGTGCCCTTCCCGTCCACCGGCGATTCGGATTTCTGCCCGAGGGTTTGCGAGCCGAACAAGACAGAGAACGCGTAGGCATCTTTCCGGCGACAGCGAGCCATCATCTTGGACGGCGTTGCCCTCGATCGGAATTAGAAAATTGACGGGGATCGATGGTGCGCCGAGGCTATGAAGCTTAAAGACGACCTCGATGATGTCCTCGGAAGTCTCTCCCATTCCAATGATTAAACCACTGCACAACTCGATGCCCGCCCGTTGGGCGGCTTCGAGAGTCGCGACCCGGTCCGCGTAGGTATGGGTTGAACAGATTTTGTTGTAGTGGGCCTCGCTGGTGTTGAGGTTGTGATTCATACGGTCAAGGCCTGCGGCCTTCAAGACGGCGACGTGCTCGTCGCCCATCAGCCCCGCCGAAAGACACACTTCGATGTCATGCTCGGATTTAATCTGGCGGATCAGCTTGGCGAAGCGCTCGGCTCGGTGCAGCGAGGGGCCCCGGCCCGACATCGCCATGCAGTATCGAACCGCTCCGCCGGCTGCGGCCTCGGCGGCCCCCTTGAGGATTTCTTCGTCGCTCTTCATGGGATACTCACGTACGGGTGCTTTGGTGGTCTTGCTTTGCGCGCAGTACCCGCAGTCTTCTGGGCAGAGACCATTCTGAACGTTGTTCAGCACCTGAACTCCGACCTGGCGTCCGAAGTGGGTTCGGCGCGGGATGAACGCGGCCTGTACGAGGGCCAGTAGTTCGATGTCCTCGCCATCGAGAATCCATCGAGCATCCGCTTCGGAGAGCGGTGCGTCGTCGAGGGCGTTCTGGGCCAGCTGGGCGTAGCGCTCGGTCATCTGAAGGGCCTCTTCTGAAGTGGGGAGGCAGACTAGGAAGCGAGGCCGTGGCCTGTCAACCTAAACCCTCGGTCAGGTTGACGGCGCGAGAGGCTATGGTCGCGGCATGGCGAAACGCCGATCCATTTATGCCTGCTCGGAATGCGGAGCCCAGCAGCCCCGTTGGCTAGGCCGATGTCCCGACTGCGGGGCATGGGATAGCCTGGTGGAGGAGCCCCTCGGGGGAACGGCGGCTATTCCGGGAGTCGGTGAGCCCGTTTCGGGCCTCAGTGGCGATCCGATGTCTCTCGCGCAAATTCAGCCGGACGCCTCGCCTCGCCTCCAAACCGGTGAGCCGGAACTTGACCGTGTGCTCGGCGGGGGACTGATCCCAGGTTCGGTCACGCTCCTGGGGGGCGAACCAGGGGTGGGGAAATCCACCCTGGCCCTTCAGGTTTGTGCGCGCCTCGCCGAGAGTGGCCGCCCGGTTCTGTACGTCACCGGTGAAGAAAGCGCGGAGCAGATCCGCTTGCGGGCCGACCGGCTGGGAGCGGTTCCGGGAGGCCTTCAGGTCATGTCGGAGACTTCCGTTGAGCGGATTCTCGCGCAGTGGGCCTCCATCGGACCTGATTTCGTTCTGATTGACTCGATTCAGACCATGCGCTGCGAGCGGGTTGAGTCGGCTGCGGGGAGCGTCGCGCAGGTGCGGGAAAGCGCCGCCTTGCTGGCTGCGGCGGCGAAGTCTCAGGGGGCTGCGGTGGTGCTCGTCGGCCACGTGACAAAAGAGGGCAGCCTGGCGGGCCCGAGGGTGCTTGAGCACCTCGTCGATGTGGTGCTTGGTTTTGAGGGCGATCGCCAGCACGCGTTTCGCTTACTCCGGGCCAGCAAAAATCGCTTTGGCTCCACTCAAGAGGTCGGGGTTTTTACGATGGGTGCTTCAGGCCTCGAGCCGGTGGGCAACCCCAGCGAACTTTTTCTCTCTGAGCGCAGTAGCGGCTCCCCGGGATCTTGCATTGTTCCCGTTCTCGAAGGCACACGCCCCATGCTGGTCGAGGTTCAAGCCTTGATCGCATCGTCGACGTATGGCGTTCCGCGACGAACCTGTATGGGCATCGAAGACGGGCGCGCCGCTCTTTTGCTCGCGGTGCTCGACCGGCGCAGCGATGTGGATCTCTTGTCGCGAGATGTCTATGTCAATGTGGCCGGTGGCGTGCGGATTGGCGAGACCGCCGCCGACTTGGCGCTGTGTCTTGCGATCGCTTCGAGTCGCCTGGATATTCCGATTCCGCCGGACGTTGCGGCGTGCGGTGAGGTGGGATTGGGAGGAGAAGTTCGGAGAGTGGCGCGCCTGGACCTGCGCGTCGCCGAGGCGGCGCGACTTGGGTTTAGCCGGGTGCTGGTGCCTCACGGCGCGACAGAGTCAGCGCCTTCTCCGCATAAATGCGAACACATTCCCATAATAAACGTCGCCGAGGCGGTGACATGGTTGCGCACGAGTACCGCAGGTCACGGGCACGAGAACAGACGTTAAAGGTTTGAAATTAAACGGCTTTCCTATACTTCATGTTTTGACACCCCCTGACCCGGTCGCTAGGGTTTCTCTATGAAGCAGCCCCCCCACGCGGAGCCCCTGGCCGCTCTGGCCGCTCGAACCTTTGACCGCATTGCCGAGCCGATTGCGCTGATCGAGCGTGTTCTGCACGACCAAGTTGCCTCGGATGTGCAGTTGATCGGAGCCGTAGGCGATCACGTCCTCAGCGCCGGGGGCAAGCGTCTTCGACCGGCGCTGGTGTTGTTGGCGGCTGAGTTGTGTGGCTACACAGGGCCCCGGCGGTTGCAAATCGGGGCCGCTGTCGAGTTGCTCCACACGGCCACGCTTCTCCACGACGACGTCGTCGACTTGTCTTCTCTCAGGCGGGGCCGCCCCTCGGCCAACGCCGTTTGGGGCAACCGTCGCGCGGTCCTCGCCGGAGATTTTCTCTATGCCCGGGCTTCGGCCATGATGGCCGAAGACGGTGACCCCCACCTGATCGAAATATTCGCGGCGACGATCGGCCGGATGGCCGAGGGCGAGCTCCTGCAGCTCGAGGGCAGCTTCGATCTTGACATCACCGAAGCCAACTACTTCGACGTGATCGACCGCAAGAGTGCCGCTTTGCTCGCAGCGGCCTGCGAGGCGGGTGCGATCCTCGGGGGCGTCACTCGGGCCGAGCGTCGTCGGCTGGCCGCTTTCGGTCGAGATCTCGGTTTGGCCTTCCAGCTGAAAGACGATGCCCTCGATTATGACACCCAGGCCGCGACCCTCGGCAAACGCCAGTATGCCGACCTCCACGAGGGCAAAGTCACGCTTCCTCTACTTTTGACCCTGAAACGTTGCTCCTCGGGCGAGCGGGAACAAATAGCCGGCCTGCTGAAAACGGCGGCCCGTCGCAGCGAGGAAAACCCGGCGGCTGACGATATCGACTTTTCGCCGGTGGCCGAGTTGGTTGCGGCCCACAGGGGTATCGAGGACACCCTGCGCCGCGCCAGCGACCACATCGACCGATGCCATGAGGCCCTAGCGGCATTCCCCGAGGGAGATGCCCGTGAGGCACTTCTCGGGGCAGCCACTTTCGCGGTCGCCCGAGACCGATGAATTCTGGGTGGGCGGACTGACCGCGTAGGCGGGTGGAGCGAGAAAGCTCGCCGGCCCAGCGCAATCTCGATAGGACTCGCCGGATTCCCCTCCGTCGCCGGATCACCTGGTCCCGATGGAGTAAAGAATCAATGCAAGGGAACCACACGAAGAGTAAGAGTAGAAGGCGGATTCGTTTCACCCTCAGTGGCTTGGGGCTAGCCATGTGCATCGGTCTCGGGACGCCTGGCCCAGTCTGGGCGGTCGGGTCGCCCAGCTCGCCGTCGCGCCTCACTGGGGTGGTGAATGTCAACCAAGCCTCGGCCGCCGAGCTTCAGCTGCTTCCGGGGGTGGGTCCAGCCCGCGCCCAAGCGATTCTCGAGCTCCGTCAACGTCGCGGTGGCTTTCAATCCTTGGACGACTTGACCGGCATCGAGGGAATTGGCCCGGCCAGCCTCCGAGCCATGCGTCCGCATCTCGTTTTGAAAGGCAAAACCACGGCTCGCCGCCGTCCCACCCCCCAATCACCTCGCCCTTGAAGGGCTTGGAAACGGCGTGTCGAGAGGCCGGACCTTTCGGCACGCCCACCCCTGCCCCTCAAGCAAGGCAAACCTTGGACCTCTAGACTCCGCGCATGGTTTCGCCCGCTTACCCGCTGAACCGCGTTCGACGCCTGGTTCTTTCTCTGACCGCTCCGGCCTGGATGATTCTACTCGGGACATTTCCCGGCGTGGTCTTTTCGGAGACAGTGGCTGCCTCTCGAATCGTTTCCTTAAACCCTTCTCTAACTCAGATTCTTCTATCCCTAGACGCGGGCAAAAGTCTGGTGGGAGTAGACGACTACTCGGCCACCCATTTGGCCGATGTTGCAGAGCGGCCGCGGGTGGGTGGTCTCTACAGTCCAAGCCTCGAGTCGGTCGTGGCGTTGGAGCCCGATGTTGTCGTTTTGGTTCCAAGCGCGGAGCAGCGAGATTTTCAGGGTCGCCTTGAACAAATGGGCATCCGGGTTGAGGCGTTTGAAAACATCCGTTTCGAGGACGTGCTTGAGAACATCCGTCGGCTCGGAGTTTTGACAGATCGCGTGCCCCAAGCCAATCAGAGGGTCGAAGCGGTGCAACGGGCGCGGGCAGCGGCACGAAGGGTGCTAGAAGGTCAAAGACCTCTGCGTGTCTTGGTTGTTCTGCAGCGCGATCCGGTCTTCGTTGTCGGGGGCGGAAGCTTTATTGACGAAATGCTGGAGGCCGTAGGGGCCGAAAACGTGGCGGGCGATTTCGACGATCCCTATCCCCGGGTGGGGGTGGAGTGGGTTGTTGGCAAGAGCCCCGAGGTGTTGCTGGACCTGAGCCCCGATCCCGACGGCGCGTTGTCTTATTGGTCGCGTTGGCCCAGTATCCAGGCAGTCTCCAATCAACGCGTCGTGACGCTGGATTCGGCATTGATCAGCATGCCGGGTCCCGATTTGGATCGCGCCATCCAGCGGCTAGCTGGAGTTCTACATGGCCCGCCCGTTGCTGCGGCCATTGCGCGTGAGGGCCAGCGGTGAAGCATCTTGGCCGAAGCCGCTTCTATGGCACTTTGCTTGGCCTGGCGGCGGCGTTGGTGGGGGTCGCGATTCTTTCGCTTGCTCTGGGCCCGACTCTGCTGTCGCCGCTTCAGGTCGCCGGCGCGCTGTTCGACCCCGAAGCCTTTGGTCCCACTGCCGACATCGTGCGACGGATTCGGTTGCCCCGCATTGCTTTGGCGGGACTGGTGGGTGCGTGCCTTTCGACTTCGGGGGTGATTTTTCAGGCTTTGCTGCGGAACCCTCTGGCGGACCCTTTCATTTTGGGTGTCTCCGGCGGGGCGGCTCTCGGCGGGATTCTGGTTCTTTCGCTTGGGGCTTCTTTGGGCCTCGGATACGGTTCGGTGCCCATCGCGGCTTTTGTGGGCTGTTTGATTACGACTTTTCTTCTCTACGTGATCGCCGGCCGGAGTCAGAGGGTGTCGGCGACGGGACTGTTGCTGACGGGCGTTGTGTTCAACTCCTTCGCGTCGGCTGCGATCGTGTTCATGGCTTCCCTGGCCGGCATGCTTGAGAGCGGCCGGATCTTCGTTTGGTTGATCGGCAACCTTTCTTCGGCGCGGATTGACCTGTGGCCTTGGCTGATGACTTTTCTGGTGCTCGGTCTAGGCTGCGCGATGCCTCTCGCGCGGGGCCTTAACGCACTGGCTCTCGGAGAAGAGACCGCTGAGCAGCTCGGCATCGCTACGGAACGTGCTCGACGCGTTCTCGTGCTGGCCACGTCCTTGATGGTTGGGGCTGCGGTCTCGGTTGCTGGCTTAGTGGGATTTGTGGGCCTCATCATTCCTCATTTGCTTCGCCTAGTCCTTGGACCGGATCATCGCTTGTTGCTTCCGGCGGCCGCTTTGGGGGGCGCTGCGTTTCTTATTCTCTGCGACACCATTGCGCGTACTCTCCTCGGCGGCCGAGAGTTACCCGTGGGCGCCGTGACGTCCTTGTTGGGCGGGCCTCTTTTTCTGTACTTGCTTCGGAGTGACCGGGGCCGGACGCTGGGTTCGGCTGCTCCCTCGGAGGTCCAGGGTCGATGACGGCCAAACCGCTGCTGGCCTTTGAGGATGTGGCCCTGAATCTCGGCGGTCAGGAAGTGCTGCGAGGGGTTTCGCTTGTGGTGAGACCCGGGGAAGTTCTGGGTTTATTGGGTCGCAATGGAGCGGGTAAAACTAGCCTGATCCGCATGGCGACCCGTCAGTGGACGCCCTCCAGAGGGAGCGTCCGTTTAGACGGCCGACCGATCGACTCCGTGTCTCGTCGTGAATTGGCGCGAAGCCTGGCCACGGTGCCTCAGGATGTTCATGTTCCTTTTCCCTTTCGCGCCGGAGAAGTCGTTTTGATGGGACGGATTCCTCACCAGCGCAGCCTCGGTTTTGAAACCGCCGAAGATCTCGAGATTGCTCGCGCTGCCATGGCCGAAGTCGGCGTGTTGTCGCTCGCTGACCGCCCCATCGATGAGCTCTCGGGAGGAGAGCGACAGCTCGTTCTCTTTGCCCGGGCGCTCGCGCAGCGCCCGGCTTGTCTTTTATTGGACGAGCCAACTGCCTTTCTCGATCTCCGCCACCGAATGGATGTGTTGGAGGTCGTCCGCCGTTTCGCAGCGAACGGGGGAGCGGCGATTGTGGTCTCCCATGATTTTTCTCTCGCGGCGCGGGTTTGTGACCGGATCGCCGTTCTGGCCGGAGGGCGAGTGGTGGCGGATGGTTTGCCCCGCGAAGTGCTCTCTCGAGAGGGTGTTGCGGCGGGCTTCGGCGTTGATGTGCACATTCTTGAGGCCCCGGATGGGAGTCCCGTGGTGGTCCCCCGCTTTCGCGCCTGACCCCTCTCGCGGCCCGCGCGGTCTGCCCGCTCTGCTAGTTTCAAGCGCCCCGCGATCAACGAAATCGGAGAGACAAGCAGTGGGCGACATCGTTATCGACCGCGTTCTTGGACGCGAAATTTTGGATTCCCGAGGCAACCCGACGGTCGAGGTCGACGTCTGGACGCGCCAAGGCGTGATGGGACGCGCCGCGGTTCCCTCCGGAGCGTCGACCGGATCCCGCGAGGCACTTGAGCTTCGCGATGACGATCCGAACCGCTATCGCGGAAAAGGCGTTTCCAAGGCGATCGGGTTCGTCAACGGTGAGATCGCCCAAGCGATCGCTGGATTGCCATTGGGCGGATTGGACGAGCAGGCCGAACTCGATCGCCATTTGCTCGACCTCGACGGTACAGACACCAAGGCGCGGCTCGGCGCAAATGCGCTTCTCGGCGTATCTTTGGCCGCCGCTCACGCCGCGGCCCAAGCGCAAGACCGACCCCTCTATCGGTTTCTAGGCGGAGATGCGGTCAACCTGCTGCCTGCGCCGATGATGAACGTGCTCAATGGGGGGGCGCATGCGGACAATAATGTTGACCTCCAAGAGTTCATGCTTTATCCGCTCGGCGCTCCGAGTTTTGCCGATGCCCTGCGCTGGGGGGTGGAAATCTTTCATACCTTGAGAGGTGTTCTCTCTGAAAAGGGGTACGCGACTTCCGTTGGCGATGAGGGTGGCTTTGCTCCGGACCTGAAGAGCAACGACGAGGCCGTGGAACTCTTGCTCTTTGCCATCGAGAAGGCGGGCTACTCGCCGGGCGATCAGATTTCCATCGCCCTCGATCCGGCGGCCAGCGAGATTTATCGAGACGGTCGCTATCACCTGACGGGTGAGGGACGCGTCCTGGACACCGATGAAATGGTCGACTTCTGGAAAGAGTGGTCCGACCGGTATCCCATCGTTTCGATCGAGGATGGTTTGGCGGAAGGTGACTGGGCGGGCTGGAGTCAGTTGACCGAGGCGATCGGAGATCGGGTCCAAATTGTGGGGGACGACCTCTTCGTCACGAATCCCGCGATTTTGCAACGAGGGATCGATGAGCACGCGGCCAACGCGATTTTGGTGAAGGTCAACCAAATTGGGACCCTGACGGAGACTCTGGAAGCGATCTCGATGGCCCGACAAGCCGGCTTCGGCACCGTGATCTCGCATCGCTCGGGCGAAACTGAGGATACCACGATCGCTGACTTGGCTGTGGGCACCGGGGCGGGCCAAATCAAGACCGGCTCTCTGTGTCGTACAGACCGCGTGTGTAAGTACAACCAGCTCCTGCGGATCGAGTCTGAGTTGGGCGACCGAGCCCTGTATTCCGCAGCTTCGCGTCTGGCCGGTCAGCGGGGGTGAGGGCTCAGAGCGAGAGCCCGAAGGGAAGCTCTTTGCGCTTGCGAAGCGCTTTCGTGCTTCTCGTTCTGCTGGCCCTTGGTGCGGCGGGTTCGGTCTGGGCCTATCTGCCCAGCCCTGAGCGCATTTATCGCGCGATGGCAGCGGCCAACAAGGCCGACGGCCGAGACGGTGCCTTCCAGATGACGCTCCGACTTCAGATCGGTGACCGGCCCGGGGTGGCCACCGCCGAATTGATTAGCCATCCGTCGGGCTTGGCCCGCATCGAACTGCGGGGCGCTGGCGGTCTACTCGAGCGTCACCTTCTTCAGGGCGACACCTTAACGGTGTCGCGCAACGGTCAGGCCGTCGAGGATCCCCGGATTTTTCTCCCGCCTCTGTTTCTACTCCAGGCTCGGAGCGGTTCGGTGGTTCAGAGCATGTTGGAGACCCTTTCTGTGGATGTCGAGTCCTGGGGTTTAACGCCTTGCGGCGAGGCCGATTGCCTCCTGATTGGCGACCCGAGCCAGGCGATCGAGCGCCCGACCCCGCCGCCACTGCGAGGCCTCGATGCCTGGGCGGCGAGCCGCGCGCGGCGATCCGTCCCCACGGACGGCGGGCGCGGCGAAGCCGAAACCGATTTGGATGCGCAAGCTCTTGAAAAAGGCGACCCGATGACTCCGGCCCGGGTCTGGGTCGAAACCGGCCGCTACGAAGTGCGTGGATACGCGGATGGCCGCGGGGTCGAGATTCGTCTCGGCCCCCTCGCCCAGTTCGATCAGCTGAGCGTGCCGTCCTGGATCAGCATCGAGCAGAAGGACCGCGCCCCGGCTCGTCTCGAGGTGGTGGGCGCGGAGCGGGTGAACGCTCCGGGTGCTGCTTTCACGCAGGAATGGCTCTTCTCCCCAGATGCGGACCCCGCTTTTCCGAGCCGTTAGGGGATCCCCCACGGGATATTGCCTGCCCCCAAGCGATGCCCGGATTTAGCCCTGTAGTGGCGGTCCCACATTCCTTCACAAATCCGGGATTTGGCGAATTCAGTCCTCATGGACGGCCGCACAAATACCGAAGAAGCCCTCATGGACACGCAAGTCCGATTTCACGGTGGAGGGCTCCGATGGGGGGTGCCAGCCGTGGCGAGGAACTGCGTCATCGGAACATGGGGCCCATACCGGGCTTGGCGGTCGCTGGGGTGGCCGTCGAATGAAGGGGACTTAGCATGAGCAACGATCAGCGTCTGAATATTCTGGTAATCGACCGCGACGAATCGACGATTGCCCAACTCAAACAGATTCTCACCCAGGACGGCTACGAGGTCGACGCGACGACGGAGACGACTCGCGCCGGGGATCTGGTGAGAACGAACCGCTACCAGCTCGTCATTCTCGATGTTTCTCCTGGTCATCAAGGGGGAATCGATGCGCTGCAGACGATCCGATCCATCGACGACGATCTCTGTGTCATTGCGACGACGGAACTGGCATCGGTGGAGATGGCCGTCACCACCATGAAGCACCAGGCATTTCATTACCTGCAGAAACCTTTGGATGAAGAGGAACTGCGCGCCGTTTTGCAAGAGGCCGTCCGGACCAAGGGTCTGATGATCGATTTGGAAACTCGGCTGAATCTCGAAGTAGGCAAGCGAATTCGGGAGCGGCGTCACGCCGAGCCTTTGACCCTGAAGCAGTTGGCTAATCGAACCGGGCTTTCGGTCAGCTTGATCTCTCAGATCGAGCTCGGCAAAAGTGCGGCGTCCATGTCGACGCTCCACAAGCTTGCGACAGCTCTCGGCGTTCGAATGACCTACTTCTTCGAAACGGTTTAGATCCAAAGACCCTGCCGATCGTGCGTTCGCGCATCGAAGATGCGCGGGCGCGCGACTGGGCAGACACTTTCCTGAGTTTCTTCAGAAGGCGCGCGCGAGTCGCGACGAACGATCAGTCTTCGTGGGCCTTGACGGTGAGCACAGGGCACGGAGCCTTCTGAACCACTCGCTCGGCGATACTCCCGAGAAGCATATGCTTGAGCCCTGTCCGGCCGCGTGAGCCGATCACGATCATGTCGGCTTTTCGCCGCTCGACTTCCTCTTCGATCACCGTGGCGGGGTAGCCTTCCCGCGTGATCTCGGTGACGCGGAGGCCCTGGGCCCGCAGCCGATTGCCCAGGCTTTCGAGCTGCTGCTTGGCATCATCCTTGACCGAGTTCCAGAAGTCGCCCGGCAAATAGGCGCCTTCCATTTGCTGGAACTCCACCGGGAGATGGTAGACATGGAGCAGCACGATTTCGCTTCCATGCTCTTCGGCGAGGTGCGCCGCCCAAGCGACGACGGCCTCCGCGTGCTTGGAAAAGTCCACCGGGACAAGAATGCGTTGAACGTCGATTTCCATCTCGGTCAAGCGTGCGTCGATCCGACCTCGAAGTAAACCCCGATCGACTCGTTTTCGGACTTCCGGAGGGGGCTTCCTTGACGGTCGATGAGGGCCGTCGTACCGTTTCAGGGTTGTTCACAGCGTGCCGGGCAAACACCCAGAGTCCGCGCGCGGTCTTTTGTGGGGCCGTAGCTCAGCTGGGAGAGCGTCGCGTTCGCAACGCGAAGGTCGGCGGTTCGATCCCGCTCGGCTCCACCAACTTGACGTCTGCGTTCAAGGGATCTGATGGCGTGCGAGATCCTTACATCGCGGCGACGGCCAGGGTGGCGCCCACGAGTAGCGCGCCGTCTAGTGCGATAAGGCCGTAGCGCTCGCTGGGCCGAAAAAAAACGGCGGCCAGCCAGACGCTGGCCCCGATTGTGGCCATCCCCGCTGGGCCGGGCAGCAGAAGGGGCACTCCGATGGCGGCGGTCGCCCAGCGGCGTGATCGGCGAAGGGCCGAAGCGGCTTGAGCGTTGTAGACAACGCCCCGCTGCTCGGAGGCGAGTGCGTTGGACCCGAGCGCCAGGATCAGGCAGAGGCCCAGGGTGACCACTCGGATCAACGACCCTTGATCGTCGTGGAGCAGCAGAGTCGGCAAGCCCGCTGAAACACCAGTCCATGCGCCAGCCACATACAGCCAAGCGCGCTTCGAGCGATTTTTTAGGCGCCGGTGCAGCAGTCCCGTGGCGCCGATGGCGGCGCAGAGGAACGAGATTGAAGGCGGTAGAGCAAGGGCTGTCAGGAGGGCGAGCAGAAGGCCGGCGGCCGAAATTCCGAACAGGATTGTCCGATGCTTGCGCACGAAGGCACTTCGCTTGGGAGAGGTTTCATGATCCCTGTCGACGTCGCGCAGGCGATCGACGGAGTACACCACCAGCGTTCCCGCAAAGGCCAGACCACTCGCGGCCGCCAACTGAGGGGGGCCCCCGGGTGGACTCAGGAAGACTCCCCCCGCCCAAGTGAGGGCGCCCGCCGCGAGGGCGGTCCACAGGCCCGAAAAGGCGAGGATCTCCAAGAGAGATTGGATTCTTTTGAGTCCAGATGAAAACACGAGTCGGTGAAAAGTCCCCTTGAGCTGCTGGGTTTTGTTCTCCAGCGTCGAGGGCGAGGAGCCTAACTCGCCTCCCGGGTGGGGGCTGCAGGGGGTCGCGCTATGGTGGTTAGCGAGCAGAAAGACCGTGGGGGTGACCCCGTCGGCTGCGGCGGGCGTTTCGCGGGCTGCGTCTGCGAGGAGGGCCCAATCGAATGTGGGTGAGCAAGGTCAGCGAACTGATCGGTTCTTCGACGGAGAGTTTCGAAATGGCGGCGCGCTCGGTGGTGTCGCGGGCCCAAACGACTTTGCGGGGCATTACCGGCATTGAGGTCTTGGAGAAATCCTGTCACGTTCAGGATGATCGGATTGTCGAGTACCGTGTTCGCCTTCGGCTGGTTTTCGATGTGGCACCTCGGCTCGAACAGCGCTGGTAGTGGGTTGCAAGGAGTTCCGAAGACATGGCGATCGCATCTGTTTCAACGATCACCTCAGCTTCCACGGAAAGCTGGCAGCATGCGGCTGAACTGGGTTTTGAGCGGGCCCGGCAGACCCTCCGTGGCATTACGGGGCTCAAGGTGATCGATGAGAAAGCGAAGGTGGAGGAGGGCCGCATCACCGAGTTTTTGGTGACGCTTCAAGTGATCTTTCTTCTTGAGGAAGAGGACGGCTAGCCGGGTGGCCATTCCTGCCATTGTGACCGCTGGCGACGGCCGGGCGGCTAAAGCGGTCTACGGGGAGAACAAAGTCTTTCTCCCCGTGGCAGGCCGACCGATGGTGGTTCGGCTTGTTTCCACCCTGCAGTCGGTTCCGGAAGTGTCGGAGGTTTGGGTCGTCGGCCGCCGGGCGCGGCTTGAGGAAATATTCAATGATGAGGTGCGAGGGGGTCTCTCGAAGCCGCTGTTCCTCGTTGAGCAGGGTCGAAACCTTCTCGAGAATGCGTGGGAGACCTACCGCCGCACGCTTTCTCGTGACCTCGAAAAAGGTCGCGACCCCGTCGGAGACGAGGTTGACCAAGCGATCCTTTACCTCTCTGGAGACCTTCCCTTTGCGACCTCCCAGGAGCTCTCGGCGTTCATCCGCCAGGGGCTCGCGATACCCGATTGCGACTACGCCTTGGGCCTAGCCCCGGCCGCGGCATTGGAGGGTTTCAAGCCGGCCTCACCCGGAGCCCCAGGGATTGATGTGGCCTTCTTCAATTTGCGAGAAGGCCGACTGCGCCAGAACAATCTACATCTGGCCCGTCCCGCACGCCTGGGAAAGCGCGATCGTATCGAGGACATGTACGAACACCGCCATCAGAAAAAATTTGGAAACATGGCGGTTCTGGCCTGGAAGCTCTTTTTTTCCCGGGCCGCGGGTCCCTGGATCGTACTTTTGTACCTCTTGATGCATGGAGCAGGATGGGCCGATCGCTGGAAGCTAAGGCGACTCGCCGCTTGGCTGCGGTCGGGGGTCACGCTCGCCCGCAACGAAAGCGTCATCAGCCGGGTTCTCGACACACGCTTTCATTTTGTCATCACGGAAGCCGGAGGTTGCGCGATCGACGTCGACACCGAAGCGGAGTACGACGCGGTGGAGCTTCGTTTCGACGAGTGGAAGAGCCTGCAGGACGCTCGATCCGAGGCGCTTTACGGCCCCCCCGCCCTCGCGGCCCCCCGCCCTCAGTTAGACGCCGCCGACAAACAGGAGGCGTGAATTCGCATGCCCCAGGCCTCGAATTGGCGTGAGGGACCCCGCGACGTCGTAGCCGTTTTGGCCAAATCCCCCCATCCGGGTCGGGTCAAGACGCGAATGTGCCCTCCCCTGGACCCCCATCAGGCCGCGGAACTTTATGCGGCCATGCTGGCCGATGTCCTCGCGGCAACGGAATGTTTTGCTCTGGAGTCGGGGCTCGATGCAGTGCTCTGCGTCCACCCCCCTGGCGCCCAACTTGAGTTGGCGAGTCAAGCGCCGCCAAGTTTTCGCATCGTGGCGCAGCGCGGTGCGGCACTTTCTGAACGCATGGCCTGGGCCCTCGATGAGGCCCGCGCCACGGGTGCATCCAAGGTTCTGCTTCGAGGGAGTGACAACCCAGCGCTGTCTAGAGCCATTCTGGACTCGGCTTTGGAGGCTCTGGAAGAGGCCGACCTAGTGGTCTCACCCGACCTGGATGGGGGCTATGGGCTGGTGGGCATGCGAGGGTCTTGGTCTGCGGTTTTTGATCACCCAATGAGCCGTTCATCGGTTTTGGAAGAGACCTTGGCGAATGCTGAGCGGCTCGGCCTTCGGGTCCAGCGCCTCGAAGGCAGCTTCGATCTCGACCGTGGAGTGGATCTCGATCGGCTCATGGAGGCCTGGGAAAGGGATGAATTGGACTTTTGCGAACGCACAGTCCAATGGATTCAGACCTACCGACTGGGCGCTTAAAGCCTCGGTGCCCGGGGCGACTGCGCAGCTAATGGCACAGGGGTAAAGGTGTGCACCTGAATTCTCACCCCCCGCCGGTCTAAACCGGCTGCCCTCGCTAATCCCCCGACAACACAAAACAATTCACGAGACCGTGGGTGCGCTACGGACCGCACAGTGTGCATCGGGCTACACAAGCTTTCTGCTCCCTAAGGCGATTGCGTTGCACGTTACATTCCGCCTTGGTTCGCAATGGATCAAAAGTGCGAACGCATTCGCAATCGAGAAGAGGCTCTTTCCCCCTTTTCAGTCGTCTCGGGATGCGTCAAGGTAATAGGCGACAGAGGTTGGTCGGTCCTTCCAGGAAACCCGACCGGCATCACGGAAAAGGAACACGCAGTTCAAAAACAGCTCGACCCCCTGTGTCCCTTTGAAGTGTCATGTCCCTTGTGGAGAAGTGAATCGTTGTCCAGCCAACATCAAGACTCGATGAGCCCTTGCGAAAGCGAAGCCACCCAGGCCGAACGCCCGGGTCTCGTTTTCGATTCTCCCCATGGTTCTGCTCGATTCCGATCGGGCATCCCTCGCACCACCCCCTGCAGCAGCACGGGGACCGTCCTGAGCGCATTCTGCGCCCCCCTGGATGGACCCTTCTGGACCCCCAAAGACAATGTTTTGTTCCCTTCAACCGAAATCGGATCGATGGATCCGACGAGGGCGGCGGGAATCTAGGCGGTCTCCAGCGCGTTCCTCAAGGGTGAGGAACAAGCCGGCGGCCAACAGTCTGGGCTTTTCCAGAAGAAACCTGCTCTTGATGGAGCAGTTCACCCAGGGAGAACCAAAATGCGATCCATTTGTATTTCCGTTGTGATCGCGGCCGCGAGCATATTGCTCGCCGTGCCGTTCGCGACCGCCGCCGATCTCGAAGCCGAGATCGCCGACATGAAGCAGCGCATGGAGGCCATGGAGGATCAGCTCCAGGCCCAGAACGACGAACTCACCGAAGCCCAAGCCACCGTCAAAGAGCAGACCGCTCTGATCGAGACTTCCGGTCTCGAAGAACGCGAAGATGTCTCCGCCCTGTCGAAATTCATCGAAGGCGTGGACATGAGCGCCTGGGTGGCGGCTTCCTACAACTACAACTTCGCGGGCAGTGGCGGCCTCAATACTCCCACGAACCTCAACTACGGCTATGACTGGTCCAGCAACACCTTCCAACTTGACCAAGCCTGGATCTCAATCGATAAGGCCCCGACGGAAGAGAGCCGCGGGGGCTTCCACATGGACCTGCAGGCCGGTGCGTTGACCCAGACGGATGGTTACCGCGGCAACCTTTCGGGTACGGGTGGCATCAGCATTGCTCCGAATGTTGGGATCTACTCTGCCTATGTGAGCTACCTGGCGCCGCTGTTTAACGGCGTGCAGATCGATGCCGGTATCATGCCGACCATCATCGGCTGGGAAGTCGAGCAGCAGAACGCCAACTGGAACATCACCCGCGGCGCGACCTGGAGCATGCAGCCGGTAACCAATACCGGTGTGCTTGTCACGGTTCCGATCGGCAACTTCACGGTCCAGATGGGTGCCCTCAATGAGCCGGTTGCGGGAGTAGGCACCGATGTGAACAGCGGCAAGGGCGTCACCTCCAAGGTCTCGTATGGGGCCGAAAAATGGGGCGCATCCTTTGGCGTGAACTGGGGGGGCCCGTCGGGTGATCCCACGGACCAAAGCAAGAACCGGGGTATCGCGGACGTGATCCTTTGGATCGATCCGCTCGAAAACCTTTCCGCGTATATCAACTATGACTACGTCTGGTCGGAAGACTTCTCGGGCAACACGGGGGGCGCGCATGCTCTGGCCGTCGGTGCTCGCTTGGGGATTATTGATTCCACGGGCATTGCCGCTCGCGTTGAATACATCAACGACCAAGACGACCAGTTTGTTTTCCGACCCAGCACATCGACGTCTGCTGCAGGCAACATCGTGACGGTGACCGGCACTGTCGATCACCAGCTGACCGACGGCCTGACCCTGAAGGCCGAAGTGCGCTGGGACCACGAGGACAGCGCGGCCTTCCCGATTCGTGCGCTGAGTGCTAACGGCGACTGCGCCGGTGTCGCTTGTCAGAACGACCAGGTCGCGGCCATCGCGCAGCTCCTGTACGAGTTCTAACGCGGGAACCCATGTCCCTGGGTAAGGGGGGTGCGCCTTGGGGCGCACCCTCTGCACCCGGAGGCCGTTGGGGCGCGGAGCCAAGCTTCGCTTCGCCAAAACAAAGGGCGCATCACCCATTGCGGGGATGCGCCCTTGTTTTTTGGGGCCCGCCGCCGGGGGGCGGGGGCCGGGTGGTGGTTCTCTCGGCGGGGAAGGGTTGAGGGCGTGCGGAACTAAATGCGCCAGCTCGGCTCGATGCCGAGCTTGTCCATTTTGGCGTAGAGGGTGCGTCGGCCAATGCCGAGCAGTCGGGCCGCCGCGGATCGGTTGCCATTGCAGTCGCGCAGGGCCTGGGTGATTCGCCAGGCCTCGGCCAAGTCGAGCCATGCCCGCAAGCTGGTCAGGTCTTGGCCCTCTTCGGCCAAGGACTGGGTGTGGCGAAGGAAGCGTCTGAAATCCTCCGCAGTCGCCGGTGGGTTCTTAAGGCTCCCAGCGGGCTCAACATTGGGGGTTTCGAAGGAATGGGCAGATGTCGTCAAGGTTCTGATCCGTTCTCGGGTCCGGGCGGCGTGGGTCCTCGGATTCGGTTCAGTAGGCTCCCTCCCGTCCGCGGCCCGGTTGCCGCGTTCTCGGACGGGTCAGAGGTCACTCAAAACCACCGAATCTCCGAATCGAAAGAGCAGGAAGCGTGCCAGACAGCCCTGCACTTCAGTTGGGCGGCCTTTCGCACAGAGGGCCATCCAGGGGCACCTTGGGACCGCCTCATCCCCGGGGCTTTTCGTTAAGGCCCGCGACTGGCTCAGGTCCTGCCCCATTGCTGGGCAGGCCTGCCTACAATGTGTGCAGAGTTTGGCACGCTTGGGCCGATCCCACGCAGAGAAAACCTCTGAGGGCAAACCTGGAAGGGTCTATTCCGACTGGGCCAAGCGGGCTAGTCTGGCGCGATTCCTGCAGCTCTCTACGACGAAAGTCGCGAGGTCCTTAGAAAAGGGGCTTCGGGGCAGCGTCGCAAAGCGCGGCGCACATAGACCCAGCACTCCATTTGGAGTCGATCAGGGTCCGGACGGGGCGGGGAGCACCCCCCTGAGCCGGACTTTTTGGAAGAAATCAGGATCGATGAACAAAATCGAAGCGATCATCAAGCCCTTCAAGCTCGACGAGGTCAAAGGGGCCCTTCAGAAAATCGGCGTGCAGGGCATGACGGTGTCCGAGGTCAAGGGTTTCGGTCGGCAAAAAGGCCACACTGAGCTCTACCGCGGGGCCGAGTACGTGGTCGACTTTCTGCCCAAGATCAAGCTGGAAGTCGTGGTCTCGCAAGAACAGGTCGAAGCGGTTGTGGAAGCGATGGCCAGCGCGGCCCGCACCGAGCGCATTGGCGACGGCAAGATTTTTGTCACCCCACTTGAAGAAGTGATTCGTATCCGAACTGGAGAGCGTGGACCTGACGCGGTTTGACCGCCCTCTCGACCTCGGTTTTGTCCCATTTCGTCAACCCAATAAGATGAACGGTTTTTGAAAGACCTCGCCATCTTTGAACCCCCCACAGGAGCGATAGGAAGACCATGAAGCACAAGCTCGAGTACATCTGGCTCGATGGGTATAAGCCCACGCAGAGCCTTCGTAGTAAAACCCAGGTTGTCGAAGATTTTTCGGGCAAGCTTGAGGACGCCCCGATGTGGTCGTTCGATGGCAGCTCGACCGAGCAAGCGGACGGGAGTGATTCAGATTGTCTTCTGAAGCCGGTCGCGATCTTTCCCGATCCGGGCCGCAGCAGCGCTTTCCTCGTCATGACCGAAGTCCTAAACGCCGATGGAACGCCTCATGAGTCCAACGGCCGAGCCACCATCGAGGATGACGACGACGATTTCTGGTTTGGTTTCGAGCAGGAGTACTTCCTGTGGAATCCCGAAACCGATCGACCGCCGGGCTTCCCCAAAGCGGGC
>JAQWNI010000096.1 GCA_029268645.1 Myxococcota bacterium
CACGCGAACCTTCAAAAAAAACTCCCAGCTAAATAATGAGGCGGTCTCTCAACGCAAACGAAGCCGAGTCAGTCTCGTTCGGCCACCAGCCGCTCCGGACCCAGAGCGAAGCTGATTGGAAATTTTACCGCGGGAAGCCACACGCCTCAAACCAGATTCACCAAATCTGTCCTGACCGAAACAGAAACAGAAAAAGGGCCGGCTTCTAGGGAAGCCGGCCCTTCACTGGGATAAAGCAACGGACTCCCTCAGGCCGATGAGCCTGAGCCCTGTTGAGTCCGCGGCTTCGAGTCGCCGGACGGCTCCTCCCGAGCAACGACCTGTCTCACAGCCGACTCGGAAGCTGCCTTCATGGCGAGGTGGCCGTTAAAGACCGCCCCTTCCTCGATCACCACCGACGGAGTCGAAAGGTTGCCCTCGACCCTCGCCGTCTTGTGAAGCGTGACCTGCTCAGTCGCTTCGATGTCGCCAATAACGGAACCGCTGACGACCACCACCGTGGACCGAATCGAGGCCTCGATTTGACCCGATTCGCCGACAACCAGCGTATTCTGACTGCTGATCTCCCCACGAAACGAACCGTCGATCCGGACGGTGTCCTTGAACGAAAGTTTCCCTTCGAACTCGGAGCCCTGGTCGATGAACGCGCTCAAGCCACCGAACCCGCTACCAGACGTCGATGATCGATGACTCGATGACCCCTCGCTGATTCCTTCGCCGGCTTTTCCTCGTCCAAAACCACTGATCGCCATGCTGGCTCCTCTCCTCGCGAATGCGCTTGAATGAATGGGCACTCCGCCGGGTGCGGATTACAAAACTGCGGGTTGGCCCACAGAGCCGCGCCCGGTCGACGAGCGCCGGCCTCTCGGCCAAGGCCCTTCTCACGATTCGGCCACCGGCGAGAACCCTTGAGCCCGGATCGCCCATCCGCTGGCTCAAATCCTCAAAAAGCACGCCCAGCGCGCCTCGAGCGCCCCCCGGGTCGCAATCAGCTCAACCGCGGTGTCCACTGCGCGCCGAGAGACGGGTCGGCTGCTACGTTGCGCCGCCATGACGGCGCTGCATCAGAATCCCGTGACGCTGCTCGAAAACTCATTGGCCAGCGGTCGTATTCACTCGGCCTACCTGATTTCGGGTGCCGGAGAAAAACCGCGCGAGACCGCTCTCTGGTTCGCGCGCGCCATCGCCTGCGCGCAACGGGCCACAGCGCACGGCCCCTGCGAGGCTTGTCCGGCCTGCCGACGCGCCGGCGCTCCCGTCGAAGAGGTGGCCATCGAAGGCATCGACAAAGGCGGTCCGGCTTACCGCCACATCGGTGAGCACGCCGATCTGTACTGGACTGAACGTGCCGTGGACAAGACGCGTGTCACAGTCCAACAAGTTCGCGCCATCGAGCGGGCGGTGCGACGCCCGAGTGTCGAAGGTGGGGCGCGAGTCGCCGTAATTCACGATGCCGAGTGGCTCAATGTCGAAGCGGCCAATGGCCTACTCCGCATCCTCGAAGAACCCCCGACAGACACCACTTTCATCCTGGTGGCGCCCTCTCCCGGAAGCCTTCTCACCACGATTCGCTCGCGATGCATCCGGGTCGCCTTTCCCGCCGAAGAAGTCGTCCTGCTCCGAGATGCCTCGACGGATAAAGCCGTCGCCGAGTTGGTCGCTCAACTCGACGGAATTAGCCGGCTCCGTCTCCCCGAGCTCATTGGCTGGGCAGAAAAATATCGCGGTGGCCGCGCGCAGGCCGCTACGGGGGTCGAGCACCTGCTCGATGTTGGGCAGCTGTGGCTGCGCGAACGCATCACCCTGGCCGCCCGAGAAGGAAGGAAAGATCTCAACCGCGAGCTGGACGCTTTTGCCACGCTCGGGGAATGCCGACGCGATCTTGCCACCCGAAATGCGCAGCCCCGCATGGTGGCGGAACGCGGCCTATTTGCCATCCGAGGAGCTATCCGTTCGTGAGCGAAGCTTTCTACGTCACTACCCCGATCTATTACGTGAACGCCGAGCCTCACATCGGCCACACTTACACGACCGTCGTGGCCGATATGCTCGCGCGGTACCACCGTCTCAAAGGCGAAACATGCTTCATGCTGACGGGAACCGATGAGCATGGCGATAAGATTCTTGAGGTCGCTCAAGAAAGAGGAACCACTCCCGACGCCGTGGCCACGGAATATGCCCAGCTCTTCAAAAAAACGTGGGACCAATTGGGCATCGACTATGACCGCTTCATCCGGACCACCGACCCGGATCACCGGCTCGTCGTTCAGAGTATTCTTCAAAAAGTCTACGACGCCGGAGAAATCGAATTCAAGGAGTACGAGGGTCTGTATTGCGTCGGTTGCGAGCGATTCCTCACCGACCGAGACATGGTCGACGGCCTCTGTCGCGATCACGAGCGGGCTCCGGAGAGCCGCAGCGAATCGAACTATTTCTTCAATATGGGCGCTCATTTTTCTTGGTTGGCCGAAACCATCGAAGCTCATCCCGATTTTATTCGGCCCGAGCACTATCGCAACGAAGTCCTCGCCATGCTCTCCGAGGAGAGTGGGCTCGGGGGAGAACTTTGCATTTCTCGCCCCAAGGAGAGGCTGGATTGGGGCATCGAACTCCCCTTCGACAACCGATACGTCTGCTACGTCTGGTTCGACGCTTTAATTAACTATCTCACCGGAGTGGGCTATCCCGATGGGAGCGAATTCGAAACCTTCTGGCCGGTCTCGGAACACATCATCGGCAAAGACATTCTGAAGCCCCACGGCGTTTTCTGGCCCTGCATGCTGCACGCCATCGGCGCGCCCTTGCCGCGGCATCTCAATGTTCATGGGTTTTGGAACCTTGATAACCGCAAAGTCTCGAAAAGCCTTGGGAATCTGGTTTCTCCCCAGGTCATGGATGAGCGCTACGGCTTCGAGGCATTTCGCTACTTCCTGCTCCGGGAAATGGTCTTTGGTCAAGATTCGAGCTTCAGTGAGCCGCTTCTCATCGCTCGGATCAACGCGGACTTGGCCAACAACCTCGGGAACTTGGTCAGTCGAACACTCAACATGACTGGACGCTTCGCAGACGGCCTGGTCCCAAGGGCCGGCGCCCCAGGAGAAGCCGAACTGGTCATCGAGGAAACCGCTGCCCGCGTGACCTCGGAAGTCGACGAGCATGTTCTCAGCCTCCGACCCCAACGCGCCCTGGAATCGATCATGGGCCTCATTGACGCAACCAACCGATACCTCGAGCTCCGCGAGCCCTGGAAAGCAGCAAAAGATCCCGAACGCGCAGATCAGGTCCCGACAACGCTCTACACCTGCTGTGAGTCTCTTCGAGTCACGGCGGTCCTTCTCTCAGCCTTTCTCCCACAAACCAGTCATGAAATTTTTTCAAGGCTGGGCCTCGGGAATGCTCTTGAGGGCGCTTTCCTGCCCGAGCTGACGCGATGGGGTGGCCTTGAGGCCGGACTCCCGACCCGCAAAGGTCCGCCGCTTTTCCCCCGCATTGAAGTCACGGAAGATTCGAAATGACGGGCTGGTTTGATAGTCATTGCCATCTCACCGCCGATCGGTATGACTCGGATCGCTCGGCGGTTCTCGAGCGTGCTCGGGAGGCAGGCCTCCGTACCATGATCGCCATAGGGTCCGGCTACGGGCTTGAGGGCAACGCACCCGCCGTCGCCCTCGCCCACCAGGAGCCCGACATCTACGCCACGGTGGGCGTGCACCCTCACGAGGCATCGGACTTTCAGGATGATTTTCTCGAAAACCTGCGAACCTGGCTGCGGGACGAGCGCGTCGTTGCACTGGGCGAGTGCGGCCTCGACTACCACTACATGAATTCGGAAGCTCCGGCCCAACGCCATGCCTTCGCGGCCCAAGTTGCTCTGGCTCGCGAGGAAGCAATGCCCGTCTCGATTCACGTACGAGGCGACGAACCTGACGCCTACGGCGAGATGCTCGACATCTGGAAAGTGGAGGGCCAAGGCGATCTCGAAGGGGTGTTGCACTGCTACACGGGACAACTGGACTTTGCGCAAAAAGCCCTCGATCAAGGCTTTTTGGTTTCCTTCTCCGGCATCGTGACCTTCAAGCGCAGCACCGCGCTACGGGAAGTCGCTCGTGCCCTGCCGCTTGATCGCTTGATGATCGAAACCGACGCGCCTTTTTTGGCACCCGAGGGCCACCGCGGGCAGCGAAACGAACCCGCCTGGGTTGGGACCGTGGGGGAGCAAATTGCCGAACTTCACGGACGCTCCATTGAAGAAGTCGCAGAAATCACCACCGCCAATGCGCGGCGGCTCTATCGCATCACCGCGTGAGCCACCGACAGATGTCGTATCGATCAACAGGAGCCCGGGCATGAACCGCGACCAAATTGAACCGACCTGGCTCCCCCTCCATGACTTGGCCGTCGATCTGGCCCGCCAAGCGGGTCAGATTCAACGGTCCCGTTACGAAACAGCCCTCGACATCCGAACCAAGAGTGCTCCCATTGATCTGGTCACCGAGGTCGATCGCGCCTGCGAGGCTCTGATCATCGAGGGCATCCGCCAGCAAAGACCCCATGATGCGATCCTCGCTGAGGAAGGCGGCGGAGATGATCGGCCCGAGGCCGAATGGCGATGGGTCATCGACCCTCTTGATGGAACAACAAACTTTGCTCATGGCTTCCCCCGCTTCTGCGTCTCAATCGGCCTTGAGCATCACCAGCAAACCGCCATCGGAGTCATTTACGATCCATTATTGGACGAACTCTTCCAAACCGTTCGCGGCGCCGGGGCATGGCTGGGAACACGACAGCTTCGGGTCTCGGAAGAGCAAGAGATCGGCCGGGCCCTCGTGGCCACCGGCTTTGCCTACGACGTGCATCGCAGTGCCAGCGACAATCTCGAGGAATTTGGGCGAGTTCTCAAAGCCACCCGGGGACTCCGGCGGGATGGAAGTGCCGCTCTGGATCTCTGCTACGTCGCCTCCGGTCGACTCGATGCCTACTGGGAAATGAAGTTGAACGCTTGGGATGTTGCGGCCGGCAACCTGATGGTGGCGGAAGCGGGTGGGCGAGTCAGCGCAACGGACGGCGGTCCTGCGCCTCGAGACGGCTCTCAAGTCGTCGCCTCGAACGGTGCTCTTCATGAAGGTATCTTGGACTTGGTGCGAGCTCCTCAATGATGGAAGCGGCCCCTCGCTCATACAGGATCTTTAGCCGCCGAGCCTGGGTCTTGGGAGTAAGCCTTTGTTCCGGGCTGATAGCCGCCGCCTGCCCCAACCCGCCAGATCGACTTCAGGGAATCGACGAAGCCCTTGTCAGGGGCGATCAACAAACGGTTCTTCGGCAAATCGAGGCCGGGGTGGATCTTGACACCGCGGGCACCTCAGGCTTCCCCCCACTCGCGTTGGCAGCCAAGTCGGGAGAGACCGACATCCTCCTCGCACTGCTCGAGCGCGGAAGCGATCTGGAGGGACGCGATGCCACGGGTCAGACCGCTGTTCACCACGCCGCCCGGGCAGGTCACACTGCGTCCCTTGAGGCTTTGTTGGCGGCCGGGGCGTCGGCCGGGACCCGCACGCCAGACGGCTGGACCCCTCTGCATGCCGCCGCGGAAAAGGGAGAGACCGCAGCCGCCCGCAAGCTACTCGCCCACGGTGCCCCAGTCGATGCCGTAGCCCACGGGGGGCGCACCCCGCTCTACATTGCCGCGCAGCGGGGGCACACCGATCTCGCCCTCGTCTTGATCGAAAACGGCGCTGATGAAGCTCGATTAGAGCGGGGACATTGGCGACCCCTTCACGTGATCGCACAGGGCGGCTCGGTTGAAGTCGCTCGGCACCTTAACGCCCATCAGCCCATCGACCTTGAGGCGACGGGAGATCAAGAACTGACCGCTTTGCTCGTGGCGTCCCACAACGGCCATGCCGACATGGCAGAGTGGCTCGTCGAGCAAAATGCAAACCCCGAGGCCCGAGACAACCAGGGGCGGACCGCCCTGCTCATTGCCGCAAGTCGCGGCGACTCTGAACTGGTCCGGCATTTACTCGGCCTCGGTGCAAACCCCTCGGCCACCGATTCCGACAGACGCACCGCGCTGCACCATGCTGCCTCTGGGGGATATACGGAAGTGATGACTGTGTTGCTTGAAGCAGGTGTCGATCCCAACCAAATCAATGCCCAGGGCAATACGGCCCTGCATGAGCTGGTCATGACGAAGCAGCCCGAGGCCGTTCAACAACTCATCGAACTCGGGGCTTCTCCTAACGCCCGCAATGCTGAAGGACTCACTCCGCTTCATTCGGTTTCATTTTCGGGCTACGCCGAAGTCGCCCGTATTTTGATTGAACGAGGGGCCGTCCTGAATGTGATGACCATTCATCGGGCCACCCCGATCATGCTGGCCGCGCAGAATGATAACCGCGACGTCCTTGAGGAATTGATTGCCCAAGGTGCGCGGCTAGATTTGCGAGCAATCGACGGTCGAACCGCTCTAGACGCAGCCCAAGCCGCGGGGCACGAGGAAGCCGTCCGTTTACTGGAAGAAGCAGACCAAGCCCACTCGCCCTCCGGGCGGTGAGGGCTCCATTCGCCTGAGGGGCTTCGCGGCCGGAGCTAACCTTCGGGAGACACGTCGTTTGAGATGGATTCCCCAGCCGGCGGGGTAACAAATCGAGCCTGAAAATCCGCTGCGTCCACCGGCAGAAACTCAACCAAGGCCTCGTCAACCCGATACACCGTCGGAGACCCCACCGGAGAAACCCACCAACCTTGACCGACCTCGACTCGACCAAATACGAGTTCGGTCAAGATTCGCCCCCCCTCGCCGGTGACCCGAACCCGAAGGTTTCCTGTCTCCAACCCAAGGGCTTCGCGCTCTTGAGCCCCGAGCCCGTCGGCCACAATTCCCAACGCCTGAAGGCTTGAGATGGCTTCAACCGCGCGCCGAATCTTGACCGGATCGACCCTTTCATCGCGAGGCCTCCAGCGCCCGTCCCGCCAGTCCGCCTCAAAACGAGTGCCCTGCCCCGCCGCTTCGGCGGATGCCAGAACCCACTGGATCCCCCGGGCCGCGGTCAGATCGAATTCACCGAGCGCTTTATGCCTGAAATCAAACAGGCGCCTTGGTAAGTCCGACACGCGGTCCGTCGAAAGCAAAAAGAGGCGTCCCCCTTGACCCGAAGCCACCCACTCTGGCTCGCCTTTCCTTGGTGCGATCGCGAACCACCGTGAAGGCTCTCCGTCGTCGGTCTCGAGTTCAAAAGCCAGGAAGGGGTCTTTCAAGGCCGCCTCAACATCAACCCGCGCTCTTTCATCCACCCACCCGTCGGCCTCCACAAAAGAAAGCTGAGTCAACAAGCCCTCGACCCCGGAAGCATCGGCGCGTTCACTCAGAGGGTCCGTCAATCGCCACCCGTCCCTTTGCCTCAAAATCGTCGCCCCGCCTCCTGACCACTGAACGCGGATTTTCTGGACAGCGGTCCGATCAAAGTCTAAAACGCGACGGTCTCGCCATCCGAGCTCTTTTTTTCGGAGTGCGTTCGCCCTCCAAGTCGCCACCCAGGCGACATCCGACTGGCTGTCGCTTCGAACGTAGGTATGCCCCCCGACCGGAGTGGCCTTGCCAAATCGCAATTCATGGGTCCGCCCTTTCGCACCGAAGCGAAGGGGGACTACCGAATCGTCTACGCCGAAATCCTCTGCACGAACCGGAGCCGGGACTCGCCCCTCGACGAGAAGCGAAGTCAGTTGACTGCCAGCCGCTTCAAACGCGACCGAGTCTGCCGGTCCCGGATTGGGCCCAACGATGAACCAACCCTGTGGGGTCCGGTCTGCCCGCAAACGATCACCGTCAGTCGTCGTCAATTCGATCCATTCCACATCCCGAGCTTCGAGTTCGGGAAAGAGATCCTCCTGGCCAGAGCCAAGCGCGTCGTCCTCCGGGAGGGTCTGGAATTCGAGTCGATAGACGAGAGCCGCCAAGACCAGAGCCACCAGAAAGAGAAACGCCGAGGCCCGTCGAGACATCGGTTAGCGTCCGCCCCGACCCCGGCGAAGCCACCAAGCCAGGACGCCTGCCACCGCAATGCCTTCAGGCAAGACGAACAGGGACAGCGAAACGATTGCGCGGAATTGATCGGCATTCATTTCAAAGCGCGAGGCGCGGGAAAGGCGCGGACGAATCGAGATCTGATCGATATCTCCAAGCAACCAGTTAGCGCTATTCAAGAATATGTCTCGATTGTACTGGGCCTCGATGAACTCATTCGAGACAAAATCCGAATCGCCAAAAACCACCACACGGCCGGGGGAACGGTTTTCCGCCTGATCGATCCGCGACACGCTGCCCGCGACCGCAATGGGAACCGGCCCATCCAGGTCCCCGTCCCCAAACTCCGCTCTGCCGCTGGCCTGCCACCCCGCCAAATCTCGCTCCGCCCACGAACTCGGACCGGTCAGGACGAGTGCCTCCCAACCTTCCTGAGTCGCGTCGACACTCCGCACCATGGGATAAACCGTCGCCTGACGCAGTGACTGGGTGATCGGGTGGTCGGGGGCGTACTCGGCCGCCATAGGAACGGTCGCTTGGTTGAAAATCGCCTGGACGGGATCGACGACGACATCGTCCCCCAAGTAAACGCCCCAACCCTCCAGAAGATCGCCGAGGTTCGTATTGGCCCGCGGGTCGACCAGGATAAAAAGAGCCCCACCCTCTTCGGCGTAAGCACGTAGCGCCGCCAACTCATGCTCGAAGAAAGGGCGGGTCGGACCACTCACGACAACCGCTTCAGCATCCTGTGGGATTTCACCTCGGGTCGATAGATCTAGGGACTCCACCTGATACGTTTCGTTGCGCAGGGCATCCACAGCGCGGCTCATTCCCTCAGCCGCCTCCCCTTCTTCGGTGCCCAGTGACTCAATAGCTCGCTCCCCATGTCCGCGGATGAAATAAATTTTCTTTTCCAGTCCCCGCGTCAGTTTTAGGAGCCCGTTGGTCAGACCAGATTCAGTCAGGTCCGTCACCACCATCCCGCCGCTCGCTTGGGAGATTCTGACGAGACCCCGCGCGAGCGCCTCGGGCTCAAGCGCCAATTCCTCTACCAGCAGCGGCGCTGCATTGGGATCGACATAACGAATAGCGAGCCGGTCGCTTTGGTAATCGTAGAGGTCAAGTAGAGCAGCTACTGCCGGAATTTCACTCCTAGCAAAGAACGCCGTCACCTCGGTGTCCGCATCCAGGCGACCCAGCAAGTCAGCGGTCTGCTCGGTCAACGTATTAACATCACCTTCACTCCAGTCAAAGCGTAAACTCCGCCGCTGGGCCAAGAACCCCAGCATCCCAAGAATGAGGATCCAGGAGACCGCCGAGACAACTGCGCTGCTGCCATAGCGTCCCACGCGACGCGCTTCGCCACTCTGAATGCGCTGGCGCACAGTATCAAAACCGAATAGCAGGGAAGCCGCCAAAAGCAGAACACCGATTGCCAGATTCCAACCGATCCAGGAGAGGTCCGTGACGGGTTGAAAGAGCGCGATCCCCGCTGAGAGCAAACCAAAGAGGACCGCAACCAGGCCCAGCCCCCCAAGCAAAGCCGGCCAGCCTGTCATCGGCCCCTCCTTGATCTCACCGGATCGATCATCGCCATCTCGCCGACTCCACGACCGTTTTAGAGAGGACCAGAAAGATCCCGATCACTACAGCGAAATACACGAGGTCTGCCGTATCGATCACACCCGTCAGCATTCTTTCCACGTGGTATCCAGTCGCGATCCATCGCATCAATCCAGCCAACCAGCTCTGCTCTGCCCCCGGCGCCCCCGAAAGTGCCACGTCGACCAAGAAGGGCAGCATCAGCCCCAAAACGAGCAAGAGCACTAGGGCCAGGACAAACGCCACTAGCTGATTTCGAGTCACCGAAGAAGCGAATGCACCGGCGGCCACGTAGGCCCAGCTCACACACAAAAGTCCGAGCAGGCCCGCCGCGGTCTTGCCGGCTTCCGGATCTCCGAAATAGAAGAGAAGCCCCGGGTAGAAGGCTACGATCGCCGTCATCAAACTGGCAAACCCGGCGATCGTGGTGAGACCAGAAAGCAAGATCGCGTATCCCGTTGAACTGGAAAGAAGCGACTCTTCACCAATCTCCTCCATAC
>JAQWNI010000097.1 GCA_029268645.1 Myxococcota bacterium
ACCCAACCAAGCATACTCAGGACCGACTTTTTCTGGGAAAGCGTGATCCCACCCGTCACGCCTCTCAGCACGATCAAGTAGGGCACCATGACGGCGGCGGCCCCCAGAGTCAGAGCCATCACCCAGCGAAGAAGCGTCCCTAACGACCATGTCCCCCGTAGCCACGCGGTGAGAGCCAGGCCAATGCCGACGATCACGACGCCCACTCCCTCTGGACGAACCCCGTACGCTAAGCCCGCGACAAGACCAGCGGCCCAGGCCAGAGAGCTTCGACGCGTTCGAAGTGCGCCAAAGATGAAACCAATGGCCGAAAGAAACAAAAACAGATAGAGCGCGTCGCTCTGAACGTCCGCTGAGAGACGGGCCGCATACGGATTGATGGCCAAGAGAAAAGCCCCGAGCACAGCCACACGACGATTCCAGGCTTGAATCAGAAAACAGTAGAGGGCCGCCACCGCCAGACTGCCCGCGACGAGGGAAACCCACTGCGCAGCCGTCAGCAGATCGCCAACCCAAGCGCTCAAACCAGCCGTCAGCAGCGGGTAGCCGGGGTGCTGATGGGCGGAGAAGGCCAGCCCCCAATTCCCATCGAGCATGTTCTGAGTGATTCGCAAAAAGGTCGGACCGTCATTCACGATGACGGACGTCCGAAAGAGAGTGACGAGACGCACCCCCCAGGCAAAGAGTGAGAGCGCGACGATCCACCCGAGGTCCTGCCGAGCATCAAGTTCGGAGGCGGAGCCAGACGAATGGGCTGCGGGATCGGCGAGTTCCCCGAGGCCGAACATGCTGACTTTCCTCCTCACCTTGCGGGGGCCACGAATACCACTCAGGCAGTGGCGAGACACTAGCCGCCTACGGCAGAGGCTGCCGCGGCCCTTCGGCTGCATACGGTCATGCAGTAGACTGGGGACACGCTCGAGAAAAAAGGCGCATCGACCGAGGTTGAAATGAAGATCGGAATCACCTTTCACGCTACGGACCTGGCCATCCCGGTCCATGATCTCGCAGTGGAAGCTGAAGCCCGCGGCTTTTACTCGCTTTACGTCCCGGAACACACCCACATCCCGACCAGCCGCCGCACGCCAGCTCCCACTGGGGATGCAGTCTTGGGAGAAGAATACGCTCGAAGCCCGGACCCCTACGTTTCATTGGCCGCCGCAACTGTCAGGACATCGCAAATTCGCTTGGGCACAGGCATCGCGCTTCCGGCGCAGCATGATCACATCGCCCTCGCGAAACAAATCGCGACATTGGATCGACTCGCCCAGGGGCGCTTCGTCTTTGGCGTGGGTTACGGCTGGAATCACGAGGAGATGGAAAACCACGGTATAGAAGTTCGAACCCGTCGAAGCCTCGTGCGGGAAAAACTTCTGGCCATGCAGACCCTGTGGGCCAATGACGTCGCCGAATTCAAAGGTGAGCGGGTACAGCTCGAAGCCTCCTGGCAGTGGCCCAAACCACAACAGAAGCCCAGACCGATCACGCTACTGGGTGGCGGAGCTGGACCCACCCTTTTTTCGCAAATTGCGGAATTCGCCGACGGATGGATGCCCATCGGTGGCCGGGGGATCCAAAAATCGCTGCCCGAGCTAAGGAGACGGATGGAAGAGCGAGGACGCAACCCCGACAGCCTACAGATCGTTCCCATGGGCGTGCTGCCCAACGCGGAAAAACTCGACTACTACGCAGAAATCGGAACAACAGAGTGCGTTCTTCGCCTGCCCTCAGCAACACGCGACGAGGTCCTCCCCGTCTTAGACGCATATACCCACTATTTGTAACTCAACGGTTGCAACCGGACGGTCCGGGACGGCGCCGACACAGGCCATCAGGATCAAACCAACTGTCTCGTCGAATCCGTACCGACCCAGAGTGTCGCCAAAGCCGGAATAAGCGTCACCGTCGCTAGGAGAGCCATCGGCAACCCCACCCCCAGCAGGATGGCGATGCTTTCGATTCCCGGATGATCGGTCCACAATAAAAGCGCGACGCTCGCGCAAGTAGTCCAAGTCGTCATCGCCACGCTACGCGCCACCGAGCCAACGACTCTCCGAAGCGGAGTTCCGGGTAGCTCGACCATGCGATGGACGACATGAATTCCGTCATCAACCGCCAAGCCGAAGAACACTGGAATCGCCACCAAGCTGACAGTGTTAAAGGAAAAGCCCAATGCGTTGAGCAAACCCAGAGTCCAGACCGCCGAGGCCACCACTGGGACCAATGCGATCACGGCCAGACGGAATTTTCCCAAATCAGCCCAGACCACACAGCCAACAAACAGCAACACACTAAGCACCACAGCAGGCATCCACGGCCGGTCGGTGCCGACCAATACCTCGTAAATGATGCTCATCGATGTGGCGTCCGGTGCAATCGCCTGAGCGGCGCGGCGTTCTTGGCGAGCGACGATGGAGTCCATCGAAGGAGCGGCCGAAAAGGCATAGATGAGCAACTCGCCGTCGGGGCCGACCCACCGATCCGCGAGCGCGGGCGGGAGGGAATCTCGCTGAGGCGGGCCCAGCGTGTGCGCGTTCAACAATAGGGCCTCGGGAGGGCCCTTGAAGCCACCTTCCCCAACCAGGGTACTCGCAGATTGGCCTCGTGTCGTTCGACTGCGCTCCCGTAGGTGTCGAGCCAGCTTGGGGGCGAGCGCCTCGAGAATTTTTCCTCGCTCCGCCTGATCTTCAGTTTCAATCAGCGCAAGGCTGTCAACCCGGCTGAAAGTCGAATCCTGGGCAAACGCTTCATGTAAGCGGCGAGCCTCGGAGATGTCAGCCGCCGAAACCACCCAAGGACCGGGATCCAGATCAAACAACTCATGGATCCGCCGTGCGGTCTCAACCGCTTCAATGTGTGGCGAAAAAACTCGCTCCAGGTTGGTTTCATAGCGAACGCGGGGCAACAGAAAGCCCGCAAGGAGTGAAAAAGCGATTGCAATCAAAAATACCGATCGTGGAAAATGCGCCGATTGACCGGCCATCCAGACTAGTAAACCATCTTTTGACGGACGCTGAATTCGGACAAGCCCCGGCCGCACTCTTTCAAGAAGAGTCCATTGCGCGGGCAATAAAAGCAGAAGAAAAAGCAAGCACAACGCGAGACCTACTCCGCCTGCCAGACCAAGTCGATAGAAGACGGGCTCAGGGGCCAGAGTCAGAAGCAAGAAAGCTCCTGCCGTTGTCACGCCCCCCGCAACAACTCCCCTTCCTGTTCCAGTCATTGCGCGACGCAGCGCGACGGAAAAGTCGAAACCGGCATCGCGCTCCTCGCTCAGACGGACGAGCAGATGAATGGCGAAATCAACCCCTAGTCCAAAGACGATGACGCCAAATATGGATTCCATCAGAGTCAGCCGACCTTCCAGAAGGCCGACCAATGTGAGAGTGCAGCCCACACTCAAAAGCATCGGCAAGGCGATTGTTGCCAAAAGCGCAAAACGCCGAACGATCGAAAAGAGAATACAAAGCACGAGAATCATCGAGAGAGGTCCGAGAAGGCGGATTCGGCTGAGGGTCGCTTCGTTTTCCTGTTGCACAATCGCAGACATGCCGGCAAAGCGGGCTTCGATATTCGTCGGCGAAAGTACTTCGGCCACTGCCGCCCGAATCTCCGAAAAATCCTCTGCATCCAATGCCAACTCAAAACTGTCTCGAGTCATCCGAATCGTAACGAGACGTGCTCCATAAGGTGCCGGAGGCAGAAACCGACTTCCCGCCGACTCCCATTGCGCCAACAGTGATTCGTAATCAAGGTCCGGAGTCTCGCCGTCAGCACTTGCCACCCAACGATCGAAAAGTTCTCGTTCCACCATCCAGGGGGCGCGTTGCACAAAGTAATCACGGGATGGCGCCAACCAAACCGATTCAACTGGGTCCAATCCATCCAGCACGAGCTGGATCTCTGGGAGGACCGAATCCAACTCGGCCTCCGGTCCCTCAAGCAGGACCAGCAGGCGCCCTCCGAGGCCTAGCCGAGCGGAAACCTCGAAATACTTTGACACCTGGGGGTGACTCCGGTCCATCACGCCCGAGAAGCTAAGGTCGATTGGCAGAAAAGCGACATAGACGAACGAAATCCCCAGGCACAGCCCAGACAGGAGCACCGCGAGTGGCTGAGTCACCGACAGCCGAATGACAAAGTTAAGAAACCGTTCGATCATGAGAAATAACGGACCCGTGGGTTCACTCGTCCAGGATGCCCGAAAGGTCACCCTGCGCTTCGAGGCAGGCGTGACGGCCGACTCCTTCGAAGAGGGATCGTTCTCCCGCGAGCTGGTCAAGACGAACATGGACTTCTGAGGTCATCGTCTCCGCCACCCGCTCGATCATCTGCTTTTCGTAGGGCGCATGCAGCAGCCCGCCTTCAGACTTGTTGGCCATCACCTCCAGCCGGTGATCTCGATTACGAATACGCAAATGAAGATGCGAGCTCGTCATCTCCAACTTTTCCAAAACAGATTTCGTATAGGTGGTAAAGCGGTGCAGGGTTCCCTCATGGAGAAAGCCGATAATGAAGCCTCGAAAAGCTCCAGTCAGCCACGGAATCCGCGCCACCGCCGCACTGAGGCTCACCCCCGGCGTCTCGAAATGGTTACTCTGGGTCCACACATAGCCGGCCGGGAAGCTGCGCCCCCAGTCCTTCTCAACGTATCCGCGACCTCCCGAAAAGTCAGTTTGCAGACCATCGACGTTTAGATGCCCTTGCAGCCCGTGGTCCAAACTCAGAATCCCGTGGTTGCACTCCATAAAAGGTACGAAGCTATAAGGCCCCATGATGCCAGGAGACAGAGGCGTCACCGGCCAAGGCGACCAGGGGCCAAACTCGATCTGCCCCTTCACCTCTTGCCCAGATGGTGAAGTATCGCCCCCCTGAATCTCTAATAAAATCCCTGAATCGCTGAAGTGGTTTGCCCCGATGGAGACGGAAAAGCGATCCCGGGCGGCCTCAAAAGCCTCGATCGAAAAACGATGGTAGACAGCGCTTCCAACTCGCCCATCAAGCACTTGGATGAACGCGTGGGGATCTTCTCCCATAAAGACCCCGGGAATCAACGCGTAGGACTGTCCCCCCTCTGGATCAACCAACTTGAAATACCAGCCTTCGAAATAGCCTCGGCTGCGTCCGAGTTGATGATGAAAATGGAAATGGGCTGGATTCCAAATATTCTGGATGCGGCGCAACACCTGTCTCAGACTCCTCTCGGATCGCAAATCCCGGCACCCCGGGGCGACCCATCTGGTTCTTCGGGGCCCCGGCTTGTTTCCCACAGAAAACCCAACGAATAGTCGGATGATCCCCGTTTCTCGCTGCACCACCCTTCCTCTTGGCGGCGGGGCAACCTATCTTGGCACGAACGAGGAGAAATTCGAAGGGGTCCCTGGCTGAGAAGCGCGAGCCTCGAAGCTCTTCGTCTATCCAGCACCGCGACGGGCCGCTCAGGTCACGGTCGATAAACCCGGAGATCGACAAATGAAATTTCGAAACCTCATCCTGATCGCAGTGAGTCTCTTAGTGATCGGCGTGCTAGGCGGCGCATACTACCTCTTCACCAACCTCGACTCGATCGTCAAGTCGGCCATCGAACGCTACGGATCAGAGGCCCTCGCGACAAAGGTCACGGTAGGCAGCGTTTCCATCTCCGTGAGTAACGGCCAGGGCACCATCACCGACCTCCGTGTCGCTGAGCCGAGAGGGTTTGGGGACGGAGATGCGATTTCTTTCGGCGAAATCTCAGTGGGAATCGACGCTCAGTCGCTTGTAAATCAGAAACCCATCATCATTGATCTCGTTCGCGTCATGGACCCGAGTGTCGAATACGTCATCGACGCGAAAGGGCAGAACAATCTGAGCGTTCTTCAGGGCAACATCAGCCGGTACGCGGGCTCCTCCACCTCGAAACCCACGGCAGAAGACAACTCGGGACCTCCCACTTTGATCCGCATCAAAAAACTCCAAATCGAAGGAACAGAGGTCGCCGCAGACCTCTCCGCCCTCGGCCTGCAACCCAAACAACTCAAGATCCCCCCGATCAACGGATCCAATCTCGGAGGATCAGCCGGGGCCCCTCCTGCAAAGATTGCCACCCAGCTCGCTGAGAATTTTGTCCGGGACACACTGGTTGCCGTGGGCAAATCCCAAATTGCCGACCAAGTCGGAAACCTGCTCAAAAATTCAATGGGTGACGAAGAAGCCGGCCAAGTCAAGGGGCTCCTCGACGGTTTCCTTAACTCAAAATAAATTGATTCGAGGAATGCTCCAGGCCACTCCCCTCCGCCGAATCAGGTGATCAGGCCTTGAGTGTTTTCATGGCTGCCATCATCTCTTCTGCGGCATTGGTCGGCACCTCGTAGCCGGTCTCGTCTCGAATTTGATCGATATGGTCGCGCACGTCTTCGGCATTCACCGTTTCAGAAGCGGTATCGGCCCAGCCCGTACAGAGGCCCACGAAAACACGAGCGTACCGCCCGGCCCCAACGGAAAAAACCTCGTGGGTCAGCTCGCATTGTTCACTTGCCAGGTAGATAACCATCGAAGTCACGTACTCGGGGTCAAGCTGCAGCCCCAACCCGTCCATAATGCCAGTGGTCATGCGGGTGGCCGCAATCGGTGCGATCACGTTGCTCGTGATGCCGTTTTTTTGCCCTTCTTCGGCAAGGACGTTTGAAAGACCGACCAGTCCCATTTTGGCGGCGCCATAATTGGCCTGGCCAAAATTCCCAAAGACTCCGGCAGCAGACGCCGTCGAAACAATGCGCCCATAGTGGTTGGCCTTCATCGCACGAAAAGCGGGCTGCGTCACAAAGAAAGCCCCTTTGAGGTGAACATCCAGTACGGCTTCGATCTCAGCCTGCGTCATTTTGGCAAAGCTCCGGTCCCTGAGAATCCCCGCGTTATTCACCAAAATGTCGACACGGCCAAAATTATCTAGGGCGGTCTGAACGATCGCCTCCCCGCCTTCAGGCGTGGCGACTGAATCGTAGTTGGCGACCCCAGTCCCACCGGCCGACTCAATCGCCTCTACCACCAAATCGGCCGCGGCCTGACCAGACCCTGTCCCATCCACACTCCCGCCGAGATCATTCACCACGACCTTGGCGCCTCGCCGCGCGAATTCGAGGGCATGGCTCTTCCCAAGCCCACTACCCGCCCCAGTCACAATACAAACTCTGTCGTCGAATCGGATGTCATCCATGCCTTGGGTCCTTTGCTTCGATTAGTTTTCGGTTCCGTTCATCGTCTCGCCAGCGGAAACAAACCAGCTTGCCGTCAAAGCCGCTCGATGATGGTTCCCGTTCCCACCGCGGCACCACAGCACATGGTCACCAGCGCGGTCGTCTTATCTTGACGCTCAAGCTCGTGTAATGCCGTCGTCAGGAGTCGAGAGCCCGTTGCACCGACGGGATGTCCCAAAGCGATTGCGCCGCCGTTGACGTTCACGCGATCGACATCGGGTTTGCACACCTGGAGCCAGGAGAGCACAACCGCAGCAAATGCTTCGTTGCATTCAAAGAGGTCAATGTCCCCAATGTCCATGCCAGATTTCTTGAGAAGAGCCTGAGTGGCATCAACAGGGCCGTCCAGTAAATAGTACGGATCCGCTCCCACGACGACATCAGCGACGATCCGGGCCCGGGGTTTAAGACCCAGCGAGCGAGCTCGGTCCGCATCCATCCAGAGAATGGCGGACGCACCATCCGATATCTGCGAAGAATTTCCTGCAGTATGCATGAAGCCAGGCATCGCCTCATTGAGCGCAGCCAACCCCTCCAAAGTGGTGGCACGGATTCCCTGATCGGTATCGACCGTACAAGTCTCGCCGGTCGGAGACCCGTCATCACCGAGAACTGGAGCTTGAATCGGCAAAATTTCCCGATCAAATCGACCCTCGTCCCGAGCCTGGGCCGCTCTTTCTTGACTTCTCAAACCCCACTCGTCGATGTCTTGCCGCGTGATCCCTCTATTCTTCGCGATTCGATCAGCCGCTTCGAATTGGGTCATCGGCATATCCCAGTCGAAC
>JAQWNI010000098.1 GCA_029268645.1 Myxococcota bacterium
GGCTGTGATGTTTCGGAAAATGACTTTCGAGAGCACATCGGTTTTCTACCCGAGAATCCTTATTTTTACAGCTATCTGACGGCCCATGAAATTCTCGATTTCTATGCCCGACTCTCGGGACTCGATCGCAAACGTCGTCGCCAGCGGGTCCCGGAACTGCTCGAATGGGTGGGTCTGACACAGGCGTCCAATTCGCGATTGCGAACCTTTTCCAAGGGGATGCTCCAAAGGGTTGGGATCGCTCAGGCGCTCGTTCACGACCCCGAAGTGGTTTTTCTAGATGAACCCATGAGTGGTCTCGATCCGATTGGTCGCAAGGAGATCCGTGACGTCATTCTGAAATTGAAGTCGGAAGGAAAAACCGTCTTCATGAACACCCACATCTTGAGTGACGTCGAGACGATTTGTGACCGGGTCGCCATCATTGTGGCGGGCCGGATTCAATATGAGGGAAGGATCGAGGATTTTCTTCAGGAGGATGACCTGAGGAGCGACGTCGTCTTGTCTTATCTACCGCCCGACTTGGGGGAGCAATTGGAAGCGGACTTTGGTGCCCGCATTCGGAGTGTTGGCGGTCGCGTTGAACTGCACGTTCGGGAGAAACAAGTGAGTCAGGTGCTGCGGCTTGCCTTGGAAGGGGGGGCTGAAGTTGTTTCCGTCACCCCTCATCGTGTCTCACTTGAGAAGGTCTTCCTTGAGGCGGTTGCGAATACTGCGTCTAATCCGGCACGCAATGTCCTGGATGAGAAAGGAGCGATGTCGTGATTAGGATGCGTCACGTTTGGCCGATTGCGACCAACACGGTTCGCGAGGCCGTCCGAAACAAACTCCTCTACGCTCTTCTTTTCTTTGCCGTCGGCGTCATCGGCGTGGCTGTGATCGTCGCCAGCCTGTCCTACGTCGAAGGGCAGCGCATCATTCAGAACATCGGCCTCGCATCCATTCGGCTGTTTAGTCTGGGGATCGCAGTTTTTGTGGGAGTCGGCCTGATTCATGGTGAAGTCGAACGGCGGACGATCTACACACTCCTTTCAAAGCCCTTGTCGCGTTCTGAATTTTTGGTGGGTAAATACCTCGGCCTTCTGATGACGGTTTGGTTGCAGCTGGCCTGTATGGCCCTGGCTTTTATCGTCGTTTCCTTGGCCACCGGGGCGCCTCTGGCCAGCGGTCACGTCGCGGCGGTGGGGCTCCTCGGTATGGAATTGGTCGTTATCGTCGCCTTGGCGACCTTCTTCTCGGCCTTCACCTCTCCGCTTTTGGCCTCACTCTTTACCTTGGGCCTTTGGGGAGCGGGGCACCTTTCGCGGGATCTCTATGCCCTGGGTCAGCAGTCGGGCAACGAGAGTTTTGCGAACGCTTCGGCTTGGATGTACCGACTTCTCCCTGATCTTGAAGCTTTCAACTTAAGCCTTCAGGCCGTTCACGGTCTCCCGATCGCGCCTTCAGAGGTCGCTTTGCCTATTGTTTACGCCCTCGGTTATGCGGCGGCTCTTTTGATTGCCGCGGGCTGGATTTTTCAAGGGCGGGATCTCAAGTAGGAGGAAACACGTGAATCGTCGGGGGCTCAGGCCGTGTTGAGTGATCTGCCGATGCTGTGGTCCGTCTCAGCCGGTCTACTCTTCGGTCTATTGGTGGGCTCCTTTCTGAACGTCGTGATTTATCGATTGCCTCGGGGTGAGTCGATTGTCACCCCCGGCTCTCGCTGTCCCGAATGTCGCGAGTCGATTCGGCCCTGGCAAAACGTCCCCGTTTTTTCGTACCTCTGGTTGCGTGGACGTTGTGGGGCCTGCGGATGCAAGATTTCGTCCCGCTATCCCGCGCTTGAGTTTTTGACGGGCGTGCTCTTTGCCGCGGTGGCGTGGCGCTGGGGTTTGACGGCGCAGGGTCTGCTCTTTATGGCTGTGACTGCGGCGCTGGTGGCGGCAGCGGCGATTGATTTCGACCTTCAAATCATTCCCGATGAAATCTCCTTGGGGGGACTGGCCGCGGGGCTTTTGTTGGCCCCAGTGGTTCAAACCTTGGAAGCGGGCAGCCCCTATCTTCAGTCTTTGGCCCAGAGCGTCGCCGGGGCCTTGATCGGAGGGGGCGTGCTGTGGAGCGTGGGTTTTTTGCATGCACGGATCTCGGTGGCGACCGGCCGAACGTTCCCGCACTGGCCCGGTGAAGGGGAGGAGCTTCCTCGACCTCGGGATGCGGACTATTGGCTTTGGTTTCCAGGGCTGGGGCTGGGGGACGTCAAGCTCCTGGCCATGATCGGATCGTTTGTTGGTCCGTTGGGCGTCATCGATACGTTGCTGGCGGCATCGATTGTGGGGCTAGTGGTCGGCGTGTCACTCGGCGTGCTCAAGCGAAACTGGAAGAGTCCATTTGGCTTTGGTCCCTCCATCGCGGCGGGCGCCGTGCTTACGATCTTGATGCCCGTTTCCCCGCTGGTTCTCGGCCAGATGGGCTCGTCTTTTGGGTAAGAGAGGCGGCCGACTGGTTCCCCAGCTTGGATTCGAACCAAGATTCGCGGATTCAGAGTCCGCTGTCCTGCCGTTAGACGACCGGGGAACGGTCTGACCTCTCGCGGTCACTCGACGGGACGAGCAAGGCGGAGACCCAGGCGCAAGGATAGTGCGAAGAGGCGGCGACCTCAAACGTCCATCACGAGTTTTGGGCCGCGGCGCGCGCTTCGGCGAGGCCGATGCCGGTCCCGAGCCGAGTCAGGCACCGGTCTCGACCAATCGCCGCAAGGGTTTCGTAGATTCCCGGTGAGACCGCACGGCCGGTGACGGCCACCCGGGTGGGTTGCGCGAGCTTTCCCATCTTCACTCCGCCCTCTTGTTCCGCGACACTCTCGAAGGCACGTTCGAGCTGCGCCTCGTCCCAGGGGTCCACGGTTTCGAGCCTTGTGCGAAGCGCGGTAAGCAAGGGAATCGCCACCGGGCGCAGATGTTTCTGGACTGCTTTCTCCTCGTACTCGATCTCATCGCGGATCAGCCACCGGGCCTGCTCGGCCATTTCCATGAGGGTGTGGCTTCGCTCGCGAAGGGCGTCGAGGAGACGCCTGAGGCCGGGGCTGTCCTGGATAGCCTGCCCGGCGACGCTGGCGAGAAAGGGCTCGACTCTTCTAAAGAGCACGTCGCTTTCGAGTTCTTTGATGTAGTGCTGGCCGAGCCACTGGAGTTTGGCCGGCTCGGCGCGGGCCGCGGACCGCCCCACGTGATCAAGATCGAAAAGGCGGGCGATGTCGTCCAAGGAGAAGACCTCGTCGTCACCATGGGACCAGCCGAGGCGAACAATCCAGTTGACCAGTGCTTCGTGCAGCTGCCCTTCCTGCTGAAATTCCTGGATCGAGACGTTGTCCCGTCTCTTGGATAATTTTTTCCCGGACTCTCCAACGATCAGGGGCACGTGGGCAAAAAACGGTGGGTCCACGCCGAGGGCTCGATAGATCGCGACCTGTAGGGGCGTGTTCGGGTGGTGGTCGGCCCCCCGAATGACGTGGGTGATGCCCATCTCGATGTCATCCACAACCACCGCGAGGTTGTACAAAGGGGTGCCGTCGCTGCGCTGGATGATTGCGTCCCCGATCTGGGATGCATCCTGTCCGCTGGGACCGAAAACCAGGTCGTCGAAGCCCAGTGCCCCTTCGCGAGGAAGCCGAATGCGCACGGTGTGGTTGCCGCAATCGGGCCCCAATGCGAGGTCTCGGCATCGCCCGTCGTAGAGGCCGTTGCCGCCGGAAGCGAGATCCTCGTTTTTGCGCGCTTCAAGCGAGTCTTTCGAACAGATGCAGCGGTAGGCGCGCCCGCTTTCCAGGAGAGAAACAACCGCAGCACGATGACGCCCGCTGCGTTCACTTTGTCGAATCGGGCCTTCGTCCCAGTCGAGGCCCAGCCAACGCATCCCCTCAAGGACCGCTGCCTCGGATTCACGGGTCGACCGGTCGTGGTCGGTGTCCTCGATGCGGAGCACAAAGGTCCCGCCATGGTGACGAGCAAAAGCCCAATTGAAGAGCGCCGTGCGGGCACTGCCTAGATGCAAAAACCCCGTGGGGCTAGGTGCGAAGCGTGTTCGGATCGATTTCATGGGCGGCCCAGCATACCCCAGTCGCTCCTCAGCACGTGTGGCTTCTGGTGGGCTTGGCAGCGTGGCCGGACGTCTG
>JAQWNI010000099.1 GCA_029268645.1 Myxococcota bacterium
ACCCCGAAGAGCGAATGTCAATCCTTGCGATCCACCTCGAGCGACACGGTCGAGACTCCCGACAATTTATGCTGGAATCGCTTGCTCAAGAATCCGATCGACTTTCAGGCGCAGAACTCGAGCAAGTTGTTCAAGCCGGCCTGTACACCGCGTTCTCTGAAAGCCGCGATCTGGAGCAAAACGACCTTCTCAACGCCATCCACGAGACCGTCCCGCTGTACGAGACCTACGAGGATCGAATCAAAGAGCTCCGAGACTGGGCTCGCAGACGGGCTCGACCCGCGGCCACAGACTCGAAAATGGTGGACCTCTTCCGGCCCTGAGCCTAAAAACGCCTGGGCCCTCGCACCGGCAAACCATTGGCAGGTCATCCGATGCTTTCCGCCCCGCGGGCCGGCAGTCCGGCTCGCAAGCTCCAGCCTGCACCCAGATTCCTCTGGCCGACTGGCTGCCTCGACCTGGCGTGGGTCGCTCGAACCTCAAGAAATTCGTGCGGTTGGCCGATTTATCCAGACGAAGATCGTCCAATTTTCAGGAGCATCACGATGTCCCGATCCCGCTACGAAAACGGCTATTCGATTGCCGAGGTCGCCGTGGTCGCAGCGATCGTCGGCGCCCTCATCGCGATGGCGGTGCCCTCGACCCGCCGCTATCTCGACGACCAGACTTCCGCAGATGTGGCCCGCTCGCTCGCACACGGCCTCCAGCTGGCTCGCACCGAGGCCCTACGCACGGGGCGGACACACGTGGTCTTCTTTTCCGTGGGTGGAGCCGGAGACGCCGCAGGCAATCCCTTGCTGGATTCCAACGGCGAGGCCGCAGCTCTCGTCATACTCGACGATGGCGTCACCGGTGCGGCTAACCAAAACTGCCAGATCGATCCAGGAGAGCTGAGCCGCAGCATGACGGCCAATTCCAAGACCCAATGGGGCCAAACCTTTGCGGGCACCCTGAAAGCCCCGGGCGACCTCAGCCCGATCCCACTGGCCACAGGGTCGAGCTTTGCCACGCCCAACGGCGCGGCGTCGACCTGGGTTCTCTTCCGCCCCGACGGCATCCCTGTCGCGACGGACGCCGCTTGTAATCTCGGCGCGGTGGGGACCGGCAATGGAGCCGTTTACTTCACCAACGGAGACAGAGACTACGCGGTCACACTCTCTGCTTTGGGCGCGGCTCGAGTTCATACATGGAATCGGGCAACAGGCGCCTGGAAAAGCTGAGGAACCCTTTCAATGTCCAAGGTCTGCGCAAAACCCAGACAAAACGGGATGACTCTGCTGGAGACACTCGTCGCCATGATGATTCTCGGTGGCGGCCTTCTCACAATGGCAAGCGTCCAAATGGAGTCGATCCGCGGCGCACAGCGCGGTCGTCATCTCAGCGCGGCGGCCAATCTCGCAAACTCGCAGATCGAGCAGCTGCAACGTGCCCCGTGGACCGAAATCGCAGACACCAGCTGGACTACGCCCGTCTCAGCAACCCAAATCGTCCAGCGCAACGACCTAGATCAGGCCTACTCGGTCTCTTGGCAGGTCTTGACTCTGACGACCGACCTCACAAAGACACTCGACGTGCGAGTCAATTGGACAGAGTCCAGCGGACGGTCAAGGAGCATCACCGTATCCTCGATACGCCACAACCACGAGGCCCTCTGATGGCCCAACGACGACGCTCAGCCTTTACGCTCGTTGAACTCATGGTGGCCACAGCCGTCCTGGGTGTGATCCTGGTTTACGTATTCGGCACGATGGTCACGACTCAAAAGAAAGCCATTGCTCTCACCGATACCGTCGACACACAGCAAGCCGCGCGACAAATCGCCGATCTAATCGAGCGAGACATTCGACACACCGCCATGATGATCGACGACGCCGCGGCGTTCTGTGGCCTCGACCGAACCGATGCGCCGGACAGCCTCTACGTCACAGATTGGGAGGTCATCACCCTTGGCGACGACCTCGATGCCTCCTTGGCAGCCACGGTGACCGGCGCCACAGACCTGCCGAGTTCTGCAAGCTACTTCCTCGTGGATCGACTCATGCTGGAACTCAAGACACCGAGCGGAAGCTTTGACACGGACGGGGATGGGACCATGGACAGCGATTTCTCAACCGCCGGTCAAGTCATCCTCGCCGACGCGAACAACCCCGAAAGAGGGACGGCCTGCGGGACCATCACGGGCGTCCTGCCCCCCAACCAGCTCCGATTCGATCTCGAGGCCGGAGGCTTAGCGGCCTTGGGGACGGGCTCCGATACCCCACGCATTATCGCCGTACCCGCCATCCGTTACCAAGTCGATGGCGGGCAAACCTTATCACGCGGCGCCTACCCATTGGCAGAGAACATCGAAGACCTTCAGTTTGCATGGTTCATCGATGACGACGAGGACAACTCCATCGATGCCGGTGAGTACCGGGGTGATGGTGCAGGAGGGCTTTACACGGCCCAAGGAATCGATTGTTCCCGCCTTCGAGAGATCCGCATGAACGTCGTCCTACGGACTGAAGACACCGAACCGGGCACTTCCACAGGGAACCCTATTGCGACCGAAAATCGGTCCGTCACTCCCACCCAAGACGGCTTTAGACGGCGCGTCTACACCAGCGTGGTTCGATTGAGGAACCTCGGCCGGAGAGCCGAGCTATGAGTCCGCATCGGCAACGACGTCAATCTGGAGCCGCCCTCCTCGTCACCATGATGGTGATGCTGGCCTTAGCCTTGATGGGCGTCACGACCCTCAATGCGGTGCGAGGAGACCAACAAATCGCGGGATTCCAGGCTCGGAGTCGCGTCGCCTTCCATGCCGCCGAAGCCGGACTCGCGGCGGCCACGGCAGCCCTCAACGGTGTCAACACCCCAACCATCCCCACCGGATCGCTCGGAGACGCCGCGACCTACCCCAACGGTCAACCCGCTTACGCACCCGACGCATCCATGGCCAATCCGGTCGAAGACCTAGGCGCCACCGGGGCGCAAGGAATGAACCTCCGCATAGGGGGAGGAGGCCCCCGTTATCAAGTTCAGTACTGGAAGCTCAATGTCCAAGGGACCGCACCCGGCGGTTCCATGAGTCGTATCGAGGCCGCGACAGGCGTCCTCCGAGGCAACTGAGCCCCTTCCCTTTTTAAAGAGTGAGTCCATCATGCCCCTTCTCATCGGTCTCGTCTTCTCTGCCCGGCTTCGGGCCTGCTTCATCGCAATTTTCCTGGCCACTTTGATCCCGGAAGGAGCTCTCCGAGCCGACGTGGACTCGGACCTATTCCTCTTTACGACGTCCGTCCCGCCCAACGTCGCTGTCGTTCTAGACAACTCCGGTTCAATGAACGAAATCGTTTGGCACCCTGCGTACGATCCCACCGTCGACCCCACCTGCAACGAATGGGCCGATTGGTATCAGTATGGATACAGCTCCACCGTGACATTCAGCCGCTGTGGCAACACACGTACGCTCTACCATGACCCCGAGTCTTATGGCTCAACGCGCATTTCGGGCCGATACCTCAACTGGCTCTTTAGCGACGAGTCAGACTCCTATGTCTCGGACCTCAACGACTCGGGCAACGGTGCTCGGCTCTGCTCGCTGGAAGTCCCCTCTACTTTTGGGAAGTACCATCGCAACCGGATGACGGCTGCCAAGCAAGTCGTACTGGAAACCATTTGCCTGATTGCAGCCACTAAGGATGTCCGATTCGGGCTCGGCCTATTTCGAGAAGGGCGCAACTCTTCCTGGAACGACCCGAACGGTGGCTACATGTCCGTGGGCATCGACGACTTAAGCACAAGTCAGCAGGAGGATATCGACGACGCTGTGGCCCTGGCGGAGGCCGAAACATGGACCCCTCTCGGCGAGACCCTATTTCAGATTTATACGTACTTCATGGGTCGCTCATCGGGCGAACAACCCAGCCCCGCACAGTCCGGCAGCTTTCCCACATACTCGTATTCGACCTCGGCCAGTGGCGGTGGCGGGCCTTACAGTTCATCGGGTCCCCCGACAGTCCCGGACTGTCCAGTCGAGTACAGCTGCCAGAAAAACTTTGTCATCATCATCACCGACGGCGAGCCAACCCGGGACGACTTTGACACAGATCCGGCTTCGACCTCCGCCGGTTTTTCCAACTTTGAAAATTTGATTGGCGATTTCAATCCCGATGGAGAGTCGGAAACAGGTGGCGGATATGAGTCTGCTCTCTATCTCGATGACATCGCAAAATTCATGCACGAGGAAGATTTCCGCCCCGACCTGACCGGAGATCAACTGATCGATGTCTACACGATTGGCTTCACCACCAACGGACCTGCGAACGAGCTTCTCGAGAAGACCGCCGAGCAAGGAAACGGCCTCTTTTTTACATCGAACAACGCAGAAGAACTAACGGTCGCCATTGTCGCCTCCATCACAGACATCATCGAGAAATCCCAGTCCTTTACTGCCGCCACGGTCCCCTCGACCCGGACCGCGTCTGGCGGCGACTTTTACACAAGCTTCTTTCTACCGTCCGCCAAAAGCCCTTTCTGGGAAGGCCACCTCCGAGCCTTTGGGATTGACGCCGCGGGGAACCTTTATGATCAGAATGGGCTATGTCCGCTTGTAGACCCGACGCCGGGCGAGTGCAACAGTGGACCCTTTGCAGCTGGCAACGCGCCCTACTGGGACGCGGGGGAAGAAATACCGCTGCCTGCCGAGAGAAATCTCTACACGACTCGACTGAGCGGCTCGAACCCCACCCGTATCCTCTTCGAAACCACAACCCTCGGCGCCTCCGACCTCAACGTCTCCCCCTTCGCGTCGCCTCCGAGTTCTGCACCCAATCCCATTTATCCAGGCAGCGATGCACTCAACGCGGACGGGTTGGCCGAAGAAATCGTCAGCTACGCCCGTGGCTGCTCGTTTAGCACGGGGGTATCGGGAACCAATGTCGCTGCAGACAGCAGTTGCCTCGCTCGCGACTGGCGCCTTGGAGACATCTTCCATTCAGCTCCGGCAGTCGTTGGTCAACCCAGGGCGGCCATGGGTGAAGCTTCATACTCGAATTTCGCAAGTAACTTTTCCACCCGTCAACGCATCATCTACTTCGGAGCCAACGATGGTTTCCTCCACGGAATCGATGCGGGCCTCTGGGATAACGCGGCCACACCCCCTGCCTATACCCAAGGAACCGGCGAGGAACTCTTCGGGTTCATGCCCTGGGAGGCCCGGCGCAATATCAAGAACCTGCCAATCGATGACGCCTCTGACCGGCACTACTACGTCGATGGATCCCCGGAATCAGCTGATGTCTGGCTCTACCCCAGCCCGACAACAGGCAATAAGACGCTCAACGGTTCAGAGTGGCGCACATACTTGATCACCGGCCTGCGCGGAGGCGGACGCAGCTTTCTCGCCCTAGATGTAACGGACCCCACTGACGCCAGCTTCCCCCAGCATGCCTGGGACTTTCCTTCCGAGAGTGATCCCGATGACCCTGCAGTCCCAACATCCATGTTGCCCTATCTCGGGGAATCATGGTCACAACCAGTGATCACTCGCATTCGCGTTCAAATCGGAGCCGATGACAACTCAGGCCAAGGCTACGAACGGTGGGTCATGATCGTAGGCGGAGGCTACTCGGCCCAGAGTGATCCAAACGAACAAGCCGACTACGACCCGCTGGCGACCGCCGGGCGAGCCCTCGTAATCGTCGACATCAAAACAGGACTCCCCCTCGCAGTCAAACGCTTCAATGCAAGTGCAGCCGCCGGGGACCCTGAACGAGATATGATGTATGCCATCCCCTCGACGCCCACTGTCTTGGATCTCGACTTCGATGGTTTTGCAGATGTCATTTTGGTGGGCGATCTCGGCGGCCAGGTCTGGAAGTGGGTCATCAAACCGACCGGAGAGGATCGCGTCAACGACAGCTCTGCTACCGGCGACTACTCTCAGCCGAATTGGTCCTTCGAGAAATTCTTCGAGGCCCCGGTGACCAATTCTGGTGGACTTAACTATTACAAGAGCATCTATTTCCCTCTTGCCGCTGCCTACCAGGGAAAGAGCCTCTGGTACGCTTTTGCCACTGGAGAGCGGAGTAATATTCAATTCCCAGGAGTGAGCAGCGCGGACGAGAACAATAGAATGTATGCCGTTCGGGACTTCGACCCCCTCGAGACGTCCGGAGTCGCCACGCCCACTCTGACCGAAGCCGACCTCACTGATCGATCAACGATCCAGAGCTGCACCACAGTCCTGAATTCCGGCTACTTCTTCTCCCTCGTGGACGGCGAAAAAGTGGTTACCAATGTCGAGATTTTTGCAGGCTTGGTTCTGGCTGGGTCCTTCACCCCTGCGACCGGCGGGGACCCCTGCACCTCGAAGGGAAGCGGCGTACTCTATGTCTTCGATCTTTCATGTGGCGGGGGCTATTTTTCGGAACCAGGCGGCAGTCCCACCCGAGCCCTCGCGATTGGCGAAGGCATGCCCACAGACCCTCAGATCTCCGTCGGCGCAGACGGAAAAGACAACATTGTTTTCGTCGAAAAAAGTGGGGCTGACTTAGAGAGTATCCAAGCACCGGACGTTCCATCCGGCGCCAAGACCCTTCTTTATTGGCGTGAAATGGACTAAGGAGGATGACCATGATTCGATTCATCCACTGGAATTGGGCGTTCAGCCTCGTACTCGGGCTTCTATTCGTGGTACCCGCTGAGGCCTCGGGCGAGTCTACCCTCGGCCAAGGCATCATCATGAAACGCGACCTCACCGCGCGAACGCTCCAGATTGATGGGCGAACCTTCAAGGTCTCTTCCTCCACGATCTTCACCGATGTCGACGGCTCACCTCTGGAGTACGAAACCCTGTTCATTTTCAATGTTTACGATGGGGTCTTTAAGCTCAGTGATGCAACAAGAGCACAGTATCAAGCCACTCGAACCGGTCCAAAGAGCCCATGGGAACTCGACTCTGTGACCCTGATCGAAACAATCCCCGACTAACCGCGAAGCCGGGTTTTTACTGTCCTAAATGCAGCGCGATCGAGCGCTCACGTCGGTCGCGACGGTGCTCCCACAGAAAAATGCCCTGCCACGTGCCCAGCGCCAACCGACCGTCCCAGACCGGAATCGAGAGGGAAGTCGCTGTCAGAGCTGACCGGACATGCGCAGGCATATCATCTGGCCCCTCAGTCGTATGAGTAAAGAGCGGATCGCCTTCCTTCACCAAACGCTCCATCCAGGTCTCAAGGTCGCGACTCGCCGAAGGGTCTGCATTTTCCTGAACGAGTAGGCTGGCGGATGTGTGCTGAACGAAAAGTGTGCACAGCCCACTCTCCGAACCCGTGGAACGAACCCATCCGAGGACCTCGTTCGTCACTTCGTAGAGGCCCGGGCCCTCCGTGGGTACCGTCAGCCGGCCCACCGCACTCATCCGACAATCAGCCTCGGCTCTGGCCGACTGCCCCCGTCCGAGATGCCCCTCCGGTCACGGACCGGGTAGCAGCCAACCGGATGGGCTCGAGGTGCTGGATGAGAAAGGGCCGAGCCACTCCGTTTTCACCATCCACGGCCACCATGTAGCCCAGCGGAAGGGAAGGCTGCTCTCCCGAGGCCGCCGGTGCCTCCACGATGGTCCCCCTGCATCCGGAGTACTCACCTCTCGGCTGACAGACCCGAACCCGATCCCCATTGTGAAAACCTTTTGCTGCCGAGTCCAAATTCAGATTCCCTCTTAACGAGTTCGCACGACTCCAAAGATCAAGATCGACCGATCCGTTGAGCCAAATCATGGCCCTGCGTATCCCAGAGCCCCCCTTGGTCAAAGGACGCTACAGGAAATCAACGAACGAACCAACCGATGCTTTGGGATCCGAGCCAGCCAAGCCCCCGACCAAACCGGCTGAATCAGCCGGTGCACACTTCAGAGCTCTAATGTGTGTCGGCGTTCGATCGCCGGCCACTCGCCTTGAGGGCCAGCAAGCCGAAGCCCAAGAGCAGCGCGGTCGACGGCTCTGGGACGACCTCAAAGCGACTCGTAAACGCGACGGAGTCGCCCGGCGTCACTGAAAAGCTCAGGCGGGATCCAATGGAAGTCGAGACCCCTCCCGGGACAGGCTTTGTGAGACCGGGAAGACCGAAGGACTCACTCGGTGTGGCCGCACTCCCGAAAGGAACATTCAGGGTACTATCAAAATTGAGCAATGTCTCAAAAACGCTGCCGTCTACCAAGGTGGTGTACATGGGATCCGGTGTCCCCCCCCCCGAGAGAACATGACCAAGAGTGCCGCCTCCGCTGTCCACGGTCATACTTCCGATCACAGAGGCTCCGCCGGTGGCAACCGGCAGACTGGGCACGACGGACACTGAGTACGTCAGAACTAAATCCTGAGTGCTGCCCGTATTGTTTGTAAAGGAGAAGACGCCGTCCACAAAGGGATCGGCATTCGTGGTGAAGTCCCAATCCACGTCGAGCGTTCCTCCACCGCCGTCCATGATGAAGGTGCGACCCCCGGTGAACTCCCAGGTTCCATTGGAAAGCTGGATTCCCACCATGTCCTGATCCGACCAGGCGGTTCGTGTTTGGCCTGCGGGTCCGTATTCGATATTCATACTGGTCGTCGCAGCCGCGCCGCTGGCGAACAGTGCCAAAAGCAGGAGTCCGACCCCGCCCAAAATCGAAAACAACGAAAGAACACCCGACTGTCGACGCATAACTCTATCCTCTACGAGAAACCGAATCCGGCTCGACCTTGCCTGAGCGATCCGAAAGCGGAAGATCTCCTCACTTCAAAGCAATAACCGTTCCATCATGACGATTTTTGGAGAACCTGTAAAGCGCAGAATAGAGCCTTCTCATCGCTTCTTTTAGTCGAAAAACCATTTAGAACGCGCCGACCTAAGAAACAAATGTTCTGATTGTGGAAAACTTTTTCACATTCCCGCAATCTGGGGCGTGATGCCCCGCCCTCAAGTCCCGGAGCCTGATTCAAGTCCTGGCCGCGGGACTCCGCTCGCCGGGGACGCGATACCCTCCCTCCCTCTGAACTCAGGAGCCTGGCATGCCTCAGATTCCCCGGCTTGAGCCGAATACGCCGATCGAACAAATGACCCAGGCCCTCGATGAAGCCGGCTGTCTCGTGATCACCAACGCCTTCGAGAGCGAGCTCCGCGGCCGCGTCGCCCAAGCCATGCGTCCCCACCTAGACTCACTGCCTGCAGAATGGATAGACGCCGACGACCCCGAAGCCTTCTACCCAGGGAAGACACGGAGAGCCATTGCGATCGTGGAGCGGGCGGAAGCAGCTTGGCCCCTCATCTGCCACCCAATTTCGACTGCGCTTTGCCAGCACCACCTGGGACCTCAGTGCGAACAGCCTCAACTTCATGTGACCGGAGCCCTTGAGGTCGCCCCAGGTGCCCGAGCACAATGCCTCCATCGCGAAGAAGATCTCTTTCCCTTTTTCCCTGTCCCGCGGCCCAATCTGATCCTCGCCAGTATGTGGGCGGTCACTGAATTCACCGCGGACAACGGAGGCACTCTCCTCGTTCCTGGCAGCCACCGCTGGCCAACGGAACGCAAAACGAAGCCCGAGGAAATCGTCGCAGCGGAGATGCCCGCCGGGTCTGTGCTGTATTGGCTCGGCGGAACACTTCATGGAGCCGGCGCCAATGTTTCGAGAAATCGTCGATTTGGGTTAATTCTGACGTATTCCGTAGGTTGGTTGCGTCAAGAAGAAAACCAATCCCTCTCCATCACGCCGCAAACCGTGGGCCGGCTCCCGAATGAACTCAAAGCACTGGTCGGTCGTGAACCCCACGGCGGGCTCGGCTTTTTTGACCCGAGAGTGATCCCTGCTGACTAGAAAAGAGAGCCCTCTGCTCTCCAGCGCAATCCGCCTACCGAACCCAGTAGTCAGCCACTAGATCCGACGGGGTCGCAACGCTCGTCAACCAAAGCTGATGGATGGCTCGGGTGGCTCCCACATGCAGCAACCGTCGGGCCGCCGGCGTTTCAGGAAAGTGGGCCGCATCGACTTCGACCAGAATCACATAGTCGAACTCTAATCCTTTGACTTGATTGATCTCAGTCACCTCGACCCCCGACGAGAAGCTGAAATCCTGATCGACCACCTGTCGAATTCGGGGCAATTCGCAGCGCTTCAGTCCGGCAAAATACGAGTCGCTGATCGAGACCGCTGGGGTCAAAATCGCCACGGAAGCATCCGGCTCCTCACGCGACAGAGCGCGCAGGGCATCCGCCAAGAAAGCCACGCAGGCACCCCGGTCTGTAAAGCGGAAGAGCTCCACAGGAGGGCCCTCACGGGGAGTATCCGGAGCCTCTTCGTCTTCGATAAGGGAGCCGAGCACGGCCCGGGAAAAATCGACAATCGGCCGCGTCGACCGATAGCTAATCCGAAGGGTGTCGACCTCCGCGCCCGCGATGCCCAGATGACGGAAGAATTCAGTCCATGAGGTAAAACCAGCATTTTGTACAACGTGCTGCTGGGTATCTCCCGCCAACGTGATACTGGCTTCACGACCCATACATCCCAACAACACCTGAATTTCCGTCGGTGAAAAATCTTGAACCTCGTCCACAACCAGATGCCGCAAACGAATGGGGCGCTTACCCCCTGCCCTAAGCGCACCGACGCGAAGCTGCCAGGCTCGAAGCAGAAGGGCATCGTCTTCAGGATCTAGTTCTGCAGGCGCTTCTTCGTCGCCACCCAACCACGCAAACAGCCCCTCAAGTTCTCGACGATGCCAATCCGCAAATCGCTTCAATTCCTGAGAAGTGAAAGCGCCCGGAGCGAGATCACTCGTCGTCTCTTCAAGCAGCTCCGCATCGCGCACAACCGCCGCCCAATCTTCGAAGGCGACCCGACCCTTCCGATCCCCCGGCACCCGATGGACACGCCTTTCCAAAGCGGCTTGGCAGACAGGGTGGAGTTTGATGCGCTGGACCAGGGCCGGCGTGTCCTCTCTTTGCCGAAGCGGGAGGCTCGGAAAGTGGCGGCGCCTCTGCTGAAGGGCCCATTCCCGATAAGTTACGATTTGGACTCTCTCAAGCCCCAGCGAAGGGAGCACGTGGCCTACGAACCGCTGCAAAGCCCGTGAAAAGACAACAACGGCGGTTTCCGGACCGTCGATCGCTGGGTCTGAGTACGCCAAGTAGGCCACGCGATGCAAGGCTACCGTGGTCTTCCCTGACCCCGCGGCTCCGCGAATCACGAGAAAGCCAGGCCCGGAATGCGTGATGAGTTCAAATTGACTCGGGTCGATCAGAGCCGTGATCTCTGGCAAGCGTTTGTCAGAGCGGAGCCCACGACCGCCATCCCCCCCGCCCATCCTACGCCCTTCTCCGTCGCCGAGATCGAAAGCCCGCAGCGCACGGCCCTCGCCACCGGACAGACGCGGCGCGGTCGCGGCGACTTGGCGCCAGCCCTCTACTGCCTCGGGATCCAGAGCAAAATCGCCTTCAGGGGCCTGAACGCGGTCAAGTCCCCCTCCCCGAATTCGAACCATTCTCCGAGCAACGACTTCACCCATTCGCTCCCGACCGGCGATTTCCTCGTCATATTCTTCGCCCTGCCGGTACCCGTAAAAGATCTTTGAGATCGGAGCATCTCGCCAATCGACGATCCGAAGACCTCCGCGAACACAAGTCGCCCGCCCCAGACACAAATCCCGCTCTTTTTCATTCTCTCGCAAGCGGAGGTGGGCGAAATACGGACAGGACGGATCAACACGGGCGGCGTTTTGACCGCTTCGAATCTGACTCAATACCGCCGACTGATTGTGGTACTGCTCACTCAGAGCAGAGATATCCTTCGCCTCATCCCCGGACAAGATCACCGATCGCAGACGCTCAAGTTCACGAACGATGGGCTCCTCTGACGCACTTCGCGACTCAGGCAAATCGTTCAAGCGAGCCAACACGCGCTCAAGTAAGGCCAATTCTTCGGAAACGACACGGTGGGGCACGGTTACTCCTCGACGGCGCCGAGAATCACTCTGGGCAACTCCTGTTTATATGCGAGATCACCCTGCTTGCACATCCCTTTTTCGGATCGTTCTGACAAGACCCGGAGACGAGCCCTGACAAATAGAGCGAAGGGGGGCCGAATTTTTTCAAATTTTGCTTCAATCCAGCAAAATCCGTCTCTTCGAACGCCCCACCAAATTGATACCCACCTCCTCCGCCTCGTCGATGGCCAACCAACTCACATCCCAGCCAAGCTGTTCAGCGAGATATCGCGCCTCGAGGTACGCTTCAAAACTGTCACTCCAAGCATAAAAACGCAGGAAACGGCCGTCTCGGCCAAGCTCCGAGAGCCCCCGAACGAACGCCGAATCCTTCTTCGATAACTCGGGGCTGCTCTCCCCATAGCCGATATCTTCCCATTTGATATCGGCAAAAAATGCCCGGTCATCTTCACGAAAAGCCCAGTAATAATTGCCACTTCCCATCGTCTTCTTGCTAAACCAGTTGAGCAACCACGGGCGATCCTCATACGTGAAACCGCCCCCGGTGCCCAGCGCATTCTCTATGCCCAGACGAAGCATTCCGCGCATGCCCGCAAGGTCGAGCAACGCACAGCGGCCGTAGCGGCACAAAACAGCCGACTCTGTGGCCCCTACGGGAGGGGTCCTCGGGTTGGGCAGGCGGGCCACTTTGGGACGCGTCTCTTCCGGCACGCTGCCCATCAAAGCTTCGAGGCCCTGCACGCGTCTCCGGCGATCTGAGATTTCTGAGGACAGGCGATCGCGCTCGCCTCTATGGCGCAGAGTCTGCTGCACAATCCGCTCAGAAATCAGATCGGAGGTGTCTAGGCGACCCGCGAGATTCTCCAAAGTCTCGACGTGCGGGCGCAGTTCCTCAGCCAAGACCCCCGCACGGGCCGCAGAGGCCTGATAAACCTCCAGCTCCCCCTGAGCCGCCACGATGGCCGCCTCAATGTCTTCGGCCTGCTGAGCGCCCAGCGCAAGCGCTTCTGCACTGACCGGCTCCAACGCCGAACGCTCTCCAGTGATTCGCTCGACAGCGTCGCTGATCGAGAGCTGCGTCACCGCCACAAGAACGACCAAAATACCCACCACGTTCGACATCGTGTCGAGCAACGAATCCAAATTTTGATCGGGTGAACGGGCGGCCATCAGAAACGGGACCCTCTCGCCATTCTGCTCAGATCCAGAGGGCCGCTTCCGGGCAGCGGGAGTTCAGCAAGACGAACCTTATACCTCTGAGCCATTTCCCGTGCCTTTTGACAAGTTTCGACGCCAACGGGGCGAATCAGAAAAATGACCAGCGAACCGGGAATAGCCCGGATGTACCGGAAGACACGGGGCAGCATATGGCCTTGCTGAATATCCTCCGCCGGAATCCGGCGACTCTGCCCATCCGCAGCATCGTAATATTCGACGTAGTCCGCGCCACATTCCACCAAGAACGGCTGCCAATTTCGACCGACTCCACTGGGCTCGATAATGATGGGGGCGGCCTCACGGACCTTCTTCTTATTGGCGTACGCTTTCTCACCTTGCTCGATTGCTGCCGCCAACCCCGCACGGAGAGTCCGGAGTCGCTTCACTTCGTCCTGGAGTTCAACAGCGACCTCGACCTCGTTGATCAGGCCCATCAGCTCTTCGAAAGAAACTTCAGGAGCAAGGCCCAGCGCCGTCAATCGAATTCCAATCTCCTCGGTTTCCGCTGCCTTGTCTGTTTGCTCTCGAAGCTGCGCCTCCAAGCGCTCAAGCCGGGCTTCCCCAGAGCGAATGACCTCTTTGTAGAGTTCCATCTCTTCGACCATCGCAATCAACTCGAGCGAAGGCCCGCCGAGTCGCCCGATGGCAATCGCGGCCAGCAGCAAGGTCAGCGTTCCAATCACGCAAGCCAGGACGCTCAGAAAGGGAAAGAGCGAAACGGCGAGGTGAGATTGCCCCCGGCGACGCCGAGCCATGGATCACTCCACTCCGCCTGAGCGTCGGTCTAAAGCGGCTAAAAGTCGGTCGGCAAGTCGGTCGGCCACGCGCTCGACCAGAGCTTCATCAGCCGCCTCACCGACCTTCTCGGGGGACTGCTCTTGAAGTCGCGCGATCAGAGTCTTCTGGACCACTTCGTCCACCTGCGCCAGAAGCCCTTCCTCAGCTTTTTCGAGTGAACTGGTGGGAAACATGATAAATATGCTCATCACCAAAGCCAGAAGAGTCGTATCGAAGGCCACCCCCAAGCCCGATGTGACCGAGCCGATCGAGTCTTTCATGACATCGAGATCCGCCGCGGCCGAAACCGACTCGGAAAACCCTCCAACCGCCTGGCCAATCCCAATCACTGTTCCAATAAAACCCAAAATCGGAATCGCCCAAATAAAGACCCGCAACATCGTAAAACTCGATTCAACTAGGGCCTCCTCACGCTCCGACTGCATCCGAAGATGATCGACGGTTTCGCCTACATCGCCCCGCAATTGAAAATGATCCAGACCTTGGCGAAGCCGCTCAACCAAAAAACCTTGGAGAAGATCAGGGGGAAGCGTCTGGAGGTGGTCGCTAAATCGCGATGCATTGGCCACCGTAATTCGTGGTGAGACCGAAGTCGGAAGAAAATCGATCTCAAGCGAACGGTACTGCCGACGAAGCGCTCGATACTTCCACCCCAGAACAACCGCTGACCACATCGAAAGAAAGCTGATCACATAGGGCACCCAACCGCGAGCGCCGAAGAGCGCACCAAAGGTCGTTTCGCCAAGCGGCCCGACGACGACGGCATAAAAGATTGCGGTCAAAAAAGCCGCCAGTAACCCGGTGCGACCCAGGGGAGCATCGACGCCTCTTCCGCCGCGGCCACTCGCTGCCCCCGAAATTCGGGATTCGGCAGGGGCCGTCGCTCGGCCGAGGCTCTCAGCGTGCGGATGGGCGGCGGGCATCAGAAAAGACTGTTGGCACGCCTCACAATCCACGGCCTCACCCGGCTTCGCCCTCACGTCTTGCAAGGCAGCGAGACAAATCGGACAGGAAATCGCTTCACTCACCTCGAACACTCCCCCGCGAACTTCTCTTCAGCGCCGACCCCGTGAACGACACCCGCCCCGGGCTTTATCCGCAGCGATAGAGTAGGCCCTCCCCTCCGTCCAGGCATGCGGTGCCGCTCAACGAGCTGCGCCTGCTAGCCTTGGGCGATGACGGATCAAGACCGCAGCCAGCAGCCCAACTCGGCGCGCCTCTGGCTCGGCTTGCCGGAGAAGGCACCTGCGGCCCAATGGATCGCCGCCTACTGGTGCTTAAGAAACCACCTCGAGGCCCGAACGCGCAAAGCGCCCACTTCGCGGGACCGCGTCCTCGCCCATGGACAGCTTCACCAATTGCACCGCGATTTTGTGAGCCTCGAGGAAATCCCGGCTCCACTTCGCCCGAAGCCTCCCCTGCACGCCCCTGTCTCCCATCGGCCCGGACTCCCCGCCCGCTGGGCGGCCGCGGTCGTCGTCATTCTTCTCCTGCTCGCGGTTGCCTGGACGCAGCTCGGCCAGAGGCCCGGGGCGTCGACGCCTCTCGCAGGCGCCCCGGCCGAACTCATCCTTGAAGCGAACCCACCTCAGGCGGAAGTCTGGGTTCGCACCGGCGAGGATGAACGTGTCGTCCTCACCGGCCCGGCGGATGGAACTCCCCAGACTCTGCCGGCCGGCACTTACTCGATCTCAGTCCTTCATCCCCACTGCCCGGACACCTGGTCTCAATCCATTCGGCTCGAGGCCGACGAGAGCAGGCGGTATGCGCCGAAGATCTGCCGAGGGCAAGGCCAGATTCAAGTTCGCTCCAATGTCAAACAAGACCGTTTAATTGTCGACGGAAGAGATCTCGGGATGACGGGCGAGACGCTCCATAGTTTGCGGACCGGCGCTCATCAGGTCCGGGTCGAAAAACCCGGGCACGTCACCTGGGAGGGAAATGTCGTTCTCAAACCTGAGCAACAAATTGATCTCTTCGCCGAACTCCCGAGAAGCCCCTCCCCTCAACCTGCTCCCGCCCCCGCGGCGGCTTCTACAGCGGCCGCTCCGCGGCTGGCAAAGCGAGATCTACCCGCTGAAGCAGGGACGACTCGAGCCGCCGGACGACTGAATGCACCTCGGACCGACAAACTCTCGCCGATTCGGACCGGCAAGGGAGGCTCCAAATCCTGGCACGACGCCGTGGTCGAAGACCTCGTGGGACAGTACGACCAGAACGGCTCCGGGACGCTGGATACGACACAAGAAGTGCAAGCCATCCCCTGCGCGACCTGGATCGAAATCGAGCAGTCGTATGAAACCGGTGGGCTCGCCGTCGAGATGACTCATCTTTACGGCTTCGACGGTTCCGACGCACCCGCCAATACCCTCGGCATTGCCCCCGCGGTCCGCTCATACGCGTATGACCGAATGAAGAACTGCGGTCTGCGAGCCAGGAAGTAGAGCTCGCTCTCAAAGCGCAGCATGGACCCAACGGCCCGAACGGAACCGCAGGATCAACAAGCTAGCCTTCACCGCATAGTCGATAATCAGAGCCCCGAAAACCCAGCCAACCGCTAGCCCCCACCACACCGCACAAGCCGCGACCGCGCCCCGTACAACGACGAGCCCAATCAAAGTCGTTATGAAGGGAAAGTGTGTATCCCCTGCCCCCCGAAGAGCCCCACCTAAAGTGAACTCAATGGCCATCAGGGGTTGGACACCGCCGAGGATGTAGATAAACAGTACGGTCAACTCCACAACCTCGGGATCTTG
>JAQWNI010000100.1 GCA_029268645.1 Myxococcota bacterium
CCTCTCGCTCATGCGCCCCCAGTGGGGTGTCGAATTCATTGAGAGCCGGGCGTCTGGGGCCGAGATTATGATCGCGCTCGACGTCTCGCGCTCGATGATGGCCGAAGATGTAGTGCCGAACCGTCTAGAACGCGCCAAAGCGGAAATTCGAGATTTGCTCCCCTATCTGGACGGTGATCAGGTCGGCTTGATTGCCTTTGCAGGTCGAGCCAGCGTGCTGTGCCCCCTGACACCGGACTTCGGCTTCTTGCGACTGATTCTGGATCGCGTCGAGCCAGGGACTGTTGGGAGAGGAGGAACACGCCTCGAGGAACCCATCCGTAAGGCGACCGCAGGCTTCGGTGACGCGGGCGATCTCGCCCGCGTGATTCTCTTGATTACCGACGGAGAAGATCTCGACTCCTTTCCAGTGGATGCCGCGACGGAGGCTGCAGAGCGAGGCATTCATATTTTAGCGATCGGCTTCGGCGACGAAGCGGGCAGCGAAATCATCATCACGGACCCCGTCACCGGTGCGCGCCAGGCCCTCCTGGATGGAGACGGACGGCCCGTCATCAGCCGGCTCGATGGTACTCAGCTCCGCGAAATCGCCATGGCGGGCCAGGGGGCCTACATCCCTGCCGGGACCGGACTGCTCGATCTTGAGTCCATTTTCGACGCTCACATTCGACCCCTGATGCGAAACGAGGGAAGCGAAACCGGTCGCACCGTACAGCGAGAAGGTTTTCAATGGACGCTACTCCTCGCCTGGTTGGCGCTCTTCACCGCCGTGGGACTCGGCAGTGGAACGAAGACCGCAGTGCTGTTGATCGTCTTCGCCTCGACAAGCCTGACACCAGGCGAAGTCAACGCCCAAATGAGCCCTTCATCCCCGATCCAGATCACCCAACCCGATTCCAGAGCGGCCGATCCATGGCCAACGACCTCAACGCCCTCGGGCGCCGCCCCCAGCCCGCCCCCGCAGCCTCGGGAAGCCCTGAACGCTGGACTTTCGGCTCTTGCGGCCGACCATCTCGCAGACGCCCAGTCCCTATTCGAGGCCGCCCGACAAACAGCCGGCGGAGATGGTGAAGTCCGTTACCGAGCCACCTATGACTTAGGATGGGTCGAAGTCGCCCGAGCGGATTCTCTGCTCGCCAGCGAACCCGCGGACGCCTTAGCGGCCCTCCAGCGAAGTGCCGACTGGTTCCGAGAAGCCATTGGCTTGCGCCCTGAGGCCGATGCGCCCCGTCGCAATCTTGAGATCGTTCTCGACCGAATCTTGGTTCTTTCGGACCAATTGGCCGAGCACAACACCGAGTCTCTTGAACAGCGCCTTGACCGGATCATCGACGGCCAGAGGAGTGTCAACCAAAGCCTTCGAAAAATCACGGAAAGTCTTCAATTCATTGAAGATCCACACCAATCGGATGCTTGGCGCCTCGTCTTTCGAAGGCTTGCCCTGGAAGAGCGACAGCTGCTGGACGAAGCCCGGACTTTGGCCGACTCCGCCGCCACCGAGCAACTGAACCTCGAAAAAGAATCGACCGATCAACCTCCATCCGAGGACGCCATGCGTCGTTTCCAGCTGGAAGCGGCCCAAGTCCAGTTGCATCGTGCGCGGGAGCGGATGGGGCAAGCACGACAGCAGCTCAAAAGGCGAAGCGCGGCACGAGCCCATCGAAGGAGCGCCCTAGCTCTAGAGCGGTTGAAACGATCACGGGAGCAGCTTCAGGATCCGATTCTGACACTGGATGGGCTGCTCCGGGACGGCGTCCGTCTTCACGAGGAAACCCTACGTCTCCTCTCGGACCCAGCTCCGATACGAAGCGATCGGGACTCGGCGCCTCCCAGCCCTCCCCCTTGGCTCAACATCGAATACTTGTCCGATGGGCAAGCTTCGATCACCGAGCGCAATGCCGAACTCGATGGACGCTTCGCCGCTGCACTCGATTCGACCACTTCATCCACCGACCCTGAACGCGAAGCTCGGCTTGCGCAAGTCCGCGAGGCTTCCCCCTTTCTCAGCCAAGCCCATCGCGACTTCGAGATCGCCCAAGGGGCCCTCGCCCGGGAAGACCTGGCCGAGGCGGAACGTAATCAACTGACGGGGCTAGAGGCCCTCGCCCGGGCTCGAGAACAGCTTCTCGACCTTCGCGGGCTCATCGAGTTGACCTATCGAGATGAGAAACGTCTGAGTCACGCCCTCGGCCAAGGAGATTTGACTCCCCCGGGCTTGGCCCCCGAAGACGTCGACCCCTCTTGGCTCAAGGAGGCACGCCCCGCTTTCGCGGCTTACCAAACTCGCAATCTGGAAAGAACCGAGCGCCTCTCGGCTTTGATCGAGCAAGCGCGAACCACGGCAAAGCCCTCATCGCCAAACACCACCGCCCCCCCGGCCGCCGCGTCCTTTGAGGCCGAGATGAAACGACTGGACACAGCGGACGGACTCCTGGCCATGACCGAATCCTCTATGCGCGGCGCCCTGAAAGCGCTCCATCAACTCGGAGAACAAACCGGTGCCGAGGAGCGAAGCCGCCGGAGCATTGCCTCAGCGCTGAAGGGGCTCGAAGGACTCCGGCGCTTATTTTTCTCCATGGTCGAACACGTGCGCGATGTGCTCCGACAGCAGGAGAGTTTATCCGACGCCACAGACGCGGCCGGAGGACGAGAAGAGCCCGAAAGAACTCAGGCCGTTGGCCCCGTCGCGGAGCAGCAAACTCTGCTCGGGAACAAGACGGAGGCCTTGGCCGAAGCCCTCCACGAACAGGCCCTCGAGGCTGCGATGGCCCCTGTGGACGGGACAAAAACCCAACCGAACCCAGACCCGGAAGCCGCCCAGCAAGCAGCTGACAAGCTCAGCCAAGCGGCGGAATATGTTCTTGAGGCTGCCGGCGAAATGGCGGCCGCCGCTGCATCCCTGACTCACCCCGGCTCGACCCTCGAAGCTGCCCGGACCCACCAGAACCTCGGCCAAGAAGCGTTGAAGGAAGCCCTGGCCCTGCTCGCCCCCCCGCCGCCCCCGTCCGACCAACCGGCAGAACCGGAGCCCCCCCCGTCCGAGCAAGAATCCGAGTCGCAAAAGGCGCCGGCTTCGGATGAGGAGGAGGAGGAGGAGTCAGCGCCCGGTGAAAAACGCGACCCTGGACAGATTCTGCAGGGCGTCCGAGAACGGGAAGCTGAGAGACATCGGCGGCGACAAAACCCCTCCGGATACGAACCCGTCGACCGGGATTGGTAGGGTTGAAGATCATGGGCTCGAATATTTTCCACCATCATCCATTCCTCTTTCTGCTCTTGGGGCTTGTTCTTGGGTCAAGCGGCGCCTCGAGGGCGGAGGGCCCCTCGCCGGAAGCCCAACTCCGACTCGCCCGCGGCCCGTACTATGTGAGCGAGGCCATCGAAGTCCACCTTCAGGTCACGGGACTCCAACGCAGCCCCGAGCCTTCCTGCCACGCCAATCCACCGCCCGGAGCCCGACTCGAATGGCGAGGAACGCAACCCTCAGTCAGCAGCTCCATGCGGATCGAAGGAGGCCAAGTCACCCGAACCGAAACGGTGACCTTCACGTGTCAATTTGTTCTCGTAGCCTCAAAGCCAGGACGCCTCCGGATCGACCCTCTGGAAATGCGTCAAGGCACTGTGCAAGTTCAATCTGAGCCCCATGCGATCCAGATAGAATCAATTCCCCTCGATGCTCGTCTACGCATCGAGATCCTGCCCACTGCCACCTCGATGGTCCTAGGACAGCAGGTTCCAATCAGAATCGAATGGTGGCTCGATGCGAAACTCGACGAGGCCATTCGGCGTTATTCCATCCGTAGCCCCCTCTTCGAGATGCCCGACACATTCCGATTCTTGGACGACGCGATCGCTTCACGGAACGCCACGACTCTTCAAATCCAGACCTCAGAAGGCGAAATCGCCCTGCCGGCTCGGGTCGATACGCGCATTGAAAATAATCGCGAATACCTCGTCCTCTCCACTGAGCGAAACATGATGCCCTTGCAATCCGGGCAATTTGAGATCCCTGGGATAACCGTGTCCGCCGAGGAGGTGACCCGTTGGCAGCGGGATCTATTCGGCTCCCGGAGACCCGCAGCCTCCCGCCGGCTCTTTGCCGAAGGAGAACCCCTGGACTGGACCGTGAACGAGGCGCCCGCCGCCGGTCAACCTGAAAGTTTCGCGGGGGCGATTGGCCAGGGTTTTTCCCTTGAGGTCAGTGCCGACCGGAGCGTCGTGCAGCGGGGTGATCCCATCGAATTGACGCTCGTCATTCAAGGACAAGGGCATCTCGGAACTATCGGACTCCCGAAACTCGATCGGGCCGGTGCCCTCCCCGTGGACGCCTTTCGAATTTCACACAAAGAACCCACTGGAAAAATTGTCGACGGGGCCAAACAGTTTCGTGTGCACGTTCGGGTTCTGGACGATTCGGTCCGCGAGATTCCTGCGATCGAGTACGCGTGGTTCGATCCCGAGAAAGACTCTTATCAAACCACCCGCTCCCGACCAATCGCCTTGGCGGTCCGTCCAGCGGACATTATTTCTGCAGCCGATGTCGTTCGCGCCGCCCCTCCCGAGCCTTCGCAAGGAGGACCGAATCCACCCCCGACCCCAGCGACGACTCAGCCACCGGTCGCTCCGGGCATCCTCTCCGATGCGGATCTCTCAATCGATGTCCAAATTGATCGGCTTGCTCTTCAAAAAGGCGCATCAGCCAACGCGCCAACTCTTCTGTATGGCTTCGGAATCAGCCTCATCACTGCAGCGTTTCTATGGCGAGGAAGCGCTCACTGGCGAAGAAAACGGAACTCACGACGAGTCGCCTATCGAAAACAGCGAGCTGTCATCGAATCCTGCAGCCAAGACGATCCGCAAGAGGCCCTTCGCAAAATCGCGGCGGCCTTGCGAGCCCTCGCCTCCGAATCCACCACTGCCCCGTATTCCGAGTTGGAGCCATTTCTCCGAGAGTGTGATGACATCCTCTACGCCCCGAATGGTTCCGCGGCGGCCAACTTGCCTGCCCAAATCCAACGCGCACTTGAACTGGCCGAGGCCATGATGCGAGACATGCGATGAGCCAACACTCCCGATTGATCTCCGGTTTGGGACCCGCCCGATATACATCGACGCGTGCCATTTGGGCTGCGCTGTTCATCCTCGGGGTTCTGTTCGGAGATTCCGCCATGGCCGCGGATGAAATTCGCGACACCATCGAGGAAGGAATCGAAACGTACCAAAGGGCCATGCGGGCGGAACGCCGAGATGAACGCATGGCCCTGTTCGCTCGGTCGGAGCACCTCTTTTCCGACGCCATCGAGAGAGGCGCCCGGAACGCATCGATCGAAACCAACCGTGCCAACGCCGCCCTCCAGACAGCACGAACCGGACACGCCATTTGGGGGTATCGGCGGGCGCTTGAAATCGACCCCAGCCATACGCAAGCCCGTCGCAACCTTGAGCAGGCCCGGACTCGATTACCGGATTGGGTTTCGACCCCGGAAAGCAGTGGCTTCGCCGACACCTTCTTCTTCTGGCGACAGGCGCTCTCCCCCTCCGAGCTGAGACTGTGGGCCGCCGGATGTTTCGCCCTTGCTGCTCTCGGGCTCGCGATTGCGCTGATTCGCCCCGGATTGACCGGCCGCCTCATTGCACTGATATTTAGCCTCCTATGGATTGGACTCTTGGCCCCCGGCTGGATCGAGCAACAAAAGGAATCCCGACCGGCCGGAGTCCTCATCGCAGAGGAAACGATCGCTCGATCCGCTGATGCCCGTCACGCACCGCCTCGATTCACAGAACCCCTTCCCGCCGGTACAGAGTTTTTAGTCGTCGAAGATCGTCAGGCATGGCTCGAGATCGAGCTTCACAACGGCCGAAGGGCTTGGGTTCCCGCCTCGGCAGTTGCGCCGTTGAATCAGCCCTAGCCTCTGCAGGCGCTCAACCTCGTTCGTCGCCTTGGCTTCAAAGGCCCCCTCGAGTGATGGGTGCCGCCGCATCAAGGCATCGATAGTCTCTGGCATTCAGGATAGGGGAATATGATGGATCAGATGTTCGATATCCAAGGGCTTCACATCGCAGTGACCGGAGCATCCTCAGGCTTTGGACACTACTTTGCCGGTCTCCTCGCCCAGCGTGGGGCTCGTCTCAGCCTCGGCGCCCGACGACTCGACCGAATCAAAGAACGCGTCGAAACCATCCAAAAAGCCGGTGGTTCGGCGGTGGGGACGGCCCTCGACGTAAGGGATCGAAACAGTATTGAAGAATTTATCCAGCAGGCCGACCAAAACTTCGGGCCAATTGACGTTCTCATCAACAATGCTGGTGTCGAACCCGGTGCCAAGACCTATATGATGATCGACGAGGACGATTGGGACGCCGTCTTTGAAACCAACCTCAAGAGCGCTTGGGCCTTGAGTAAATGTTATACCGAGCATGTCGTTGCTCGCGGCTTAAAGAAAGGCAACATCGTTAACATCTCCTCAATCACAGACCGGCGTACGATCAAAGGTCAATTCCCATATGCGATCTCGAAGGCGGGCTTGACCCGGATGACCGAAATCCTCGCCCTGGAAGCCCCCCGATATGGCATCCGCGTCAATGCCCTCGCGCCCGGTTATATCCTGACCGATGTAAGCCGCGTACTGCTCGAAAGCGACAACGCCCCTGAATTCGAAAAACGGATCCCCATGCGGCGATTCGGTCAATTCGAGGACCTCGATGGCCCCCTCCTGCTCCTGGTTTCAGAGGCTTCTCGGTACATGAACGGCAGCGTCGTCGTCGTGGACGGCGGCCATATCTGCGCATCGCTCTAACGAGAGTCTGGTGGACTCTTCCGCTGTGAACCCATCGCGCAGACGGCAAAGCCGTGTCCGGTGCTCGGCGCAGTCGGCTCAAGCCTGGGGCCTCGTCGGGCTCATCGTCGGAATCCTACTGCTCTCCCCTTCGCGGGCTTGGCCCGACCGAGCAGAGGCAGACGCGACATCTCCTAGCCTGTGGCACGCCCTCTCCAGGGGCAAGCTTGTGCTGGCGTTTCGCGGCCGAATTGAAATCGCAAAAGCCAGCAATCTCGGTCAATCCGAGGCCTATACCCTGCGATCGATTTTCGGTTATCGAACTCAGTCCTATCGCGGTTTCTCACTCTATGCAGATATTTACAACGTGACCTCTCCAACACGCAGCACATATTTTGACCCAACACGACTCCCCAATAGCCAAAGTCTGACTTCCATCTCGGACCCGTTGAATACGAATTTGAATCAGGCCTTTCTCAAGATTGAGCATCCCCGTGCCCTCGGCGGAGGCTTGATCGGAGGGCGACAGCAAATTATTTTGGACGACGCCCGGTTCATTGGAAACGTCGATTGGAGACAAAACCCACAAAGTTTCGATTCCGTCTACGCCTACGCGACCGCAGGCGTTCCGGACCTCGCACTACGATACAGCTGGATCGGACGCGTCAATCGAGTCTTCGCGGGGGGCGGCAATAATCCCGACCTCGCCAACTTCAACTCTAACTCTCAAATTCTCAACATCGCGTTCTCGCGATTTCGTTTTGCGAAAATCGTGGCGTTCGCCTATCTGCTTGACCTGAGGCAGCCCAACCAGCCTACGCCGGCCCAACAGAATGAAAACTCAAGCAAAACCTTCGGCTTTCGAGCCGCCGGGTCCGTCCCGATCAACGAGAATTGGAGCCTGCCCTACCAGGCCAGCTATGCCCATCAGAGCCAATATGCCGGGAAGAAAATTGGATACGGCGCGTCCTATGGGCTCATCGAACTTGGCGTGCGCCACCAGGCCGTGGGCACAATCGCAGTCGGCTACGAGGTTCTCGGCTCGGACCAAGGTCGGCAACAATTCACCACACCGCTGGCCACGCTGCATCTCTTCAACGGCTGGGCGGACCTCTTCCTCGACAATGGGGGCCCAGGTGGACTCCGAGATCTCCACGTCTATGCCGAACCCGATCTGCCTTGGTCGCTCAAGGCGCGTTTGGTGTACCACGCCTTCTGGTCGGATTATCAAAGCGAGATGCTCGGCAACGAATTTGATGCCTCGCTGTCTCGTCAATTCGGCCAACACTTCGAGTTTCGCTTGACCTCAGGCTACTTTGTAGCTGCTGCCCAGAGCCCCAAGAAGCAGATCTACCCAACCACCTATCGCGTCTGGCTTGATTTCATGTTCCGTTTCTGACGACTCAACGAGCGAAGCCATCGACGGCCTTCTCCTCGAAGGCCTGCCCCGCCGCCAAACCGCTCTGAATCGCGTCACCCACCGTATCACCGAGGCACCAATCGCCGCAGCATGCGATACCCAGTGACCGATCAACCAACGCCTCTTCGCCCACCGGATTTGCAGCAAGAGCGTACCGCCAACGGTGAACACCGATGGGGCCGAAAATCTCCCGGTTGAAGAGACCTTGAAGTTCAGTCCTCAGTAGGGCTTCGACAGTCTCGGGAGCGTCTTCGAGATGCGCCCGACTCCAGGAAATCGAAGCCTGAGCGACCCAAGCCTGATCCAGAGGGCGCCCCGGTTTACTGGCTTGAGCATCGACCGCCCTAAAAACCGAATCGTCACCCACCGCAGTTTCGAAACCCACTGCGGCCGGTTCGGGCCCTTGGAACATCGCGACCCAGATTGGATCAAATTTGACTGCTGCAACGCGACGCCAATGTTCGAATCCGGTCCCGTCAAGTAGCTCGGCAGCCTGTGGAGCCGGAATCGCCACGATCACACGATGAGCCTTACAAAGCGGACTGTCCCCCTCGCCCCACACGACCCAATCGCGACCCACCGGACGAAGGGCGACCACCCGGCAGCCGAAGGAAACGGCCTGGCATCCCGCTTCATGCTTGACGGGGGTGTTCATGGCTGGCGTTCCGACCCATTGCGAACGATCCTCCGAGGCTCCCCTCCTTCGAGCCGTCCACTCTCCGACGAGACCCTCGCGAATCCATTTTTCAAGCACCGCTCTCGGCTCCGCGCCTTTCACCGAGAGGCTCCGGGCCCCATGATCAAACCGAAGCGTGCCAGCGCGACGAGTGCTCAGCCGCCCCCCTGGACCCCGCCCCTTATCGAAGAGCCGAACGGACTGACCGGCCGCGCGACAGATATGAGCGGCAACGAGGGCCGCGACACCGGCCCCGACCACGGCTACATCAACCACATCATCGCCTGGTTTCTTTGTCAAGCTTCGCCTCGCTTCCTACT
>JAQWNI010000101.1 GCA_029268645.1 Myxococcota bacterium
TTGATTATGTTCCCCGCGATGACAGTCACAGTTGTCGTCGGCCTACTAATGTTGGCTTCTCCGGGTTATCTCGCCGCCGCCGGAGCTTGGATCTGGCTCAAGCTCGTTTTGGTCGCAGCCCTGCTCGCGAGCCATGCCCTGATGGTCCAATGGCGAAATGATTTTGCCCGGGATGCCAATAGCCATTCCGAGCGTTTCTTCCGAATTGCCAACGAGGTGCCGACCCTGTTGATGATCGGCATCGTCATCCTCGTCGTCGTGAAACCGTTCTAGATGAACTTACTCAAATCTCTTCAATCGCTTTTTCGCCTCAACAGCCTCGTCGCGTGCGGAGCCGGTATCGCCCTGTGCTGGGGGGTCTTTGTCGGAAGTGCCCACGCCGACGTAGAAAGCCAACCGATCGCCGACGCCGCCAAGCCAAGCGACGAAGCGGCAGAAGATGACCCTCCTCGCCGGCTGGGGTTCGGCCTTGGGATCGGGTACGGGTACGGAATCGCCCCCCGAAGCTAACAGTCAGGAAGCGACGTAGCCCAGGTCGAAATTTTGACGATCGAGCCCCAACTGAGGCTCCTCCTAGAGCGGTTCGGCAGCGGGAGGGCCTGGTATCACGGCGACCTAGAAGGCACTCTCCAAGGACTGCTCGTACTCAACTTCTCGCCGCAAACCGGCGTGGGCGGCGGAGCCACCGTCGGGCTGCGCTACCGGATGATGATCGAGAAACGCATCCAACCTTTCGTTGAAGGCGGCCTCGGGATCGGAGGCATCGACTTCAACCTCAGCTCCCAAGACGACGGCTTCGAATTCTTTATCGAAGCCGGGCTGGGCGCGCGGTATCGACTGACCTCCTCGGTCGCCCTCGCCGCCAGCCTACACTGGCAGCACATCTCGAACGCCCAGACCCATTTGCCCAATGTCGGAATCGACACGATCGGGTTCATGTTGGCGATCGAAACCCCCTAATGGATCGGTCACAGCGCTCTTCGGCTTGACATAGACCGGCCTCAGTCGGCGGGACACTGAACGTCCCAATATGGAGATCAACGTGCCGCTGTGGACGAACTGGTCAGGCCGGATCGCTTGCCGCCCCGACCGCTTCGAACGACCCCAAAACGAAAATGACATCGCGGAAGCGTTGTCTCAGCCCGAGCGATCGGATGCAAAGGTTCGTATCGCTGGCGCCGGCCATAGCCACGCTCCGCTCGTCCCAACCAACGACCTTTTGATCGACCTCAAGGCACTCGATGGCGTTATCGAGATCGACTCACAGCGGCAATGGGCAAGGATTCGAGCAGGAACCCGAATCAGCGCCCTGGGGCGACCGCTCAGAGAGGCCGGGGTTGCGCTCCTCAACCAAGGCGACATTGATCGCCAGGCAATTTCAGGGGCCACCGCCACCGGAACTCATGGAACCGGACGGCGTCTCCAGAATTTCTCGGCGATGGTGCGGGGAATGCGAATCGTCCTTCACGACGGCCGAGTCATAGAATGCGATACCAAAAGAGAACGGGAACTCTTCGAAGCCAGCCGTCTCCACCTCGGCGCGTTCGGCATCGTGACCGAATTGACCCTGGCCTTGCGCCCAGCCTACCGACTGCAGGAAAAACTGTGGCTTGAATCGCTGGATACGATTCTCGACCACATTGAAGCGCTCACTCAGGCCACCCGACATTTCGAGTTCTTCTGGATGCCCGGCTCGACGCGTGCCGCGTGCAAAAGCCTGGAGGAAACCGAGCAAGCTGCGATCTATCCACTAGGACCGGAGGGGGAGCGACTGGCGTGGTCGGACGAAGTCCTGGCGAACGACCGCCCCGAACGACATACCGAGATGGAGTATTCGGTTCCCATCCAGCAAGGACCGGAGTGCTTTCGTGCCCTCCGAAGGATGATCACCGAGTCTTTTCCAAACCTGCGATGGCCTCTTGAGTACCGCACCCTAGCCGCCGATGACGTTTGGCTCTCCTCTGCCTATGACCGACCCTGTGCGACGCTCTCGGTTCACCAAGGCGTCGATGCCCCGGACGAACCGCTCTTTCGCGCCTGCGAAGAAATTTTTCGGGACTACGGTGGTCGACCCCACTGGGGGAAAGTGCACTTCTGCAACGCTGAAGAACTCGCTTCCGCCCATCCCCGTTGGAACGATTGGTGGCGGGTGAGGGATCGGTGGGACCCGACTGGTCGCTTTCTCAACGACCTCTTGGCCACGTGGCGGCCGTGAAGGCACTTTGGGGTGAGGACCTTATTCCTCTACTTCGGTGCACCGTCGCGGCCCTATTGAGCCTGCTGATCGGGGTCAGCGCAATTTGGCTCGCAGCCTCCTGGTTGTTGGAGTGGCTGACCAACCCCTCATTGGTCGCACGCTTCCACGAACACTTTGCGTACAAACGCCTCGTCCTCGCTGGCATGGCCCCCCAGCTGGTGCTGGCCTCCGCCCTCGGTCCCTGGCTAAGACGCACCGGCAGGGGTTCCCGGAGCGCACAAGGATCTCATGAGGCACACCCCATCACCTCCTCGATCCCAGAATTTTTCATCGGTGCTTCGTTGGCGTATTGCGCGATCGCCCCGGCCGTGGTGCCACCACGCGGCGGCTCTTCATCAGGGGGACCCATCGAACTCATTTTGCTGTACTTGGGGATGACGACTTGTGTAACGCTCGCTCTGGTGGCCGCCTCCCACCTGAGCATGAATCCGAAATCCAGATCCACGAGACAATTGGACGAAAGAGGCGCGTCATCGAGAGCTCATGGCGACGGCTAAAGATCAACCGAACAGACATCTCGAGCGAAACCTCGGGGCCCTTTGGTGGTTCATGCTGGCGGCCCTCGGTTTATTTTTCCCCTTTTACACGCTGTACCTAAAAAATGGGGTGGGCCTATCGGGAACCACTGTCGGCTTGGTGGCCGCCGCAATTCCGACGATGGGGCTCGTCGCGCAGCCTCTCTGGGGCCGCATCGCAGACCGCAGCAGTTCGCGAAGACGGGTCTTGATGTGGATCAGCATCGGGGCCGGCATCGGCTACACGGCGCTGGCTTGGCCTGCGGGGGCCACGGGAATGATTCTCGGCACACTCTTCCTCGCGTTTTTTTCCACCGCCCTCATCCCGACCTGTGTCAGCGTGAGTCTCGCTTCTCTGCCCGTCCCCAACGCCCACGCTTACGGACGAGTTCGGGTCCTGGGCACAATCGGGTTTGCGATGTGTGTGGGCCTCGCCCCCTATGGCCTTAGATTCTTGGACCCGGCGGCGGGAATTTCGGAAGCAGCGTCTCTCGGATACCTCCTGCCTGCCGCGGGCGGGCTCATGCTGTGTGCCGCGTGGACCTCAAGCCGGCTCCCCATGGCGGGGCACGACTCGATCCGGGCCCAGCGCGGCGACTGGTACGGTCTTCTGCGCAACAAGCGCTTCGTCCGGGTGCTGGTGTTCAGCTTCCTCACCTACCTCTTTACACAGGGTGCGATGGTTCTGTTCCCTCTTCTGGTCAGCGCCCAGGGCGGCGGCATTGCGGCCATCAGCCAGATGTGGCTTTTGATGCTCGCCCTTGAGGTCCCCCTCGTCATGGCGTTTGGGGCAGCAGTCGAACGGATCGGCGCCCCGGGCATCATCGCCATTGGGACACTGGCGGCCGCCGCACGATGGCTGGTCAGCGGTTTGAGTCAAGACCTACTGCTCATTGGTGCCGTTCAAATTCTTCATGGGGTCACAGTCTGGGGCATCATTCTCGCGCTCCCCTTCCACGTCGACCGGATCGTCCCGCCTCACCTTCGGGCGACCGCGCAAGGACTCCTCGCTATGGTCGGTGTCAGCCTGGGTTCGATCCTGTCCAACCTAGGCGCGGGCTGGCTGACAGATCGCTACGGGACTTCGACACCCGCCCTCATCGCCGGGGTCGCGAGCCTCATCCTAGCCGTCACGCTACCCCTCTTCATCACAACCGACGAAGAGGGTCGGGGAGAGATCGATGGCCGACAGACATGACCCAACAGAGCTGATTGCCGACCCCGGCGTGCTCGAAGCCTCCCCTCTTCTCGAACTGGGAGGATGGCGGGGCGTGGAACAGCGGGAGGGCGTCTGCATTCTTCCCTGGCGTGCCGATTGGCTGTCTGCCCGGGCGAGAAAGCTCGAAGCCTACCCCGATGCCGAAAGTTTAGGTCCCGAACCCTTCAATCAGGCACTGGTGCACCTTCAGAAGAGCCGGGACGCCACCTGGAACGACCTCCGTACCGCGTGGCAAAGGCTCGAGACCGGCGGGCGTCTACTCTTCTGTGGAGGCAACGATCTGGGGATCGTGTCCGCGGTCAAACGCCTCGCTCGAGAGCTTGACCAAGCGCCCCAGATCCTCAGCAATCGTCGTCGAGCTCGGATCGTTTCATTCGAACGCCCCCCGAATCCATGCTTGGAACCCACCGCCCCCGACACCCATCGACTTTGTCTCCCTTGGCCAGGAGGAGACCCGCTCGAAGTCGAAGCGGCGGCTGGAGTCTTCAGTGCCCGAAAAATTGATTCTGGGACGGAAATGCTGCTCAGTGCCCTCCGAGATCACGGCGGCAAACCGGATACAATTTTCGACCTCGGCTGCGGCATCGGATGCCTTGGCTTGGTCGCGCTTAAACAGTGGCCAGATGCCCAGGCCACCATGGCCGACGGCGATGCCCGAGCGATCGCCAGCGCCGAGCGCAACGCGCAACATTTGGGCGTCGCTGAGCGATGCAGGATCATCTGGTGGGACGCACGCGAAGCCTTCCCCGACCAAGCAGCCGACTTGGTTCTGCTCAATCCCCCATTCCACACTGGCCGGGCCGTTGACCTTGAACCGGCCCGGGAAATGTTTAAGCGAGCAGGAGAATCTCTGCGACCGGGCGGCACAGCCTTAATTGTCGCCAACCGGACCTTGCCCTACGAACGAGACCTTGAAGCGGTGGGACGCCTTCAGACTCTCACAGAAAGTCGGCATTACAAGCTGCTGTCCCTCAGAAGACGTTCGAGGTCCTCTTCTTCAAGTAAAGCCCATTCACCGGGTCGCAGATCTTCCGGTAGATCATAGTCGCCCACCCGATCTCGATGGAGTGCGGTGACCTCTACACCGAGACGCCTAAACATTCTCCGAACTTGCCGATAGCGCCCCTCACGAAGATGAATCGTTGCTCGATCTGTAGCCTCCACTTCGAGTCGAGCGGAACGAGTCGGCCGCTCTTCCTTCCCAATTTGAAAACCCTCGGCACAGCGTTCGGCGGCATCCGCAGGAAGACGACCTGCAAACCGAACGCGATACCGTTTGACGACCTTACGGCTCGGGTGAGTCAACTCATGCAAAAGCGCCCCATCCGTGGTCAAAACGAGCAAGCCTGTGGTGGCTCGATCTAGGCGGCCCACCATTTGAAGCCCGAGACGTCGCCAGGCTGCCGGGAGGAGACCGTCCACCAGCGGCGCTTCCCGAGGGTCGTGACTGCAAGAAACACCCAGTGGTTTAAAAAGAACGACGTGCAAGGAATCTGCCGGCGCCACTACCTGGTCACCATCCACCTGAACCGCCCGGCCCTCGACATGCTCGCCGGCTCGGCGACAAACGGCTCCGTCAAGCAAGACGCGTCCACGACGGATCAATTGACGCACCTCGCTGCGAGTGCCGCGCCCCGCCCGAGACAAAAATGCGTCCAGTCGCATTTTCTTGACCGCTCGTTGCTCGCTCATTTTCACCAGACTAACCCAAAACCCTGCAACGCTGGGCACCTGCTAACTTTGCAGCCGATGAGAATACGAACCCATCGCCATCGCTTATGGCTCAACGTCATAACGGCTTTGTTGGCCGCAGGGTTTCTCGCCAGTGGATCCGTGTCGGCACAACTGCCAGCGCGGATCGAGCCCCTCGGCTCTGCCGAGAAGGCCAAAAGCGATCGTCAACGAGACGAAATCAACCGGCTCGGCCGACGCTACTTGGGCACGCCGCTCAGAGGAGGCGACCCTCGCGATCTCGTCGTACTCCAACGGCTACTCGACGAACAATGGGTCAACCGGAATGACATCGCGAGTCAACAAGCGCTGGGGGTTGCCCTCGGCGACGTCATGGCCTCTGGACTTCGCTTGCAGTGGGTCGTTCTCGACGACGAACTCGGGCGCAGCCGAGCCCTCAGGCTGAACGAAACGCCCTACCTCTTTTTCCCTGTCACGATGGTTTCTAAACGCATGGCTAATGGAGAAGAGGTCGATTTTAAGAATCTCTACGAGACGGTCCAGGTGGAAGTCGAGAGACTTTCCACTCGCAGCCAACCGAAGCGACGCCAAAGGGAGCGGCCCGCTCGCCCCCTCCCAGACCCGATCCTGGAAGCCCCCTAGCTGACGCCCGCTTTCGCAGGGCGGTTTTTCATGGCGAGGTCTTCAATGAGAGTTCGCGAAGCCATCCAGTACTGGCTCACCGACCCCAGAGCAAAAGTCACGACGATAATCAGCAGGGCATAACGCAGAGATTGCAACCCGAGCATAGGGTGAAGCCAGTCACTGAGAATCCCTACACCCTGTGGACCCAGCCCTAAACCAATAATGTTGAGGACGAACAGCAAGATGGCCGAAGCCATCGCTCTCATCTCTGGCCTCACCATACTTTGGGTCAATGCGAAGGTTGGGCCCAAATACATCCCACCAAGAATCGACCCAGGAACGGAGAAGAGCAAGGCTTCGTAGGGATTGGGCCAGAGATAGGTCAAAAAAGCGAAGGGCAGAAACAGAAAAGTTGCGAGAGCCGGCAGCCAGGCATACCAACGCACATCAAAGGGGGCGAGGCGATCGCTCAAAAAACCACCCAAGTAGGTGCCCAAGACCCCGGCCGAGAAACCGATCACCGCCAGCCAAGTCCCAATCTCTCCGCTCTCGAGACCATGGGAACGCATGAAGAAAGAAGCTACGAACGCCTGGGCTCCGTACCCGTAAAATGCATGCAAAGCCCCCCCAAGCGCGATAAAACGGAAGGCCGGCAGCGAACGAAGGAAAGAGAGAGACTCTTTAAAAGACGGAGGCTCGGTGACATCCTTAGCGGGAGGATCGTAGACGCCACGGGGTGGTTCTTTCAGTGTCAGCCGGACGACTGCCGCCAAAAGAACACCCGGCAGTCCGACCACGAAGAAGGCTGTCCGCCAGTCAAAAAGTTCATTGAGCCAGCCACCGGCCAAAAATCCAATCCCGCCCCCGATCGGGATGCCCAAGGCATAAATCGAAAGCGCAGTCGCCCGACGGTCCGGGGGGAAGAAGTCCGAAATCAACGAATGGGCCGGGGGACTGCAGCCTGCCTCACCCACTCCGACACCCACGCGAGCAATCGCCAACTGGGTAAAGCTGCGCGCTAGACCAGTGGCCGCTGTCATCGCACTCCACGTCAGCAAGGCCAGGGCAATGATGGTCCGCCGGCTACCGCGATCGGCCCAGCCGGCAACCGGAATTCCCACCAGGGTGTAGAACGCCGCAAAGGCAATCCCGGAGAGAAACCCAAGCGCCGTGTCCGAGACTTGAAACTCGTTCTTAATCGGCTCGAGCAAGATCGCCAAGATCGACCGATCAATAAAATTGAAGACGTAGACGACGAGGAGAATACCGAGGGCGTACCGTGCCACGCCCCGGGGAACAGGCTCCACTGACGTGAAATCAGACTCTGTCGTCTCCCCTGAATCGGACATCCCTCGCCCCTTCCCCCTTTGCCCCCTACGCTAACAGGTCGCTCAAAATTCGGTTCATCCAAATTCGCCAGGATCCATTGGCCGGTGCGGGGGCGGTCTGCCATGCTCCGGCCAGTGAAGAGCACCGCGTCAATCAAAGGAAATACGGATCGATGACCGTGCGTGTGGGGCTGGGCGTCGGGGCTAATCCCTTCGAGAACGGGAAATCCTTTTTCCGTTGGGTCGACCTCTGCGAAGGGTCGGGTGTGGACTCGATCTGGCAGTCGGACCGCCTCATCTCCCGCGAACCCTACCTCGAAGCCCTTTCGACAATGGCGGCCTTGGCCGGGGCCACGGAGAAGATGCGGTTTGGAATGAGTGCCGTGGTGGCATCGCTCCGAGACCCCCTCCTTCTTGCAAAACAATGCGCGACAATCGATTTCCTAAGCGGAGGCAGACTTCTTCCCGTTTTTGGCGTGGGCGCCGAGCAAGCCCCCGAATGGGCGGCCACCGGCCTGACACCGCGTCGGCGCGGTCGGCGAGCGGACGAAGTGCTCGAAATCATCCGACGACTCTGGACTGAGGACTCTGTGGATTTTGACGGCGAATTTTTCCAATACCGGGCAGCCCGGATCGAACCCCGACCCGTCCAGACTCCCCTGCCCCTCTGGGTCGGGGGCAGCAGCCCCGCGGCCATCGCGAGAACGGCGCGAATCGGGACAGGCTGGCTGGCCGGAATTCAGACGCCAGAGGAGGTGGCGCCGGTCGTTGAGGCCATCCGCAAGGCTTCGGCCCAGCAGGGACGCCCTATCCCCGAAGACCACTATGGAGCGACCTTCGCTTATCGATTCGGAAGCGACGACGATCCGATTGTGTCTAAACTTAACCGCAAGCGCGGGGCAACAACCCGGCCCGGCTTCCTCGTGGTGGGGCAGAAATCCGAAATTCTCGAACGAATTCATGCGTACCGCGCTGCCGGAATTTCGAAATTTGTCTTGATTCCCATTGCCCAAGGTGACGCAGACTTGATGGAACAGACCCGCCGTCTCGTGGAAGAGGTCATCCCCAGCGCAGAGATCTGACTCGCCGGAGGGCGAGTGGACGGAGGCGAGCCCCTCACTACCCTTAGGGCTCGGTCAATGGCTCTGAGAGTCTGAAGCGGGAGGGAACAGAGGTGTCCAATTCCAAGCAGGTCGTCGTCGTCGGGGGAAGCGTAGCCGGACTGTTCTCGGCCCTACTCCTTTCACGTGAAGGGCACCGCGTGAAGCTGGTTGAAAAGGAAGCCCTTGAGGAATGCGACAGCCCCGTGGAGGCCTTCGAGAAGTGGGACCGCCGCGGCGCACCACAGACTCGTCATTCCCATGCATTCTTGGCTCGCCTCCACAATGAGATCAAAGCAAGAGAGCCAAAACTCTACGCAGCCCTACTCGAAGCCGGCGCGGAGACGATCCCTTTCACGGAGATGACTCGGGAATTCTTCCCCGATGAAGAACTTCTGCCCGAGGATGACGAGATCACTCTCTTGGCCTGCCGCCGAATGACCTTTGACTGGGTCTTACGTCGCCACATCAGCGCGGAGACCGACACCGAAATCCTCAGTGGCGTGCAAGTTGTCGGACTCGAAGCCCACCCCGATGCTGAAACCGGATTGCCCCGAGTGACCGGAGTGCGCGTGAGTCGGGATCAATCCGACCCCCTGACCCTTGAGGCGGACCTCGTGGTTGATGCAACAGGACGGAACACGCGACTGGCTCACTGGCTCGAGGACATCGGGGCCGACCCGCTTGAGCAAGAGTCCGAGAGCTGCGGAATTTTTTACTGCTCCCGATTTTACCGGCTTCTCCCCGGAGTCGAGGCACCCACTATGGAGGGTCCAATCGGTGCCGACCTAGGCTATATGAAATATGCAATCTTCATGGGCGATTCGGGCATCTTTTCGATCACCCTCGCAGCGTCCCCCGACGACGATGCCCTCCGACAACTCCGCAAGCCAGCTGTGTTCGACGCTGCGGCTCGGAACTTGCCGACAACCAGTCGCTGGGTCGACTCGGCGGTTTCAGAACCGGTGACCGACGTAAGCACCTTTGCGAACTTAAAAAACACTTACCGATACTTCGTACGGGAAGGTCAGCCTTTGGCTCTCGGCCTCTTTCCAGTAGGAGACGCCCTAATGCACCAGAACCCCTTGGCGGGTCGGGGCTGCACTATGGCCTGGCTGAGTGCGCAGCTCCTCTCGGAAGCGTTCGCGAAGCACCCCGAAGACCCCATCGCCTTCGCCCGGGCGTTGGATGCCGAGGTCATTCGACAAGTTCACCCGTGGTATCAAACCATGCGGGACCAAGACCGGAGCGCTGGCGAACTTCTCCGCGAGGAACAGTCGGGAACCGACCCATACGGCTTTCAACGAGAAGACGGTTCCATTGACCCCAAGGCCTACATGCGATCCATGTTGAAGGATGGCTTGATGCCGGCCCTTCGTGAAGACATCACCGTCCTCAGAGCTTTCCTCAGGGTTTTCAACTTACTTGATGCTCCAGGAGATCTCATGGCACGGCCGGATCTGATGCAAAAGGTCCTCGCGGTTTGGCAAAAACGGGAACAAAGGGTTCCCATCTCTTTTGGGCCACAACGGGCCGAGATGGTCTCGACCTTGGAGGCCGCCCAGTCCTGACCGCCTGCAAGGGCACCCAGTCATTGCTATAACGGCTGCATGACAGCCTCCGTCCAAGCCCCGCCCCAGAGAACAGCGATCGTGACCGGTGCCGGATCGGGCATTGGGGCAGCCGTGGCAACCCAATTCGGCGCTTTGGGGTGGCGGGTCGTACTGGGCGGCCGACGCCTCGATCGACTCGAACAAACGGCGCTCGCCGTGCGCGAGGCGGGGGGCGAAGCCTTGGCCCACGTTGTGGACGTGGCAGACATTCGTTCGATTATGGATTTTTTCGACGCAGCCGAAGATCACTTCGGCGTGGCCGACGTCCTTGTCAACAATGCGGGCATGAACACCCCGGGGCCCCTTCACGAGGTTTCTAATGCTGATGTGGATCGTGAAATTGCCACGAATTTAACTGGGCCGATTCACATGGTCCGCCGCGCCTTAATCCCTCTCCTCGAACAGGGAAAAAGAGGAGACCTCATCTTTGTCAGTTCCGATGCAGCCCGGCACCCACGACCCCGGCAAGCCGTCTACACCGCGACAAAGTGTGGCCTTGAAGGACTTTCACGAACCCTGGCGATGGAGCTCGAAGGGACAGGTATTCGGACGACGATTGTTCGCCCAGGCTCGACCCTCTCGGAATACGCATCAGCCTGGGATATAGAGAAGATTCCCGCCTTGGTGGAATACTGGCAGAGTTTTGGCTTGCAGCGACACGGCGGCGTCATGACCGCAGAGGCCGTCGCCCGAGCGGTCGTTCTCGCCGTCACGACGGAACCCGGAGTTTTTCTCGACGTCATCGAGGTGCAACCCGAAGCACCTGGACCGAGTTGAACTGGGCTCCCCTAGGCCCCTTTCAAAAACTACAGTCACCCGGAAGTCATTCAGACTCTGAGTGAAAAAAGGAGAGAGCGTGGCCGAAGAGGATCGCTGGGAAAAAGGCATGGCGAAATTCAAAGAAGTGTATTGCGGGGACGTAGCGCCTTTGCCCCGAGGAACCAGTGACTTCTTCGACCTGATGATCGAAAACCTATTTGGCCAGGTCTGGACCCGCGAAGCGTTAGATCAAAGAGACCGCCGCATGCTGATGCTGGGCGCCATCGCGGCCATGGGTGAATCCATGACCTTCGGAATCCAGATCAAGGCCGCTTTAAAAAACCAGGAACTGACGCCCGAGCAAGCCCGCGAAATTCTGGTGCACATGAGCCAGTACGTGGGCTACCCCCGTGTCGCGCCCTTGGTCGGCGTAGTGGAGCAGAAAATCGCAGAGTTTGCGCAAGCTTCAGAGAAGACCCCAAGCGAGACAAAGTCCCGTTAATCGACCGGGGCACAATCACCCTGCCCTCCCAGATGATCGACCTGTTTCAGTCCCGGGGGACTTGTCGGGGGCGCTTCGCCCAAGCGGGAATAATCACCGCCGCCGAAATCACGAGACACAACGGCCCCCAAAGCCAACCAAAGCGTGCATAAAGAGTGGGGGCCCGCTCGGTGTTGCGACGAATTGGGACCTCGGCCACAAACCATTCAGCTGGAAACTCGTCGAGCGTCTCAGGCGCAACCGGCCTCAGAGGAATCGCCTCAACCAGTCTTCCTGTTGGATCGACGAATGCGCTGACTCCCGTGCTCACGCTCCGCACCATCGGAATTCGGTGCTCAATGCTACGAATCTGAGCAAGCGCCAAGTGCTCCCAGGGTTCGGCACTGTCCCCGTACCACGCGTCGATCGTCAAGTTAACAAAAAGTTCGATGCCCCCAGGCTGATCGGACACCTCACGAACGTAACTAGGCAGAATATCCTCGTAACAAATCAGCGGGCCCACGGCGACTTCAGACACTTCAGAATCTTTCAACGGAACGACAAACCGCGCCGGTCCCACGCCGGCATAGTGGTGGGCGATCTGGGGAATCCACTCGGTCACCCAGTCTGGATCGACGATCGGAATCGATTCGCCAAAGGGAACGAGATGAACCTTGTCATATTGCCCCACGATCTCGCCGTTGGGCTCTAAAAGATAGGCACTGTTATAACCGAAGCGCTCTCCGGCAGCGCGAGACGGGGCTCCAAATAGGGTCGGCAAGCGATGACGCGCCAGAACCCGGCCGCTTCCCACCCGGGCATCCCGCCGGTGAGGGCGATCCACTTGATACGGGTAGGTGCCAGCCTCGGGCCAGACGATCATTTCAGCGCCGGCTGCGGCTGCCGCCTGAGACGGACCGGTCAATCGTTCCATCCTCGCGACCGTCGACATTGTCCCGATCGGGATATTGGGCTGAATCACCCCAATTTGAATACGAGGAGCATTCTGGAAGTCAGCCTCGACCGCTTCCATACGCAGGGTTCCATACACAAACAACAGTGGTGGAATCAAAGCCGCTCCCAACAGGTCTCGCCCCGCACTCAAAACATTCGGGGCCATCACCGCACGGGCCAGCAGAGTGGCCAAAAAAACAAACACCCATTCGAGAAGCGGCACCCCTCCGATTTCAGCCAGTTGCAAAAACTCAGGGCGTTCGGCGAGCCCCAGCAATGCCGTGTAGGGAAAGAGATTAGGCCAGATGCTCTGCAGTCCGGCGAAGAGAAAAGCCGGCCAAATTCGTCCGAGCCAACCCTTCACAGGGCCATAGGCCAGCCCAATCCCAAAGAGTCCATACGGGATGGCCTGCCAAACGGAGAAGCCGATCAGACCCAGTCCACCGACCCAAACCGGCACCCGAGCAAATCGAACCAACATTTCGGCGATCCAGGGAAAACCAACAAGCCCGATCCCCAACCCCCCGGCCAAACCCAACCAGAAAGCAGATCGGGCCGGGAGGCCGGGACGATCCAATACGAGCAGCAAAGGGACCAGTCCGATGAAGTGACCCAGCAGCCAGCCATCGGGCGGCGCCCCCAATGCCTGGATGACCCCAGAACTCAGGGCGACGAGCAGTCTCGGGCCAAATCCCCATGAACGGATCCAATCACGCATGGCGGGATCGTGTTAGATCGCGACGGATCTCGCCAGCCATGCGCGAAAAGAGATTGGATCCGTGAATCCCCCAGGCCCAGAAGTGGACCGGTGGGATTTTCCGCCGACTGCAGAGGTCCGGGGCGATTAGTGCAGAGTTCGAGCGGTGAAAATCTGGGTCAGCACATCCTTCATTCGGACATCTTCCGATTCCGGCCCCAACTCGAACAGGCGCAGCCGAAAATTCGGCCGTCGCAAGGCCGGGAATTGCTCATGAAAATCCGAGGCGAGACGGTCCAAGACGCCTTCGGCCTTCGCGGGGTCGACATCCGCAAGGAAGATCACGGCCCGCTCCTGCGTCATCCGATAGATCCCATCCTCAACTCTCAGCGCAGATTGCAGAAACTGAATGTATTCGGGGAAAACTAGATCCCCAGATTCAGAGATCAAACCCGCCAAAACGGACGTCAGACCATGCTCTTGGGCAAGGGCAGAGGCCCGCGCGATCAGGGCACTCAGTTTTCGGGGATCATCGTGGGCTGTCTCGGTCGTCACAGATTGCTCGAACATATCATCCCGTGTATCGACAGCTGGCGCGGAAATCTGTAGCCCGGCCTACCCGTCCCCCTAGTCCCCCGCGGGCAGCCCCATGCATCCTGGATAGCGGGGGGCGGCGGAACGGTCGGTGCGACATACTCGCGCCCGGCGGCGCAAGGACGTCCCTAGGAGAACCCATGAGACCCCACGAAATCTTTGCCTTGATGTCGCCGGAACAGTCCGAGGCCTTCTTCGGGCGCCTGGCGGAAGAGTCGCCTGTGATGTTTGCCCAATCCGTTCAGGCGGCCGCGATCGCCATGAAGAGCCGACCCCAATACCTGCTCAAGCAACCGATGCCCAAGCGAGCCGCAGCCGTTCGACGGGCGCTCGCCCGAGTCGCCGCCACCAGCCTCGCCGAAGAGGTCTTGGCCGTCTATTTCTTAGAATGTCGAAAATCGCTCTTGACCGAGTGGCTGGATGCTCTCGGCCTCGCCCATGAAGAGGGTGTCCTCGCCGACAACACGCCGACCTGCCCGGATCCGACCTCCCTGGAGAAGGCTGTCGACGAATACCGGAACGTGGAAGACGACCCCGATCGACTGCTCTTGTTGCGGGCCTTCGCGGCCCAAAGCGCGATCGACTGGCCTCCGCTCGAAGCCCTCATCGAAACCTAAAACGACTCGCTAGTCCCGAACTTCGATCGCGGCATTGCTGATCACCACCTCATCTCGCTCTTTCGAGCGGGCCTCGATCAAGATCCGGTTTCCCTCCTTCCAGTAGGAGGTCAGATACGTCTCCCCCGGGTATCCCACCCCGCGGAAACGCACTTGGTAACGGGCCACACGCTCGGTCTGACCATCGAGCACGTGATCAACGACGGCTTTGCACACGACACCATATGAACACAGACCATGGATGATCGGCGTGTCGAATCCGGCCATTTTGGCAAAGTCCGGGTCCGCGTGAAGCGGGTTCTTGTCGCCAGATAGTCGATAGATCAATGCTTGCTGGGGCAGCGTGGGCGTTTCGATGACACCATCCGGTTCTCGATCGGGCCGTTCATTTCCCGCCTTGGGGCCCGATTCACCCCCGAAGCCACCTTCACCCCGAAGAAAGAGGCCAAATCGATTAGTAAAGAGAGGTTCCCCACTCTCAAGGCGCGTCTCCACCTCAAGCACACAGAGGCAGGCTTTGCCCTTGTCCCAGAGTTCCGCCACACGGCCCTTACTGATGACCTTGGCTTCTGCGGGAATCGGCCGGTGCAAGGTGATGTCCTGCTCACCATGTAACAGCATGGCGAAGTTGAAGCTCAAACCCTCTACGGAGGCGAGTCCCCCCATGGCTCCAAAGACGGGAATCACCCCAAAGCTCGGCAGCACCTTCAGATTTTTCTCGTAGGTGTACTCCAACTCACTCGGATCCGTTGCGGGAACACCGGCTCCGACACCGAGATGGTAAAGAATGACATCGTCCGAGTTCCAATCGTAGTGGCCTTCTCCGAGTTCGGCTCCGAGGGCCTTTGTGGGATCAATCGGCATTTTCGCTCCTTATGCATGCATTGAGCACGCTTGATGGGGGGACCGGCATAGACCGCAGGCTCAGTCGGACAGAGATTGCATCACAGCCTTCATTTCATCCGCAATGCTAGAGGGAATGATGAAGTCGCCGGGCTCATGGATTTCTTCGAAGTGAGCCGCAATTTCCTCAGCGCTCGGCGTATCACCCTTCTTGGTCCAACCCGAACCGAGTCCGACAAAAATCCGAGCGAAGCGGCCACCGCCCACAGAATAAACGGAATGGGTTTCCTGACATTGCTCGGAACAGAGGTACACCACCAAGGGTGTCACCTTGTCAGGTTCAACCCGGTCGGCCATTGGGCCCAGCAGATCTTCGGTCAAACGCGTCTTTGCGAGCGGAGCAATCACGTTCGAAAAAATGTTGTTTTTCGCCCCCTCCACGGCCAGCACATTCGAAAGCCCAACCAGCCCCATCTTTGCCGCCCCGTAGTTGGACTGGCCAAAATTCCCAAACAGACCCGCCGCAGACGAGGTGTGAACAAAACGACCGTACCCACGCTCCTTCATCACACGGAAAGCCGGCTGGGAAACGTAGAAAGCCCCCTTCAAATGAACATCGATCACGATCTCGAGTTCGTCGGGAGAAAGTTTGACGAAGGACTTGTCACGAAGAATCCCAGCATTGTTGACCACGATGTCAACCTGGCCAAATTGATCCAACGCAGTCTGGATAATCGACTCTCCCCCTTCCGGCGTCGCAACCGAGTCGTAATTGGACACGGCCGTTCCTCCAGCCTCCTCAATCTCTTTCACCACCTGATCCGCCATACTGGACCCGCCGCCGGTTCCGTCCATCGCGCCACCCAAATCGTTCACAACGACCTTGGCCCCCCGCCGGCCCAATTCGAGCGCATAGGTCCGCCCCAGGCCTCCTCCAGCACCTGTAATCACAGCAACGCGATCATCGAAACGAATTTCGGTCATGGATCTCACTCCTTGGCTTGAAAGAACGGCGATCTGAACTCACCGTGTTGAATTTAAAATTGACGCGACCCGCTCTCAGACGGAGCTGCGAAAAAACCGGACGCCCCCGAAACCCCACCTTCCGCGACCGAGGGCCATCCAAGCCAACGGAAGGCGAGACGGGGGGCAGCCTCCGGAGGCCGCACCATAGCGAAACCATCCGGACCTCGACCCCGGCCATCGGGCGCCCTGGGGGTGAATCCGGACGCTTGAAGGCGCCACGCCACGCAGTCATGCAAGGGGTCTCGTGTCGAAAAATCGCCATTCCCCGAACCCGATCCCATCTCGGCTCACGTGTGCGATGATTCTGGCCCCGTCGTCAGACCTGCCGGACGGCGCGCTCTCAATCACAAAGGAAAACGTTCTGCAACCGCCCCTTCCCGCCGCGCCCAACGGAGCCCGTTGGGATTTCTCAGCCCGGGTCGACCAGTCTCTTGACGGCCCTTTGCGCCGACAGTCCCTTCGTACCCTTCAGGTCAACATCGGGCTGCGCTGCAACCTGGCTTGCCATCATTGCCATGTTGAGTCCGGCCCCAAGCGTACTGAGCGGCTCTCGGCGCGTGACTGCCATCGACTCATAAAACTGCTCTCGGCGAGTCCCGGAATTGAAACCCTGGACATCACGGGAGGCGCCCCAGAGCTCCACGAAAACTTTCGCGAGCTCGTGGAGGCCGCACGAAAACTGGAAAAACGCGTAATCGACCGTTGCAACCTCACGGTTTTCGATGAACCCGGGCAAGAGGACACCCCCGAATTCCTCGCCCAGCACGGCGTCGAAATCGTCGCTTCGTTGCCCTGTTACGAATCCGAAAATGTAGAGCAACAGCGCGGCCGGGGGGTCTACGACCGCAGTATCGCAGCCCTCTTGCGTCTGAATGAACTCGGCTATGGACAGGGGAACCCCGAGCGCCGTCTCGTGCTGGTCTACAACCCGAATGGGCCCAGTCTCCCCCCCGACCAGACCGCGCTGAAGGAAGAGTATCAAGCGGCCCTCGGCGAGCGCTTCGGACTGACCTTCGATCATCTCATCAGCCTGACTAACATGCCACTCAAACGGTTTCGTCATGAGCTTGAACGAGACGGGCAGTACTCGGACTACATGGATCTTCTCATGGAGAACTTCAATCCACAGACGCTTCCCCATCTCATGTGCCGCAGCCTGATCAGCGTCGACTACCGGGGACGCATTTTTGACTGCGACTTCAATCAAGCCATCGATTGCCCCCCTCCCCGGCCGCTGCGCACAATCTGGGAGATCGAAGAGTTTGATACCTTTGAAAATCGAGAAATCTCGACCGGGTCCCATTGCTTCGGATGCACGGCGGGGGCGGGCTCAAGCTGCGGCGGCACCCTCACGTGAAAAAAGTGATCTGGGTCCGTCTTTTCATCGTCCTGCTTGCGGCGGGGGGGGTATGGCTCCTTTCACGTTCCGCAGTCGATGCGATTCCCGAGCTCACCCGTTGGGTAGCGGACTTAGGCCACTGGGGGCCTTTGGTCTTTGGCCTGTTGTATGCGACCGGAACCATCCTCTTCGTTCCCGGCGCCCTTTTAACCCTGGCTGCGGGAGCCTTGTTCGGCGTATTGGAGGGCACGCTCGTCGTCTGGCTCTCAGCCATGCTGGGCTCCAGTGGGTCCTTCCTGATCGCGCGCTATGGCGCCCGAGGCTGGGTGGAAAAAAAACTAGGACAGAGCAAACGATTCGAGGCTGTCGATCGCGCTGTGGCGGAACATGGCTTGAAGATCACGTTTCTGCTTCGGCTGTCGCCGGCCTTCCCCTTCAGCTTATCCAATTATGCACTGGGCCTGACTCGGGTGTCTTTCCGCGATTACTGCCTGGCTGGTTTCGGCATGCTGCCTGGATCGATCCTCTACGTCTACTACGGGAACGTCATTGGGACCGTGGCCAAAATTGCGACCCAAACCGAGACCCCTAAAGACTCGGGCTATTACATTGTCATGGCCATAGGATTGGTAGCGACCCTTCTGGTTACGACGTTAGTCACGCGGATCGCGCGACGGGCCCTGGCCGATGCCACGGGGCCTGAGTAGGAGGCCACGAATGAGACCGGACGACCCATTTGACCAGGCTCTACTGGAGCATGTTCGACCCGAAGGTTGGCGTAATCCGGCCCCCGGCGGACGGTACAACCTCGTCGTAGTCGGTGCGGGAACCGCGGGATTGATTGCCGCTTCGGGCGCGGCCGGTCTCGGTGCGCGGGTTGCTCTCATCGAGCGTGCAGAACTCGGCGGAGACTGTTTGAATGTCGGTTGCGTTCCCTCAAAAGCGCTCCTGCGCTCGGCACACGCCGCGGCCGAAGCCCGCCAGATCAAAGAACTCGGAATTCACATTGAGGGATCTGTCAAGGCGGATTTTAAATCGGTCATATCACGGCTGCGTTCCGTCCGAGCCCAGATCGCACCCCACGATTCGGCCGAGCGTTATCGAGACGAACTCGGGGTCGACGTATACCAGGGCGACGCGCGCTTCGTTTCGAGTAACACCGTCGAGGTCGCCGGCATCCCCTTAGACTTCAGAAAATCGGTCATCACAACCGGTGCCCGCGCCTTCGTCCCCCCGATTCCAGGACTCGACCAAATCGAGTACCTGACCAACGAAAACATCTTTGACCTCCAAGAATGCCCCGACCACTTGGTCGTTCTCGGCGGCGGGCCGATCGGCTGCGAACTCGCCCAAAGTTTTCGCCGACTCGGAGCCCAAGTCACCCTCATCGAGGCCGCCGAGCAGTTCCTTGGAAAAGAAGACCCCGATGCAGCCGACTTGCTCTTCGCATCGCTCCAGCGAGACGGAGTCGACGTCAAACTGGACACCCGTTTGGTGGAAGTTTCCTCCCGGGCAGACGGGTGCCAAGCGATCATCGAGCATGGGGGGAACCAGAGCAAACTTTCATTCGACCAGATCCTGGTCGCCGTAGGGCGAAAGCCCAACGTGGCCGGTCTCGGCCTCGAAACGGTAGGGGTTGAGTACGACGAACAACGAGGCGTTCACGTCGACGACTTCCTGCAAACGCGCAATCGAAATATCTACGCAGCAGGCGATGTTTGCATGCAACACAAATTCACCCACGCCGCAGACTTCGCGGCGCGAGCGGTGATCCAAAATGCGCTCTTCTCGCTGGGACCCTTCGGCCGACGAAGATTATCCTCCTTGAATATTCCATGGTGCACATATACCGACCCTGAAATCGCCCATGTGGGTTTGTACGAGAGAGAAGCCGTTGAGCAAGGTATCGACGTCGACACCTACGTCCGAGAATTCAGCACGGTCGACCGTTCGATCGCAGAATCGCGAACCACGGGTTTCGCGAAGATCCATACACGTCGGGGCGGCGATACGATCCTCGGCGCGACCATCGTGGCCCACTCCGCCGGGGACATGATCAGCGAGATCAGCGTCGCGATGGCGGGGAAAATCGGCCTCGGCGCGCTCGGCAACGTGATCCACCCTTACCCCACGAACGCAGGCGCCCTCGCCCAGCTCGGGGGCGACTACAACCGAACGCGACTAACCCCGACCGTCAAAAAAATATTCGAAGGGTTTCTGGCTTGGCGTCGTTAGCCGACTCCCCCCACAGACCGTCATGAATGAGCCCAAATCGGAGCCCGTCGTCATTGTCACAGGACCGCCGCGCTCGGGCACCTCTCTCATGATGAGGCTCTTGGAGCGCGCAGGACTGCCGCTTCTCATCGACGAGACACGCCCTGCCGACGCATCGAATCCCCGCGGCTACTTCGAATTTGCGCCCGTCAGAGCTTCCGCCCGAGACACTCAGTGGCTTAACCACGCAGGCGGCCGGGGCGTCAAGGTCATCGACCGCCTACTCGGAAAACTCCCTCTCGATCGCCCGTACCGGGTCATTGTCATGAACCGCCCCGCCGAGGAAGTGATCGCCTCTCAAAACCGAATGCTGGCCCGACTCGGTGAGGAATCCGGCCGTCTGCCTGCATCCCGCCTGAAAGCCATTCTGGAATTACAAACCAACGAGATGCGCCAACTTTTGAGTCGCGAGGCGTGTTTTGACTGGATCCCGATCAGCTACCCGCGCCTGGTTCAAAATCCCCGAAAAGAATGCCTTCGAATTCTCGACTTTCTTAATTCGGAGCCAGCCACGGACGCAACGGTCGAAGGAATGGTCGCTGCAGTCGACGCCTCCCTCTATCGAGAACGCGCCTGAGTCAACTACTCCTCTTTGGAATTCGCCGCTTGACGCGCCTGTAAAATCGCCTGCACCAGTTCTTCCGGCAGACCCTCCGGAACAGCCGGCCCTTCGGGCTCTCGACACGCCGCTCGGCCAAGTTCAACGGCTTGGACGTAATCTTCCATATAGCGGTGGCAGTCTCGACATCCACCCAGATGCGCCTCAAACACAGATCGGGCGGTCTCATCGAGTTCTTCGTCCAAATAACCCATGAGGAACTCTACGAATTCACGACAGTTCATGGTCGAGCTCCTCCCCCGAGTCGGCAAGCGGCGATGGGTCTCGCCTATTTGCCGTGTCGAGACGATCCGAAAGTTGACGATCCAGCAGCTCCTTCAGCGCTTGACGGGCCCGATGAAGGCGTGTCTTCACCGCCGGAATCGAAAGCTCGAGGACACCGGCCGTCTGCTCCGTGTCGAACCCCTCGATGTCACGCAGAATCAAGACGGTCCGATAGATGTCGGGTAGCTGGTCGATCGCCTGAGTGACTACGGCTCGGAGCTGTCGCGCCTCGAGTACGCGATCCGCGCGATCTCTCCGCACGGTTTCATTGGCCGCGAGTCGCCCGTCTTCGAGAAATCCGGGCAGGAGCTCTTCAATGCTGGTCTCGGGACGTCGGCGTCGAGTGCGCAGCCGCATCAAGCAAGCATTGACAGTGATCCGGTGAAGCCACGTCGACAGCAACGCGTCACCCGAGAAACGATCAATCGCTCTAAATGCAGACAGATACGCGTCTTGAACGGCATCTCGAGCATCATCTTCATTTCGCAGGAAGCGACGCGCCACCGCCAACATCGGCCCGGTGTTGGCGTCAACGAGGGCCCGAAACGCCTGATCCTCTCCCCGCCGCAACGCCTCAAGGAGGGACCGATCTTGCTCCCGGGCCTCCGGATCGAGCGGAACTTTTGGGGCAAGCGGACGCATCGAAGGAGGCTACCACACCCCCCCACCGTGATTGGCCGAACGTTGCGGAGAGGGTGACTTCTGGGTCATCCTCTTCGCCCCCGTTGGAGCGGGGAGAATTTCACAACTGGGGAATCATCAAGGAGAATCGATTTGTCGTCGCTACTGCGTTTCCTGGGGATCGAGAAGGGCGAAGCCAACCAAGGGTCACAAGTCTCGGAACCTTTGGACCGGATCGCCGGCGAACTGGAGGGGCTTTCGCCGGAGCGGGCTCGATTCTATGCCTGCTTCGCGTACGTGCTCACGAGAGTGGCGGAGGCCGATCTCAGAATTGAGGACAACGAAATCACTGCGATGGAGCACGCGCTCGTGGAGGTCGCCGGGATCCCCAGGGAAGAAGCCGGACTCGCCATCCGCATCGCACGGTCGGAGGTCGAGGCCCTCGGTGGAAGCCTCAACTATCTCGTCACCCAGGAATTTGGACGGAACAGCTCCAAAGAAGAAAAACTCCAGCTGATTGAGTGTCTCTACGCAGTGGCCGCCGCCGACGACTCAGTCACCGGGGCTGAAAACAACGACATCATGAGCATTGCGTCGGAGCTGGGTCTTCCGCGACAGGATGCCCTGGCCATCCGCACTCGCTTCCGCGACAAATTAGCCGAGCTCCGGCCTCTGCCCGGGGAATGAATGGACCCATTCGATACGGGCTTCGCTTACACGAAGCCCGGCCGACTCGAAACGGGATCAGTCAACTGCGGATCAGCAATAAAGTCCGCGGATCAAGACCGACTCGGAGCTCCTGAAGATCAGGGTTGTCGTGATCTTTCAGGGCTCGGAAGTGCACAACCTCGCCTTCCGGCTCAAGAGCGAGAATGACGTGGAGATGTTCCCAGAGCGCGGCCCATGGAGCGGGCAAACCCTCAATCCGCTCTCCCTCCGCCTCGATGGTGAACCACGTTTCCGCCGCGAGACCAATGGAAAGCTCGCGGATCGCTTTCAATGCTTCGGGGTCGACCCCAGCCGCTTCGAGCCCATCCATCAAGATCAGCGTTGGGCGGGCACCCGTCTCGGTTTCCAGCTGGATCGCCTCAGATAGACGGTCCACATTAAAGGTTCGGGCCGGATAGGTCCGAATACGCCGTCGGTGATCGATTTCCCCTTGGGTCCGCTGAGGATCATCCAAGTGGGTGTTTGTCGCGAGCGCAGCAAAAACCGTGTCGTAGAAATCTTTGACGTGGCCCACGGTTTGATCAATGGCTACGTGAAGGACCGTGCCACCGCGGAGTAGCTCGTCCATCCCCACCCCCACAAGGAAGGGGGTCTTTCCGACGCCATGTCCTGCGATCAGCGCGCCCACGTTCCCGAGGCCGAGCCCTCCGTGCAGACCATTTTCGAGGAGACGCATCGGACTCCGCGCATTGACGAATTTCCGGTACATGAATCTCTCCGAGGATTTGAGGCGTCAAAGCCGTGAAACGATTATTCCTCTTCGTCCGGAATCTTGGACTTGTACTTCTCCTTGAGTTCCTTCTGAACTTCGGCCGGCGCCGGCGAGTATTTCGAAAACTCCATGGAGAACTCGGCCTTACCTTGGGTCATAGACCTCAAATCGGTGGCGTATCCGAACATTTCGGAAAGCGGCACCTCGGACTCCACTCGTGAGAATCCATCTTCCTCGGTCGAGCCAATCACTTGCCCACGTCTCTGCATGATGGTTTTCAGAATGGCCCCTTGGAATTCGCCTGGGCCTTCGACTTCGAGCTTCATGATGGGCTCGAGAATTTGAGGCTTCGCCTCCGGATAAAACTTCCGGAAGGCGCCGCGCGCTGCTGCGGAAAACGCCATTTCTGACGAATCCACACTGTGCGACTGGCCATCATCAATCGTAATCTTGAGACCCTGAACCGGGAATCCGATCAAACGCCCCTTAGGCAAGCACTCGCGAAAACCCTTTTCAACTGCAGGGATGTACTCCGTCGGAATGGAGCCCCCTCGAATTGCGCTGACGAACTGAAAGTCCTTGGAGCCCTCATCGGATTCAAGAATGGGCTCCACGAATCCAGCCACCCGACCATATTGACCTGAACCACCACTCTGCTTTTTATGCGTGTAGTTGAAGTCCACTTTCCGTGTCACAGTCTCTCGGTAAGCAACTTGGGGCTGTCCAGTTTCAACTTCGCAGGCATACTCGCGCTTCATGCGCTCGACGTAGACCTCGAGGTGCAGCTCGCCCATCCCGGAAATCACAGTCTCGTTGCTTTCAGGGTCTACGGCCGCTCGAAAGGTCGGATCCTCCCGAACAAATCGACCGAGGGCCTTCCCCATGTTGTCGGCGGCTTTCTGATCCTTCGGTGTAATACTGAGCGAAATCACCGCCTCGGGAACATGCATGGACGTCATCGCGACGTCCATTTTGCCATCAGTAAACGTATCACCCGAAGCGCAATCAACACCAAAGAGCGCAACGATGTCGCCGACCGTAGAGCGCTCGATGTCCTCCATCTCGTCAGCATGCATTCGAATCAAGCGCCCCACCTTCACCTTTTTGTTGGTTCTGGAGTTGAAGATGGTGTCGCCCTTCCCAAGCGTGCCCTGATAAACACGGAGATAGGTCAACTGTCCGTAACGCGTATCCTCAAGCTTGAAAGCCAGGGCCACCATCGGTTTTTCGGGGTCGCTAACAACCTCCAGCTCTGCCTCGTCATTCGCCAAGTCAACAGCCATGTTCTTGACGTCCGTCGGCGCCGGCAAATAGCGCGTCACGGCATCGAGGAGAGGCTGGACTCCCTTATTTTTATAAGCCGACCCGAGGAAGACAGGCGTCAAGTCCATGGAAAGAGTTCCCGCTCGAGTCGCGTCGTGAATCATTTCCTCGGTGACATTCTCTTCAAGGATGGCTTCCATCAGCTCGTCGGAGAACATCGAGACCGCGTCCAGCATCGTCTCTCGCGCAGTCGCAGCAGCATCCTGCATGTCGGCGGGAATTTCACGTTCCACAGGCTCGTCGCCACTCTCCCCTTCAAAATAGATCGCCTTCATGGTCACAAGGTCGACAAGTCCCTCGTGCTCAGCCTCAAGCCCAATCGGCAGTTGCATCATTACAGCATTGTGTCCCAGCTTTTCACGGAGCTGAGTCGTCACCTTCACGGGGTCCGCACCAGAGCGATCAAGTTTGTTGATGAACGCAATCCTTGGCACTCGGTATCGCTTCATTTGACGATCGACCGTCATCGACTGGGACTGCACGCCGGCCACGCCACAGAGAATCAGAACGGCCCCATCGAGCACACGCAAAGCACGCTCGACCTCAATGGTGAAGTCAACGTGTCCAGGGGTATCGATGATATTGATGTGATTCTCACCCCAGACACAGTGGGTCGCCGCGGAAGCAATCGTGATGCCCCGCTCTCGCTCAAGCTCCATCGAGTCCATCGTGGCGCCGACTTCATCTTTACCGCGCACCTCGTGAATCGCGTGGATGCGACCGGTGTAATAGAGAATGCGCTCAGTAAGCGTTGTCTTCCCGGAATCGATATGCGCACTGATCCCGATATTTCTGAGCTTGGAAATGTCATTCTGCTGCTGCATGATGGCCTCGCTTCCAAAACTGGGCGCAACCGAATCGGGGCGCTCCAAAAAATAAGCCGGCCCCTCCGTGGGCCAAACGATCCTATCGCCAGCCGAAGCGCTCGGTGAACGCTCGATTTTTCGGGGGATTGGGCTGGATCGGCGGCGCAATTTAGCGAGACGGATGCCGCAAGGCGACCCCCCCCTCTCCAGACCCCTTGTGGGCCGGAATAATACTGGCAGCCCGGGGGGAAGCTGCCGTCTTCAGAAAGCCCTGGGCTCGAGGCATCATACCTCGCTTTCCCCAAGGGGAGCGAGCCGGGCCGCTGTCATGATTGACAGCTACTCGAGCCGGCTCCCCGCCTCGAGCCCCGCTTCGGCAGCTGAGACCTTCGACCCATCGGCGAGGCGCACCTTCTGGATAGAAAGAAAGCTGTCCGCACCGACGGCGACCCGCACCCGGCTGACGTCCTCCGGGTCTGGCCCCAAAACGGTGCCGGGATGGGCATCGTGAGCTTCGTGGCCCCTTCGTCCTCCAAAAAGACGAATTCGCTGCCCCTGCCATTGCGCCCACGCCCCGGGCTGAGGGTCGCAACCTCGAATCAGGCGGTCGACTTCCTCAGCGGGCTTCGACCAATCGATGCGGGCCACTTCGTCATCGACCAAACCTTGAAAGCTCGCCCCATCCTCAGATTGAACGCGGGGCGCACTCTCGCCCGCGGCGACCTGCGCCACCGCCTCGGCTAATGCATCAACGCCTAGGGGGTAGAGGCGGTCGAAGTAGAGAGAAACCGTGTTATCCGTCGGCAAGATCTCAACTCCACCGCGCTGCACAACGATCGGCCCCGTGTCAACGCCCTCATCCGGGCGAAAAACGGTGACGCCACTCTCTTTCGCTCCCAAAATAATCTGCCAAGCCAGTGCATTACCTCCCCGATAGGCCGGAAGGAGCGATGGGTGAAAGCAAAGAGCACCAAGGCGCGGAGTCTCGACGATCGCCGGCGGAAGGATCACCGTCGTAAAAGGCATGACACAGAGGTCCACTTCGGCCGCTAAGAACTCTTCTACCCGCTCGGCGATCGGCTCCCCCTTGCGGCGAAACGCTTTGTGGCGGACCAGCGGCCAACCGCGGGCCTCGGCCTCTGCGGCCAAGGGGTCCGCTCGGGAACCGCGATCCGGTGGCACATGGGTGTAGGCGATTTCGTGACCGGCCTCGGACAGCCGCACCGCCACATCTCGCCCAAACGGGGCCTGGCCAAAAACGGCCAGTCGCAAAGTCATGATGACCTCCTCAATCAGGGACTCACCGGCGCTCGATCGCCCACGCTTCCTCGCACCCGCGCCGGCGTGCCAAAGGCCAGACTATGCGGAGGAACGGCTCCGCTGACCAGCGATCGGGCTCCAATCACAGAATGATCGCCAATCGAGACGCCCCGGAGGATGCTGACATCCGAGGCCACCCAGACGTAGTCACCGATGGTGACGGGCTCGATTCGTTCCGGGGTGTCCGCATCGAAGGGATGTTGGTCGGCGTCAAAGACACGACTGTTCGGGCCGATCATCGTCGAGCAACCAATTCGCACCTCACGCTTGGCCGAGAGCTGACAGCCATTCAAAAGGCAACGGGAACCAATAGTGAGGCGAGCCCCTTCATAGACGTGAATGACCACCGGAGAGACCTCGCTGCGCAACCAGGCTCCCGACTCAATGACCAATTCGCCCCCCGCATGCACGTGAAGCCGAACGCCGTCCACGCGACGCTCAGTCACCACGTCGGCGGCCATTCGTAAACGGCCGCCGGGGTGAACATCAAACTGGGCCGTGGCCCAAGCACTCGAAACCGAGGGGTCGAGCTCCACGCCCGGATGACGGACGCTGAGATCTCGCAACCGGCGGCGATCCACAGCGGCCTGCGCCTGGAGTCGCCAAATCAAGAATCGCCGACGCCAACTCATCGACGCGTTCGCCTCCCTCGCTCAGGGGACCGCCGAGGCCTCGACTGACGCGGCGGGCTTCTCAGGGGGCGTCCTGCCCCTCACGCAGGCGGAAGGTGATGAAACCGTGCGTCGGGTCATAGGGCGAGAGACCAACGGTGACTCGGTCTCCCGGAATCACGCGAATCCTGAAGCGACGCATCCGACCCGAAAGCTGAGCGGTGACCACCTGGCCTGAATCGAGAGTGATTTGATACCGCCCTCCTCCCAGGATCTTGTCGACCTTACCGGTGGCCTGGATCAGATCATCTCGCGCCAATGCGTGGGCTCCAATTTCTCGGATCACTTCGACCCGATCGATGCTTTTCGACTCGAGAGAATCCCTCTCGAAAGGCGCGCGCACGGTAGCACGCGACCCCCAGAGCGGCGAGGCAATGCATTTCACACCAACCGATCGGAGACTTCGACTCCTTGGACCTGTTTGCTAGGGTGCTCGCCATCGCGGAGAGGTGGCGGAGCTCGGTTGAACGTGCCTGACTCGAAATCAGGTGTAGGCGCAAGCCTACCGTGGGTTCGAATCCCACC
>JAQWNI010000102.1 GCA_029268645.1 Myxococcota bacterium
TCTGCGCGGCCCTGGCCGGAAGCGGATATAAAATCTTTTCCGGTGGCACGGACAACCACCTGTTTATGCTGTCGCTAGTCGATCGCGAGACCACGGGAAAGGCTGCGCAGTTGGCTTTGGATCGGGCGGGCATTACGGCAAACAAGAACATGGTCCCCTTTGATCCGCGGAAGCCGATGGTGACCTCCGGGATCCGGATCGGGACGCCGGCGGTCACGACGCGGGGCATGCGGGAGGCGGCGATGGGAGAAATCGCGTCCTTGATCCATCGCGTTCTTGAGCAGCCAGACAATGATGAGAACCTCGAGGCCGTCCGCCAAGACAGTGCGACGTTGTGCCGCCGCTTCCCTTTGTATCCGGATCGCTGGTCAGACGAGGGCTGACGGGTGCGTTGTTTTAGCTGTGGCGACGAAGTCACGCGGGTGATCGATACGCGCGTCAGCGGCGAGCACGAAATTCGCCGCCGCCGGGAATGCGAGGAATGCGGTTTTCGATTCACCACGCGGGAACGGATCGAGCTGCAGATGCCCAAGGTGATCAAGCGCGACCTCCGACGTGAGGAATTCGATCGCGTCAAGCTTCTGGCGGGCATGACGAGTGCCTGTGTCAAAAGGCCGGTCTCGGTGGATGAAATCGAAGGTCTTGTGGATCGCATCGAGAGGTCACTCCAGGAGAGCGGGGAGCGCGAAGTTCCAAGTCGCCAGATCGGCGACCGAGTGATGCGGGCCTTGAACCGGCTGGACGCCGTGGCGGCGGTTCGGTTTGCCTCAGTCTATCGGCGGTTCGAAAACTTGATCGACTTTGCGGCGTTCATTGCTCATCTTGAGGCCGCCGATTCGGAGTCAGGTTCGGCGGACGAGCCCGCACTTTCCGAAGGCAGGGAAGAAGAACCCGAGTGAGCGAAACCCGTAACGACGAAGCCCAGATGAAGCGGGCTCTGTCCTGGGCGGCCCGAAGTGCGGGTCGTGTCCACCCGAATCCCGCGGTGGGCGCCGTTGTATTTCGAGCAGGGCGCGTCTTGGGGTGCGGGCGGACGCAACCCCCAGGTGGCAATCACGCCGAGGTTCAGGCGCTGGCCCAGGCGGAACGTCGGCATGGGGCCCGGGCGCTCCGCGGAGCGAGCCTCGCTGTGACGCTGGAACCCTGCTGCTTTGAGGGGCGAACGGGGCCCTGCACTGAGGCGATCGTTCGGGCTGGTCTTCGTCGGGTAGTTGTTGGCTGTCGAGATCCGCACCCCCGTGTCTCAGGGCGAGGGCTGCGCGCGATGCGATCGGCGGGACTGGAAGTTTCGGTCGGTGTGCTCGAGTCCCTGTGCCGAACGCACCATCGGGGCTTTTTCTCAGTCTGTGACCGTGGGCGGCCTTTCGTGACCCTCAAGCTGGCGACCAGTCTGGACGGCCGGATCGCGACAGCCCAGGGGGAGTCTCGCTGGATCACTTCGCCAGAGGCCCGGGCCTGGGTACATCGAACGCGGGCCCGTGTGGATGCCGTGATGGTCGGCTCAGGGACTGCCCTGGCCGATGACCCCAAACTCAGCGCACGGCGCGGCGCGCGGGTCACCGCACGGCCGGTTCGGGTTTTGGTGGATTCTCGTCTAAGGGTCCCGCTTTCCGCGCACCTATACGATCTGCAGGAGGGGGCAAGGTCGATTGTTCTTTGTCGTCAAGGAGCCCCCGGGTGTCGACGTTTGCGGGAGGCCGGGGTCGAAGTCCTCGATGTTCCTGGGCGATCCGGCGAACTCGATCTTCAGCGGGGGCTGGAGCGCCTCGCGGAGGCAGATTTGACCACGCTTCTGGTCGAGGGGGGAGGGGGATTGGCGGCGGCATTGTTACGTGCCGATCTCATAGACGAGATACACTGGTTTCTCGCCCCGAGGCTCTTGGGGGCAGAGGGAGTATCGGCTTTGGGTCCTCTTGGAATCGGACGGCTTGCGGAAGCGCCCAAGATGTCTTGGGAGTCGATTCGTCGCACCGGACCCGACCTTCATCTGGTGGGCCGGTTGGAGCAGCCGGCCCAGAATAAGCCAGGAAAGGCTCGTGGCAGGAAATGACCCAGCCCCCCTTTGCGTTTGCAAGTGACTTGGATGCTTCTGGATTGCGCTTTGGTGTCGTGGTCTCGCGTTTTAATCATCCCATCAGCGCGATGTTGCTCGAGGGTTGCCTCGAGGCGCTCCGGGAGCATGGCGCGGCGGGGGACGGGATCGATGTCGCTTGGGTTCCCGGGGCTTTTGAAATCCCTCAAGCCGCTCGAGTGATGGCCAGCACAGGCCGCTACGCGGCCCTCGTCACTCTGGGGTCGGTGATTCGAGGGGGTACGCCCCATTTTGAATACGTCTGTGCCGGTGTGACCGATGGCGTCCGCGAGGTGATGCGTGACACCGGGGTTCCCGTTTCATTCGGTGTTTTGACGACGGACAATATTGAGCAAGCGCTGGCCCGTTGCGGAGGCGAGATGGAAAACAAGGGCCGAGACGTGGCCCTCGCGGCCATTGAAATGGCGCGTCTTGTCCCGGCAGTCGAATCCCACGTTCCCGAGCCCCAGTCGTGACAGTTCCTGAGGAAGAAGAGGGGAGCACGCTCTCGGGTTCAGCCCGTCGGCGAGGTCGCCAAGTGGCGCTTCAGGTGCTGTACGCCATGGATCTGGGCCGTGGGAAGAATCGACCTGAGGTCGACGGCGACCCCGCGCTGGGTGCCCCCCGCGATGTTTTTAACCGCGTTGCGTTTCATTTTGAAATCCCCAATGCGACCCGCGCGTTTGCTTTGACGCTGGTCGAGGGTGTTCGCGAACGGCTTGCCGAAATTGATGAGCGGGTGCAGTCTCATTCGAGAAATTGGCGGATGGACCGCATGGCGGTCGTGGATCGAAACATCTTGCGTTTGGCTACTTGGGAGTTGATGTGTGCAGATACCCCAGTGCCCGTCGTGCTGGATGAAGCCATTGATCTGGCCCGCCGCTTCGCCGACGAAACGTCGACGGGATTCGTGAACGGCATTTTGGATGCCGTAGCCCGTCAAATTCGAGCGCCTGCATGACGACCAGCCTCTCCCTGGTTCTTCAGGGTCGGCCCCTCGAACGTGTGACTTGCGATCTCGTCGTGGTCGGAGGCTTTGCGATGGAGCGACCTCTGCGAGGCGGTGCAGCTCGTTTGGACTGGCGCCTTTGCGGCCTGCTTTCAGACCAAATCCGAGAGGAAAACTTTTCGGGGGAGCGCGGGGAGGCGCTTCTTGTTGCGACTGGAGGCGCCCTGAGGGCGCCTCGCGCTTTACTCCTCGGCCTAGGCCAGCGCGATCAATACGGGCCTGTCATGGCCCAGGGCGTGATCGCGGAGGGCATTGGTCGGTGTTTCGAACTGGGGGTGTGCCGTGTCGCGATGGCGCCTCTCGGGATCGCCTCAAGCGCGCTTCCAGAGTACTCGGCCTCGTTGATTGGCGGCCTCAGAGAGGCGGCCCGTGATCGGTCCGGACCGTTTGAATTGGAGATTTCTGTTCCCAGCCGAGAGCATGAGGCGGCCCAAGCCTCCTTGGAGCGGGCCATTCGGGCGATTGAGCCCACGCAGATTTGTCTTCAGGTCGGCTTAAACGAACCGGCAGACCTCGGAGCCCCCCATCCGGCGCGCCCCCCCGGAGGTTCGTCCACGCCCCGGCTCTGAATAAGTTGGCTGAAGGTGCCCACCCGGGTTCAAGTCGGCTCGCAACCGACCGATGGAGGAACAGGCAAGGGGCCTGCAACCGGGCAGGACTTCAGCGGTCTCGAAGAGTGTGGGGGCGGCAATGAGCTTGGTCGGAAACCTTCGAGACTTGGATCTCGGGGATGTCCTGCAGGTCATTGGCCTCTCTCGGAAATCGGGTGTTTTGTCCGTGACGACCTCCGACGGAGAAGGGCGGGTTGTCTTGCAATTGGGGCGAGTGGTCTCGGCGGCTGTCAAGACCGGCCCTCACGACCTGCAAGGCGTGCTCATGGGTGGGCTGAGTGTTCCAGCCGATGTCCTAGAGGCGGCGATTGTCGAGGCCCGCGCCTGCTCCGATGATCTGCGGGGTGTTCTGATTGAGAAGGGCCTTCTCGATCGGGAGCGCATCGATGCGCTCTGTCGGCGGGCGATCGAGTCCGCGGTCGCCGAACTGTTTGGCTGGACTGAGGGTGAGTTCTGTTTTGAAGTTCGGACGTATTCCAAACCGGAGGATCCGGAACTCCTTTATGCCGCGGGATTGGATGTCCAGTATCTCGCCATGGAATCGGCCCGGGCCTTAGATGAATTGATCGTCCCGGAGAGCACGGATGAGTTCGATGCACAAGGGATTGAAGATCTCTCTGCCGAAGAGATGTTTGGGGTCGTCGAAGAGGGCCTTGAAGATTCGGAAAAAGGGATGGGTCCGGTCTCGACTCACGATGTGCAGCCGGTCGAGGATGCCACCCCTTTGGCG
>JAQWNI010000103.1 GCA_029268645.1 Myxococcota bacterium
CGATCGCATGAATACGTCGATGACCATCAACGCCACCGCTCCCTGGCTTCTCGCGCTTTACGTCGCCACAGCGGAGCGCCAAGGCGTCACCCCCGCTCAACTCCAGGGCACGACCCAGAATGACATCGTCAAGGAGTACCTCTCGCGAGGCACCTACGTTTTTCCGCCGGACGCTTCCATGCGTCTGACCACGGACATCATCGCCTATACGGTCGACAGCATCCCGAAATGGAATCCGATTAATATTTGCTCCTATCATCTTCAAGAAGCGGGCGCGACGCCCGTACAAGAGATCGCCTTCGCGATGGCCAATGCCGTCTCGGTACTGGATACCGTTCAGAAGCGCAGCGACGTGGCCGAAGACGCCATTGGCCGAGTCTTTGCCCGGATCTCTTTCTTTCTGAACGCGGGAATTCGTTTCGTCGAGGAAGTCTGCAAGTGCAGAGCCATGACGGAACTCTGGGCCGAAATCGGCCAAGAGCGTTACGGCATCGACAACGCCAAACAACTGCGGCTCCGCTACGGGGTGCAAGTGAACAGCCTCGGGCTCACCGAAAGCCAGCCCGAGAACAACATCGTCCGCATTGCTCTTGAAGCGCTCGGCGTAACCCTTTCCAAACGCGCACGAGCTCGCTCACTCCAGCTGCCTGCCTGGAACGAAGCCCTCGGCCTGCCGCGCCCCTGGGACCAACAGCTGTCCCTGCGCACCCAGCAAATCCTCGCCCACGAGACCGACCTCCTTGAGTACGAAGACATCTTCGACGGTTCCCATGTAATCGAAGGTCGGACAGCGGCCCTACTGGAGGAGGCCCGCGACGAACTCAAGAAAATTCTCGACATGGGCGGAGCGGTCGTCGCCGTTGAAAATGCTTACATGAAGCAGGCCCTTGTAGAGTCCCACACCGCGCGGATTCGTCACATCGAGACCGGCGAGATCACCGTTGTCGGCGTCAATGACTTCGTCGAATCAGCCGATTCTCCGCTGGTCACGGATGGTGACTCCGCCATCGTGAAGGTGGATGCGAAAGCTGAACGAGAACAGATCGAGCGCCTTCAAGCCTTTCGGAATCAACGCAATCAGAGCGAAGTCGATGGTGCCCTCCAGGGCCTTCGCGATGCAGCGGCCGGATCCGATAGCATCATGCCGGCCTCGATCCGAGCGGCTCAGGCCGGCGTCACCACCGGGGAGTGGGCCGACACCCTACGGGTCAGATTTGGGGAATACAGAGCGCCCACAGGCGTTGGCTCCACTCGGGCCGCTGCATCCAGCGAAAGCATCGAAGCCGTTCAGGCCCGCGTGGACACGATCAGTGAGAAACTCGGGCGTCGTCTAAAGATCTTGGTCGGCAAGCCTGGACTCGATGGCCACAGCAATGGGGCGGAGCAGATCGCTGTGAAAGCCCGAGACGTCGGGATGGAAGTCGTCTATGACGGGATCCGCCTCACTCCGGAAGAAATCGTCCAATCCGCCCGAGACGAAGGGGTCCATGTGATTGGCCTCTCCATTCTTTCCGGATCCCACGGCGTTCTCGTGATGGATGTGCTGGCCGGTCTGCGCAAAGAAGGGCTCGAGGACCTTCCGGTGATTGTGGGTGGAATCATTCCAGATGAAGACGCCGAGGCCCTGGAATCGGCAGGAGTCAAACGCGTGTACACCCCAAAGGATTTCGATCTGACTCGGATCATGTCGGAAGTGACCGACGTGGTCGAAGAGACCCTCTCCTGAGTCGGGAAGCTCGGACAGATCTGCCGTCGACCGATCCCGACCTAGATCGAATCCACGACGGACTGCTGGAAGGCGACCCCGCGGCGGTTTCCGAGGCCCTCAATCTGGTCGACGATCAGCGTCCCGCGCAGCGGCGCTCTGCCTTGGCGCTCCTCGATCGGTTGAGCCGGCTTCCCCGAAGCCGAAACGCGCGACGAGTCGGGATCACGGGCGCCCCCGGCGCGGGAAAGTCGACACTTCTAAACGCACTCATTGATGCTTTGCGAGAGCAGGATCAGAAAATTGGGGTCATTGCCGTAGACCCCTCGAGCCAGCGATCAGGAGGCGCTCTTCTCGGCGACCGCATGCGGCTCGGAACCAGTGCCCGGGAGCAGGGAGTCTTCCTCCGGTCGATGGCGGCCCGCAATCGCTTGGGTGGACTCGCTGATGCCACCTGGGCCGGGGCAGCCGTCATGGCGGCAGTCTTCGACTGGGTATTTATCGAAACCGTCGGCGTCGGACAAAGCGAGGGCGAAGTCGCCCGGATCGTCGACAGCCTCGTCTTTGTCGCACAGCCCGGAGCGGGGGACATGCTCCAATTCATGAAAGCCGGCATTCTTGAACTCCCGGATCTCTTTGTCGTGAACAAATCCGATGTCGGACCCTCCGCTCGACGCACCCGCAGTGAGTTGATTGCCGGCCTCGACCTGGGTACGGCCTCGGCCAATCAAGAATGGGTTCCCCCGGTGCTCCTCGCCTCGGCCCGAGACCGAGCAGGCCTCGATGAGCTGGTCGATCGCCTTGTAAGCCATCGCAACCATCTGGAAAAAGGGGACCAGCTCGGCCGGCGGCGGCAGGCGGGTGCGGTCCGCTTCGCGACCGACTCGCTCCTGCGCCGATACGGCGAATTTGGATTGAGCCGACTCGGCGGATTCTCCCAGATCGAACGTCGACTGAACGAAAATTCCGACAGATCGCCCTTTCGGGGTGTCCTCGAAGTGGGTCAGGAGATCGAGCGAGCCCTGGCCGGCGATTAGGCAGCAAGGCCTACGCGGAGGCTCTTCATGCCAGGGGTTCATTGTCCTTTAACGAGGCCCCTAGGCGCTCATATGGATCAACCGCGACGAGTCCACTCCACATCCCCTTCTCCGGCCCGAACATTCTCCGACCGAGCGAGAACGAAGAGAAGGTCTGAGAGTCGGTTCAGGTAGTGGAGCGTCGAATCATTGAGGTGCTCGACACGGTCCAAAGCCACCACACGACGCTCTGCTCTTCGGCAAACCGTCCGGGCGGCGTGAAAGGCTGCGGCGCCCCGACACCCGCCTGGCAACACGAAAGCACGAAGCGGGGGAAGATCATTGTCTGCCTCATCGATCGCGGCCTCAATCGATTCGACATCCACCTCGCTGGCGCCCTCACTGGACAAGGAAGCCTGAGTGGCACTCGGAGGGGTTGCGAGCCCAGCCCCCACCTCAAAGAGCGTTCGCTGGACCGCTTCCAGAACCGGAAACCACTTGGAATCGCAGTCGACGATCGCCAGCCCAACAAACGCGTTTAATTCATCGACCGCGCCATAGGCTTCAACGCGAAGCGCATCCTTCGAGATGCGTGTCCCGCCCGCCAGGTCCGTGTCGCCCCCATCGCCGCGTCGTGTATAAATCTTCACGGTCGAGCAGTGTATCGCACGAATCAGCAGGGGGCGGAGAAGGCTTCGCAGCGACTCATCGTTCGCTCGCCGAGAACTCCGCGTCAACTAGCCGCTCGAGTTCAGCATCCTGCGCCCGAGTGTCTCCATCCTGGGCTCCGCGATTCCCCACGCCGGGAGGCGGGCTCGGGGACGAACTGCCCTGCCCTTTCACCATTCGCCGCAAGACCCAGACCACGATCAGCGCACCCAACGCCAGCGCGCCCGCAGGTAAACCCCAAGCAGCCAGCCCCCACCCCCGGGCCTCTGGAGCCGAATGGATCTGCTCCCCAAAGCGGATCTCTAAATTTGCGATCACTTCCTCCCGGGTCGCTCCAGCCGCTTCTTGAAGCAAAATCCACTGACGCACCTCGGCCGCCTGCTCGCTGGGACAAGCCGCCAGCGTGCGCCCCGGGCAGTAGGGGCTCATCAATTCATGCGCGAGCGCATATCCCCATTCAGGTTCCGCCTCGGCCGCTTCAATCGCCCCCCCCGAGCACAGCGCGATCAGCAGCACCCCGACCGCGGCCCCGATGCGGATTCGACGCCCGCGACCCCGCTGAAGCCGACCGAAACCGCCTTGACCGTTGACTCGGATCACGTCTCTTCTTCCTCGTCCCATGGGAGCTGGAGAGGCAGAGGCTCCCCGACCCGCTCTCGATGCACGACGTTTCGCGGTGGATCTGTGACGACTCTCGCACCCGGCGGCACAGATTCGGTGATCCAAACATTGCCTCCGATCACGCTGCCGGTTCCGATCACCGTCTCGCCGCCCAGGATTTTGGCTCCAGCATAGACCGTGACATCGTCTTCCACCGTGGGATGTCGTTTCTGCCCCCGCAAACGATTGCTGTCTCGAACCGAATTGGCTCCGAGCGTCACTCCTTGATAAAGACGAACGTTGTCTCCGATTTCGGTGGTCTCGCCGATCACGACCCCGGTGCCGTGATCGATGAAAAAATGTCGCCCGATTCGCGCGCCGGGATGAATATCAATCCCCGTCCGATCATGAGCGTATTCGCTCATGATTCGAGGGATCAGGGGCACTTGCCGAAGGTATAATTCGTGGGCGATCCGATGAATCGCCAACGCCCGAATCGCAGGGTAGGAAACCGCGATTTCCTCGTATCCCGCCGCCGCGGGATCCCCCTCGTACGCCGCCTCGACATCATCTGAAATCGCCCGCCGCAAACGCACCAGCGAAGCGATGAACTCCGTCACAATGGACTCGATCCCCTGAGCACCAACGACCCCAGCTTCAGTCAACAGTGCCGCCAGCTTCTGGGCCACGACGGGGATCTCCGAACGCAGCACGGACGCGTCGAACTGAAAGCGGAGTAGACGCTCGGTTCGATCCGTCCAGGCGACAACATGATCGGGGTCGACGACTCCACGGCAAACCGCTTCGGAGAGCACATCGTCTTGGCAGCCAGAGAGTCCGTCGACCGCAGATTCGATCACCGAGGCGGGGCAGAATGCACCCTGCACACCGCCTTGCTCCGACAGTGCGCCCGCATACCTTGCGGTGGGGATTTCTCCTGGCGGCGCCCCCACCCTTTTCTCGTCGGCGGCCATCTCAACTCCCTTGTCCCGCGATCTCGAACTGCCAGTGTAGCCCAGCCGGGGGCCGACCTTCCTCAAATCATCGCACCTGCCCAAAGGGCGGTTCCGCATTATGCTCGGGATGCCCCCCCGGCCGCGGAGAACTATGACCAAGCTCTACAGTCACTCGCGACTCAACAGCTGGGAGAACTGCCCAAAGAAATTCGAGCTGCGGTACCGGCTCGGCATTCCCGAGGAAACCGAGGGGATCGAAGGTTTCGTTGGGAAGCGAGTCCACGAGATTCTTGAGCGACTCTATGAATTCGTGGCCCGAGATCAGGTGCCCTCCCTTCGCCGGGTCCTCGAGCGCTTCGACGCACTCTTCGATGAACACTATGACGAAACCCGGATCAAAATCGTCAAGGACGGGTACGACGTCGATTACTATCGGGCCCTCGGACACCGCTGCCTGCAGAACCACTATCGATCCCACTACCCCTTCGATCAGGACGAAACCCTGGGACTCGAAACGCACATCCAATTCGGGCTGGATCCGGAAGGGCAGTACGGCATTCAAGGCTTCGTGGACCGCATCGTCCGGGCTGCAGACGGGGCGACCTAAATACAGGACAACAAACCCGGGGAGTACATCCCGAGCCAGAAAAAAATCGACTCGGATCGACAGCTTGCGCTCTACCAAATCGGCCTTGGACGGCGCTTTGGGGATGCCCCAGTGCGACTCGTCTGGATGTACCTATCGAAAGGCATCACCCGGGTCTCCACCCGAACGCCTGAAGCACTCGAGCAACTACAACAAGAAACCTTGGCCTTGATTCACCGGATCGAGGCTTCCGACCACTTTCCAACCAAAAAAACAAACCTCTGTCGGTGGTGCACTTACAAACCGCTCTGCCCCGCTTTCGGCGCCTCGGAAAATGCGGCCCGCGAGCATGCCCAGGCCATCCAAGAGAACAACGAGATCGAACAGCCTCGACTCCTCTAAAACGATCGGCCGTGGCCGACCCTGCTAGGATTTTTCCATGCCCTTACAAATTGAACGGATTCCGACCTTCAGTGACAACTACACCTATCTCGTGATCTGCGAGGAGACCCGTGAGGCCGCCATCATCGACGCGCCGGAAGCGGGACCCGTGATCCAAAAAGTGGACGACACCGGTGTACAAGTGACCCAAATTCTTTCCACCCACCACCACCTCGATCACTCAGCAGCCAATCCGGAGCTCGCGGAGCGATATGGCGCTCCCGTCTATGCGCATGCATCGGACGCGGAACGGCTGCCCGGATTCACCCACGGGCTTAACGAGGGAGACACTCTCCAGGTCGGCCGAGAAACGGCCCGAGTCCTCTTCATCCCCTCCCATACGATGGGACACGTCGCCTACGTGTTCGATGCCGCCAAGGCCGCCTTTACCGGTGACATGCTTTTCGCAGGGGGGTGCGGGCGACTCTTTGAAGGCAATGCAGAGATGATGTACGAGGCCCTTTGTGAGAAGCTCGCAGCTCTCCCCGACGACGTTCGTGTTTTCTGTGGTCACGAATACACTGAGAGCAACCTGAAGTTTGCCGTGACCGTCGAACCGGACAACTCGGCCATGTGGGCCAAGCTCGAACGTGTCCAGAAGCTTCGAGCTTGCGCCGCCGCGGATTGGCATGACGCCGGTGTCGACGAAATGACCGTCCCTTCAACCATCGGAGAAGAACGAGAGACCAACCCCTTTATGCGCGCAGCTGACGCCGAAGAGCTGGGTCGCATTCGCACCGCCAAGGACAACTTTTGACGGTGGAAGAAGCCTCGCCTCCGGCAGCCTCCGAATCGCTCCCCGACGCCATCAGCACGACAACCCTCCACCGGGTCGCTTTTTATGAGACCGACGCCATGGGGATCGTCCACCACGCGAACTATCCCCGATTCTTTGAGGAGGCAAGGGTCCGCTGGCTCGAAGAGCACGACCAGAGCTACACGGCCTACCTTCGGCGTGGACTGCATTTTGCCGTCACTCGCTGCGAGGTCGACTACCATCAAAGTGCCCGCTTCGACGACGCCCTAGAGGTCACAGCCGCCCTCGACTGGGTCCGAGGCGCGTCGCTTCGCATGACCTATGTCATCCAGTGTGCCGATCGCCCGATTGCTTCCGGCGCAACGGAGCACGCTGCGGTCGACGACTCCGGCCGGGTCCGTCGCATCCCTCGAGAAGACCGCGCGCGCCTTCTTTCCCTGGCCCGAGTTCAGCGTCGAAGCAACCGGCCGAGCACCAGTTGAATACTTCCTGCGATCTGATCCTCGGCCCAGCCCGTCACCCGCTGGATCGCATCGAGCGCATCCCCCTGACCCGACCAATGCGATCGGACAACATCTGGATGAACTCGATTCAGCAGCGAGGAGAGCGCTGCGGCCACCACGATCAGATCGTCGAGTAGTCCGATCGGCCCAAACAGCAAAGCAGGCATGGCGTCCACGGGCGAAAAAACGTAGGCGAGACCGGCCATCGCCACGAACTTAGAACCCCAGGGCACCCGGGGCTCGCGTAAAAGTCTCGAGAGCAAAACGGTTAAGTCGGGCAGCAACAGGAGGAGGTCAATAAACCCGGATCCGACACCAGGTTCACGCACCGAGGCCACTCGGCTCCGAATGCGATCCCAAACCCGCTGCTCACTCGGGTTCAATTCAATGGTTACGGTGGCCTCTTGCATCATGTCTCCAGTCGGGCGGGCGGGACGGACTCACGCACCAAACCCGTCCGGCCACGAAGGTATCGCGCCCCCGCGAGTTCGTCTTGCGCCAAATGCTCAGCAGCAGACCATCTCAAGGCCATCGGAACGTAAATCCGAGCCACGTCGGAACCTGTTCAGAGCCGAGCAGTCGAGGGTGCGCGGTTATCTAAACACTCCTTCTCGTTCGGACAGCCCTCGTTCGAATCCCGAGAGGATCGCGGCCTTCACGACATCAACTCGGTCCTGTATGTGCGCATCATCCTCCGAGGGGTCTCCTTCGAAAACCAGCGGTTCCCCAAAATAAATGTGGTACCGCACCGGGAGCGGCAAAAGACCAGCAGGGCCGAGCAAGGGGAATGTGGGTGTGATGGGCAATGCAGGCATACCGAAGATCCGACCGAGACGAGACCAATTGGCCAAACCGGGTTGCTGATCTTCGGAGCCCACGATCGAGATCGGAACGATGGGGGTCCGAGTCTCCAAAGCGAGACGCATGAAGCCCAAACCAAAGTCCATCAATTGGTAGCGATCTCGATAGAGTTTATTCATCCCTCGGACGCCTTCAGGAAAGACCATCACACACTCCTCGGACTGGAGCATGGAGGTGCAATTGCGCGGGGTTCCGACTAAAGCGCCTCCCCGGGCGGCCATCACGCTGACGAAAGGCAACTCGGAGACCCAGTACTCCGCCATCCCTCGAGCGATGCGCGGCGGCTGGGCCTCAAGCAACATCGCCATGGAAAGCATCAACCCGTCAAACGGAAGCTGACCGGCATGATTGGCAACGAGGAGCACACGCCCCGACGGCACCCGTTCGATGTCCACCGCACGAACTCGGAAGTAGTATTCGTACATCAAGGCCATCGGTAACGCGGTCCGCTGAACGAACTCTGGAGAGAATCCCTGATCGTCGAAGGCATACTCGTTAAGCCGAGCGGGAACCCGTGCCACCTGCGCATCGATTCGATCTTGCAATCTCCGTAGCCAGAGCGGGCGAAGCGCACCGGCCACCTCTCGAACCGCTGCCAACGCACCTTCTCGGGATTGATCCATCACTTTCGTCGCCTCCGCGTCGAGTCAAACATTTCCCGGAGCGACACTTTTGGCGCGAAACCAGTGGCTTCGTCGAATCTCCGCCCCGCGACACACACGGGATATCGTAAATAGTCGATGGCACCGGGTGGATAATGCCAAAAGTTCAGTGCAAACAAACGCCGGCAAGCACCTTCAAAAAGAGGACCCGGAATCGGCCAAGCCGTGGCGCCGACCGCTTTAATGGCTGTATGAAGCGGAACCTGGCCCGAGCCCGCCACGTTGTAGACCCCCGAGATGGGCCGTAGAACAGCTAGGC
>JAQWNI010000104.1 GCA_029268645.1 Myxococcota bacterium
GGAAGCTCCTCACCCCGATCCCAATACGAGTAATAGAAACTGACGTTCCCCCCAGCACCGGACCACTTGTAGTCGTGATTCCACATGATTTTGACACCGGCCTGGGGGTCCCCGATGCAATCGATCTCTTCCATCGGAAACGGTTGACCGGCCACGTAGTTCTCAAGGCTATTGTCCGGCCCAATTTTCGACTGCCCCTTATGTTTCTCCGTCATCGCCTTGTATTGATCTGACTGGGAGTAGTCTCGATAAAAGGGGCCAATTTCCAACTGCATTCCATCGTGAAAGAAGAAGTCGCGGTTGTCCCAAAACTCTTCGGGCAAATAGGGACGAAGCGCATCGACGTTCTCCGCCGTGATGACATCACCCTCCTTGAAGGTCGGGGCGGAACCCTCGGCATCTTGCTGAGCGTCCACGGCCAAGGGCGCCAGCCCCAGTACCAAGGCGAGCATCCAGACATCGGCTCTGTGACGGATCATGGAAAACATGCGTGTTCCTCTCTGAGGCGGTTCTCGGAACCCTCTACGGAATTTCAGTCGGCGGGGTGCAAAGCCCTCTTGCATTCGACGGTTTCAACTCTTCGTGCGAAACGAGCGCATAGGGTACACGGTCGGGGGACCTGCGGGGTGGACGGGTGCGCTCTCCCTTCCCGACCCGGTCGAACCCGACTGACCGGGTCCCCGAATCGGAATTCTGCGACCCATTGTCTAGACTACGAGGCAGACCACCGTCAAGACGAAGGGTTTTCGCTGAGTGCGAGACCCCACGCTGAGGATGACTCGGAGTCGAACATGCAACCGTCGGAGCCCTGTTCCAACAACCCGAGGGGTTCGCAATCGCCTCTGATGGGCTCCGCTCCTGATCACCCCTCCTCCTCGATACCCTTGGGGGCCCATTCGACACAGCCCCTGGTTTCTCCTTTTAGACGCACTCGGGAAGAGATCAGTTTCCGGCTCCGCACAAGCGGCCTCGAACCCACTCTTTTGATTCTGGGATGGATGGGGCGGACAGCTGGGGATGTCCTACTGACCCGGCTCCGCGGCCTCTCAAAGCCCCCGGCTGAACGCCCTGCGCTCCATCACGAAGCAAAGATTCGCACCCTGACCCGTGCGGTTTCACTGCTGGGGCGCTTGAAGGGGGCCTTTGTGAAAGCCGGACAGTTTGCGGCGCTTCGTCATGACTTGATCCCGGCCCAAACTGGAGCGATTTTGGCGAGACTTCGGGACCGTGTGCCCGCGCTCAGCCTTCGACAACTCGAGCCTTTGATTCTGACAGAATTGGGTGCGGAGACCTTTGCTCGGATCGCTGACATCGAGGCCAATCCACTCGGATCCGCCTCGTTGGCCCAAGCCCACCGCGCACGGCTGACCGACGGTTCGGAAGTTGTGATTAAGATCCAATACCCGTGGATCGAAAAAGCGACCCCACGCGATCTCGCTCTGCTTCGGCTCCTTGCACGGTCCAGCGCCATCTTGAACAGAAAACGGACCGCTTCGATTGATGCTGGGCGGCTCTTCAACGAATTTTCGGAAGGCTTGATGACCGAGCTCGATTTCTGCGAGGAGGCGAACGCCGCGCAGGCGATTGCCGCGAACCTGGCTTCGGTCAACGGGGTGGTCGTGCCGAAGATCTATCCCGAACTGTCCTCAAAGCGAATTCTCACGATGTCCTACCACCCCTGCATCCCTATCCATGATGCCCAAGCCCTCCATCAGCTCGGCGTACGCCCCTCAGATTTGTTGCAAAGGCTCGCCCACGCTTATGCGAAACAGGTCTTCGTCGATGGCCTTTTTCACGCCGATCCACACCCAGGCAATCTCTTCGTGCTCAATACGCCGGATGCAGCAGAGAATCCCCAGGTCCTCTTCGTCGACTTTGGTCTGTGTCGACGCCTAGACCCCGAGCTCAAACGCGCCATGCGACAGGGCATCTACGCGGTGCTGCAACGAGAACCCGAGACCTTTATCATGCGAATGACGGAAATGGGCATGATTGCACCTGGATCCGAAGTCGCCGTCCGCTCAGCCGTTTTGGAAATGTTTGAAAAAATGCAGTCAGCGGCCAGTGAGGGGGGGCCTTTGGGTGCGTCCAGCAACGGAATCATGGCGCTAAAGGATGAGGCGAAGCGGCTTCTCCAGAGCACGCCGGGGGTCCAGCTCCCCAACGACTTGCTTCTCTACGCGAAAACGCTCTCTTATCTCTTCGCCCTCGGAGAATCGCTCGACCCGGAGGTCGACCTCATGAAAATCACACTTCCCTACCTCCTGCGCTTCCTCGCTGCGCAGGAATGATCAACCCCCGGAAGCGCTCAGGCCTCCCCGCGCCCCGACAAACGGAGGCCCTGAAGACGAATAAAGCCCGTCGCATCATTCTGGTCGTAGGCGCCCTGGTCTTCCTCGAAGGTCACCAAATTTTCGGAGTAGAGCGAAACAGGCGACCGACGTCCTAGGATCACGACACTGCCCTTATACAGCTTAAGCCTCACATCACCGGTGACGTTCCGCTGTGAAGAATCAATCGCGGCCCGCATCATATCCATCTCCGGTGAGTACCAGAAACCATTGTAAATCAGCTCCGCAAATCGGGGCGCGAAACGATCTCGCTCGTGCATCACTTCCCGGTCAAGGGTGATCGACTCAAGAGCGCGGTGGGCCGCGTGCAAGACCGTTCCCCCCGGCGTCTCGTAGACCCCCCTAGACTTCAGTCCCACGAATCGGTTCTCGACCATGTCAACACGCCCGACCCCGTGACGACCGGCCCGTTGGTTCAGATGGTGGAGCAAGTCAGCCGGAGACAGAGACTTTCCATCCACCGAAACCGGCACGCCCGCCTCAAAACCGATCACCAACTCTTCCGCTTCATCCGGTGCGGCCTCGGGAGAGACGGTCGTTTGAAACATGTCTTCATCCGGCGCGCGCCACGGATCCTCAAGCACGCCTCCTTCGTAGGAAACGTGCATCAGATTGCGATCGATTGAATAGGGCTTCGCCAGCGTAGCCTCAATCGGAATCTCATATTTGTTGGCATAGGCCATGCAATCTGTCCGGGATCTCAAATCCCAATCCCGCCAAGGGGCAATGATGGTCAGTTCCGGGGCGAGAGCCCGGAAGGTCAATTCAAAGCGAACTTGGTCATTGCCTTTTCCCGTTGCGCCATGAGCGACCGCGTCACAGCCTGTCGCCCGCGCCACCTCGACATGATGCTTGGCGATTAGGGGACGGGCCAAGGCCGTCCCCAGCAGGTAGACCCCCTCATAGACCGCGCTCCCTTGGACCGCCGGGTACACGAAGTCACGTGCAAATTCCTCACGCAGATCCTTGATGACGCAGTCCTGGGCCCCGGTGGCTTGAGCCTTCTCGGGCAAGCCATCCAATTCTTCTTCCTGACCGACATCCGCGCAGTAGGCCACCACCTCGCAGCCGTATTCCTCGATCAGCCAGCGCAGGATCACCGACGTATCGAGCCCTCCGCTGTAAGCAAGACAGACACGTTTCACCCCTCGATCGGCCATCACCCATTTCCTCCCGGCTCCGCTCGGATTGGCGGCGGCGGGAGTCTAACGGTTTGACGGCTCGGCATCACCGGCCTGTCATCTGGAATAACGCTCGGAGAGCTCGACGAGGCAAAAGAAAAGGGAAGGCACGGCCGACCCTACGCCGAGGGCTGATCGAAGGGACAACCCTCCGCATGGCCTCGGCTCGGCCCCAGCGGTCCCAGGCTCGCAAGGACGGGAAAATCAGCCCTTGAACGCGACTTCGTAGTTTTGCTGGTCAGCCGCCATTTGATCGATTTCCGAATCAGAGAGAGTGCTCGTCGAACTGACAGTGATCGACTGTTCTTGACCCGTGGCGAGATCTCGTGCAGACACGCTCACAATTCCATTCGAATCGATGTCAAAGCTGACCTCGACCTCGGGCTCACCCTTTCGGGCTGGCCGGATGCCGGCCAGAACGAATTCCCCGAGGAGATCGTTTTCTGTGGCCAAATCGCTCTCGCCCTGAAAAACGCGAATCTTGACAGCCGATTGATCGTCCCGGGTCGTCGTAAAGATATGCGCCTTTGTGACCGGAACCGTTGTATTGCGATCGATCAAGCGTGCAAAATGCCCGCCGTAGGTCGAAATCCCGAGCGACAGAGGCGTCACGTCCAGCAGCAGAACATCCTGCCCCTCCTCGACGAGTGCAGCGCCCTGAACGGCTGCCCCAAGGGCCACAACTTCGTCGGGGTTAACGCCCTTATGCGGGCGCTTGCCGAAGTAATCCGAAACTGCAGACTGGACCAGCGGCATTCGACTTTGTCCACCGACCATCACGACCTGATCGACATCCGAAGGTCTCAATCCGGCGTCCTGAACACATTGTTCTACGCTTTTCAGAGTCCCTTGGACAATGTCGTCAACAAGACGCTCTAGCATCACTCGATCCAACTCGAAATTAAGATGGCGAGGGCCCTCGGGGTCACTAGCAATGAACGGTAGGTTGATCTCTGTTTCTTCCCTCATCGAGAGATCGCATTTTGCCTTTTCGGCAGCATCTTTCAATCTCTGCAAAGCCATCGTGTCGCTTCGCAAATCAATCCCTTCAGCCTCCTCAAAGCCCTTCACGATATGGGCCACGATCCGGCGGTCGAAATCCTCTCCGCCGAGGAACGTGTTTCCGGCAGTGGCCAAAACTTCGATCACACCTTCACTGATCTCAAGAATGGAGACATCGAAAGTTCCGCCGCCTAAGTCATAGACCGCAATACGCTGATCTCCCGGGCGAGCCATTCCGTACGCCAGCGCGGCAGCCGTGGGCTCGTTGATGATCCGCAATACTTCCAAACCCGCGATCTTCCCGGCATCCTTTGTCCCTTGGCGTTGGGCATCATTGAAGTACGCGGGACACGTGATGACCGCCTCGTGGACCGGCTCGCCCAGATACTCCTCTGCGATTCGTTTCATCTCACGCAGGGTAATACCTGCCAGTTCCGGGCAGGTAAACGTCTTTTCTGCGAGTTCGATTCGAGCATCCTCGTGGGGCCCTTGGACGATCTCATAGGGGCAGAGTTCAATCGAACGCTGAACTTCCGTACTGTCGAACCGCCGCCCGATCAATCGCTTGGCAGCATAAACTGTATTCTGCGCATTCGTGATCGCTTGGCGTTTGGCCAAATGCCCAACAAGTCTTTTGCCATCCTGAGAAATTCCAAACATAGAAGGCATCGTCTTATAACCGCCCGAGTTCGGAATGACGATGGGCTGCCCATCCTCGACGATGGCGATACAAGAATTAGTCGTTCCTAAATCAATTCCGATCACCCTACCCATTGCACACCTCCTGCGCGGCATGAATGCCACGGGCCTTGAGACCGGCCAGTGATTTCTTTGCTTGCCCTTCGTTGGGATTCAGCTTCAGGGCTTGTTGAAAAAACCGCCTTGCCAAGCCAATTTCGCCCTTTGCCTTATGCGCTCGCCCTAGGGCCGTGTGATAACGGGCCTCGCTCGGATCTTTTTCTAGAGCGAGCTCCGCGAACCTCTGGGATTTTTCCCAATCACCCACCTTCAGAGCCAACCAGGCCCCGTAAAAATAGTCTGAACCGTCACGCTGAGACTGGACCAATCCCTTTTCGAGCTGGGCCAGAACCGACCCGAGCGCCTCGGGAGGCACCCCCGAGAAGGCGCTTGGGGAATCGGCCATCCATTCTTTTGCTTGAGCAAGGGCCTGTCCGGCTTCGAGATCGACCAAAGCCCGCCGATGCTTAATTTCTGACGGATCGAAGCGAATCGCGACCCGCAGAGATGTGATCGCCTCTTGATGATCGCCGAGTCGGGCTGAACGCTCGGCGGCCCGGGCCAAGGCTACGGCTTTCTGGCGACGCTCACCCCGGATCGAATCGGGGATAGGCAAGGGCATCCGGCGTCGAAGCTGCTCGAGCTTGCTCGACCGAAGCGGCTCTACGATCGCGGGAGATGAATCGGCCCCGGGCGCCTCGCCGGAGGGAGAGCGCAGCCCGGGGTCCCCTTCTGCGATACTCGCCAGAGCCTCATGAGCTTCGAGAATTTTCTTAAAAATCCGATCCAGGCGCGGGCCGAAATGATCGACTTTCTTCCGAAAGTATCGATCGGGATGAAATTCTCGAGAGAGTTTGAAATAAGCTTTTTTGACTTCTCGTGCATTGGCTTTCGGCGATGTTTCGAGCAGTTCGTGGGGCGGCAAGCTCAAACGACACTCGAATTCGAGAATTCGGCGCTGCGCCTCTTGGCTCAAGTCGAGGGTAGAATCGATCAAACTCTCGTCCACGGTTCGAGGAACAGCTTTCGAATCGACCGCTTCAAAACGCCACGAAGGACTCCTCGACTGGGATTCCGCCATTTCGGACGCATACCCGGCAACTTCTAGAAGGCCACTCGCAAGCCATCCCTCCACGCAGAGATCGGCCTCTTCAGGCTCCATCCCTCCGATGTCCCGGACCAAGCGCCAAGGCGTATGGCCATCCAAACGAGACAAAAGAAAGCCCTCTTCAGCCGTCAGCCGGAGCGATTCGGCCTTCGCCTCCGAAACCAGGCGGAGCATCTGCCGTCCCCATTTTGCTGAGCCCGCATACCGGGACATTCACACCCTCCGGGCCCACGCACAGCGAGCGCCCACCGACGGTTTCATCGGAGGATTGGCCAAAAAAGCTGAGCCGAACTCACAGGATTCGCCCTGCGGGGATATCAATCTCAGCGGACAGCCGGGGCCAACGCCTGCCCCCCCCCCGCCCGCCGCGGAGTCATGCACCGCCCGGATGCATCCGGGTTAATCCGCCGAGGGACCCAAAATCAGCCGCTCAAGAATCGCCTTCTGAGCATGGAGACGATTCTCGGCCTGTTCGTAAACCAGGCTGCGGGGGCCATCGAGCACATCAGAAGTAATCTCTTCACCTCGGTGAGCAGGCAGACAGTGCATCACGAATGCGTCAGGCGCCTGAAGAAGAAGCGACGCATTCACTTGATAGCCGGCGAACAACTCTCGACGCCATTCGGCCTCTTCTTCCTGTCCCATACTGGTCCAGGTATCGGTATAAATGAAGTCCGCTCCCCGAACGGCCTCCACGGGATCCTTCGTCCAGGACAGAGAAGCCCCGCTAGCCTTCGCCAGGGTTTCCGCCTGCCGTCTCACACGGGTCGAGGGCCGATGCGACTCGGGCGTCGCCAATCGGAAGTTCATGCCAATGACCGAGGAGAGCAGAAGAAGCGAGTTGGCCATGTTGTTCCCATCGCCGATGTAAACGAGTGTTGCTCGCCGCGGATCTTGCTCAGCGGCCATCGTCTGAAGATCCGCCATGGCCTGACAAGGATGAAGAAGGTCTGTTAGACCGTTGATAATCGGAATTGTCGCTTCTTCAGCGAGTTGCTCGACGAGTGAATGACTGAAGGTTCGGGCCATCAAGACGTCAACCCAGCGTGATAAGTTGCGCGCGACGTCCCGCGGGCTCTCCCGAGTTCCGATCCCTACCTTTTCTGGCCGAAGCAGCACTGCATGACCGCCGAGTTGGGCCATCCCCGCCTCAAAGGTCACATGGGTCCTTAATGACGGCTTCTCAAAGTACATCGCAAGGGTGCGCCCTTGCAGAGTCTGCGGCCGCTCACCCTGGGCATGAAGTCGCCTTAACGACTGTGCGCGGCCGAGCATGGAAAAAATCTCTTCAGCGGTCCAATCCGCAACGCTCAGGAAATCCTTGGGCATATTCGACCCCTCATCCCTACTCCATGCCCCCCGCACTGAGGTTCGTCCCACTGATCAACTTCGCGGAAGGATTCAACTCAGTTTTCAGGGAACAATCAATGTTCCCACACCGGAGTCGTCCGTAAAAATCTCAAGCAAGATGGCGTGCAGGACCCGACCGTCGACAATATGTGTTCGAGTCACTCCACCGGCGAGCGCATTGATACAGCACTCGACCTTCGGAATCATACCGGATTGGATCACGCCCTCTTGGACAAAATTTCTCGTTTCCTCCACCGTCAACTGGCTAACCCGCTCTCCCGCTGCATCTTTAACCCCGGGCACATCCGTTAAAAGCATCAGCTTCTCCGCTCTCAAAGAACGAGCAATTGCACCGGCTGCTTCGTCCGCGTTGACGTTATAGGTCACGCCTTTCTCATCCACCCCAATCGGTGCGACGACCGGAATGAAGCCAGAGTCCGACATAGCGATCAATATTCGAGGATCGACCTGACAGACGTCGCCAACGCGACCGAGATCTTGTCCTTCAACCTGCTTTCTGCGAACCCTCAGAAGGCCCCCGTCACTCCCAGTCACTCCGACGGCGCGCCCACCCCCCTGCTGGACGAGTTCGACGATTTCCCGATTGACCGTTCCGCCAAGGACCATCTCAACCACTTCCATCGTCTCATCATCGGTCACTCGCAAACCATTGATGAAAGTCGATTGCTTCCCGAATCGATCGAGAGTACTAGCAATCTGGGGACCTCCCCCGTGGACAATCACCGGCAAGAGGCCGATAAATTTCAGGAGGACTACGTCGACCGCAAAAGAACTTCGCAGGTCCGCGTCCGTCATGGCGTGGCCGCCGTACTTGATGACGATCGTCTTTCCCAGGAACTTCCGCATATAAGGAAGCGCCTCGGTCAGTACCTTTGCCTTGTCGACCAAGTTCTGCATGGTCGGTCTCCCTCTTCACTCTCGCTGACCGCTCGAAACAGGCAAGCCCCCGCTTGGCTCTACCCTCGGGCGGCTTTTCGGGCCTGAGCGACGTCCTCGATGGCTTCAACGAGGCTACGGTACAGGAGAGCGTTGCGGAGTGCCGCCGAAAGCGCTGGGCCGATCACCTCCGCCATTCGAACGGAGGGATCGCCGTTCTCGGCCAAAAAAGCCCGACAAACCCCGACGACGCGACCGCGCAGGGTGAGCGGGAGGCAAAGAAGCGGCCGGACGCGACCATCCGCCGGCGTATCAATGGCCCTCTCAAAACGAGGGTCAGCATCCGGGTGCGCTGTCGCCACCAGTTGGCCTGTTCGAAGAACATGCCCTGTCAATCCCGTCCCCGCGGCCAGCGACTCTCGATCCCCGCCGACCCCTCCGTCGCACTCGCCTTCGAGCGACAGCGAACCACCCTCGGCCCCGACAAGAAAAATAGAGACTGGCGCAGCGGGCAGACGATGGACCAGCGGCTGAAGCATGCCCTGAATAACGCGTTCCGGTTCGACTTCGTCAACCGCCGCTTGACAGATTTCGCGAGCCAATTCGGAGATGGGATCATACTCCACGTTAATCCCGCCGAGATCGGCTTCAGCCTCCTCGCCCTCGGATCGGGGCATAGAATCCAGCGATACCGCTTCAGACTCTTCGACAG
>JAQWNI010000105.1 GCA_029268645.1 Myxococcota bacterium
AGATGACGCCTCGCGGCTCGACCAGATCACAGCCCAACCTCTGGTTCTCCCGATGGTGCTCAACCCGATCCTCAGTCAAGGCGCAGCCATTGGCTTCGAGGGCGCATGGCCCGAAACCCACGAGGCCCGTGCACGGCTGACTCAATTTGACTCGGCTTCGGAGCCTCGCTGCTTGCTCAGTGCGGGCTATACATCCGCCTGGCTCTCGCGGCTCCACAACAGAGACTTGATGGCGATCGAGATCGAATGCGTTGCCAGCGGGGCTGATCGATGTCGATTTCGTGCCCTTGAGAGAGAGGTGCACTTCGGCCCGCCAATCACCGGCGAGGAAAATATCCTTCCGACCCCGGCCGAGGGCACGGGTATCGAATGCAAATTTGAAGGCCCGGCTCCTCAAGACGCCATCGAATGTCATCAGCCTCCGATTGACCCCTCAGACGAAGCGGTGCACGTTTGGGGACCAGTCATGGTCCTTCCATTCAGTCGCCCGGAAGACGCCTTGGCCACAGTCAAGCTCCTTGGCCAAGACACCCACACACTCGGGGTTCGGGCTGTTGTTGTGCACCTTGGAAAACGTGTAATCACGGAAGGTCACGAGTTCGAGATCTTGGTTCAGGCCCTTCACACGATTGATCAATGGGGCGCGGAAGCGATCCTTTCTGGGCTCAGCGAGCCGATGTCTCGCCGCGTTGACCAGGTACTCATCGCCCCACTGCTCCAGCGCGAAACCTTGCCTGAAGCCGTGGCCTCGGCCTTTCAGATTGCCGAAGCCCAGCGGTATCCCCTCTGAGTCACGGGTTGAAAACCGCCATGCAGGCATCCCCTTCTCTTTTCGTTGCCCGCCAACCACCCGAAACAGGATGGCTGCGCGAAGTTTCACTCCCGCAGATTCTGCTCGCCTGCTCAGAATCTCGCTTCCAGGGCCGTCTTCATTTGCAGCGGGGCCCACAGAGCCTCTCGCTGCATTTGGGCTCCGGCGCCCTGTTTCTCGTCGAATCCATCAACAGTGGGCAGGCTCTTCTGGCCGAGCTTTTGCGCTGCGGTGCCCTCAGCCGCGATGAGGTTGCGCAAGTCCAGGATCACGCTCGCCAGAAGCAGTGCCCTGAGTCAGTCGCCCTACTGTCTATGAGGTGTGTGCCGGCCGTCGATATTTTGAGCGCCCTCAAAAGCACTTCCCAGCAACGTGCGTTGGACTCTTTCGCATGGCCTGACGGACACTACCGATTGGAAACCGCAGCGGCCCCAGAAGGTCGGACCTCTGCCTCGAGAATCGAACTGCTCGAACTCGTCCAAGAGGGACTCTCGCGCCACTGGTCCATCGAGCGATTAGTCGAACCCCTTTGGCGCCATCTCCAAAGTTTTCCAAAGACCACATCCCGCTTTAAGGCGATCGCTCAGGCCTTGGATACTCAGCCTGGGCCATCGTGCGCGCTCCCGACGATCGACGGAGCCCAGCCTTTCACAACAATCTTCCACGACATGATGCGGAGCCCCCAAGGTGCCGCAAAACTATGGATTCTCGATCATCTGGAGGCCTTTGAGTACGAGACCCAAAGCCCTCGTCCGGAAAAACCAGCCCCTGAGCCCCACATCGAGATCGACGTCGGCAGAGCCAGAAAGACCCAACTTTCTGCTCACGACACCGCTTCATCTAGATCCAATTTTGCACCGCACCCGACCGCGGAAACGATCCGCCAGCAAATCGAAAAATGGGCCACTTCTCTCGACGAAACCGACCACTTCGCCGTGTTGGGCATCACTCCGGAAGCTTCCCCGGCCAGTGTCAAAAAGGCCTATCTCAGAGCGGCGAAGGCGTATCACCCCGATCGGCTAGCGGGTTTAGGACTTCAGGATCTTCGCCCGATGGCTTCGAAGGTTTTCGCACGCATGGGAGAGGCCTTCGAGGTTCTCAGCGACCCGACGGCGCGAAGCGACTACGAGGCAATGCAACGCGGGGAGTATTCCCGAGAAGATGCCCAGCGCGCCGCTCAGGCCGAGACACTGTTTCGTAAGGCCGAGGTTTTGGTCAAGATGGGGGACTTCGACAGTGCTGTGGATTTTCTCCGGCCTGCTGTCGATCTCTGGGGTGAGGAACCCGAGTACCAGAAAGCACTCGGCTGGGCTCTTTTCAAGAAGCGGAGGCCCGAATTTGGACCGGCAACGGATCACCTCACCCGGGCCCTTCAGCTTTGCCCCGGGAACTCCGAAATTCGAGAACGTCTGAATACAATCGGACTGGCCGCGAAGGAAACAACCGGCGCCAAGCCAGCCCGCTGAAGCCTCTCACTCCTGCAGTCCAGCCGCTCCCATCAGCCGCCGCTTCGCTCGATCGTTAAAAACAAGGCGCAGATCAGCCGCTTCCTGCGGCGGCGGCCAGGGCCGCAGCCCGGCAACAAAGCTCTCTCCGGAAGCGCCCCGATAAATCAATCGCGCCCCCGGATCACCGACCCGGGTATAGGGACCACGAAGTCCCAATCGCTGGCCGCGACGAAGAAAAGCCTCAATCTCTTGGGCGTACGAAACCTGAAGAGTCCGCCTGGCCACCACCATCCCCGTCGGAACCGCATACAGCGCTCGCAGATTCGGATCGCCCGACCAGCTTCCGGCACGCACCGCAGCGCCTGCTTTTCGGACCACCGCAGGACTCTTCGACATCACCGAATGACCCCGCGCCACGTGGCTTGAGAATCCCAAGGCGTGCCCGAGTTCGTGAAGTGCCGTCCCATATCGTTCGTCCCAGCCAATCGGTTGCGATCGCCCCAGCCAATCTTCCTGATCGCGCCTCAAATAGACCGAAGCAAACTCGAGTGAGGCCTCTAGTTGGCCGTTGCGAACAGGCACGAGAGCGACACGACAATCAGCCAAGGCATCTCCGGCGCCCTGGGGCACCGCCACAGAGTCGCCTTTTGAAACGAACTTGATGTTGATTCCGGAGGAAGAGACAGCCGTTTCCAAAAAACGGATACCCAGTCCCGCTTGGGACCAAGCCTGCAGGACCGCCCGCAACATTCGATTCTCCTCGGCCGAAGCATCCTCGGGAAACACCACAGGCACCGGCTGTTCTGTTCTCCACCGACACAAGAACTGAACCAGATCGGCCCCAGCGACCCAGGGCTGGGGCGAAAGGTCTGTCAATCGACTCTTCTCTGTCATCCTCGCCCTGACAGGCCCGGGAAGCTCTTCGAGACTCCAGCCGCCGCGACTCGGGACACACGCGAGAAGAAAAAACGCGATGAAGCCCGCCAGTGGCCCGCAGACAATGATGTTCAACACGATCCCTTGCCCTTAACTAAGCCGACCACTCGACGGCCCGCGAGTGCGAACACGATCCCACGGCCAAAAAATGGCAACCCCTAGAGCCAGTCCCGCAGCCACAACTGCGTACAAAGCCGTGTAGCTCCACCTCTCGGCCATCCAGCCAAAGAGGGGACTGCCCACGACGGCGCCTAGATCGGCAATTCCTGTAAAAAGAGCCAGAGCAGACCCGCGATCAGCCTCCCCCACACGGGTCACCACCAAACCTGAAAGAATAGGAAAAGTGTAACCGTGACCGAGCCCGCATAGTGCTCCGGCCATCAGAACCTCCCGACTCGACTCAGCCATAGCCAGCGCCAGCATACCTCCGGCCAGAGCCAGAACCGACGGCACGAGAACTCGCAGAGCACCCAAACGATCCGGGACCCAGCCCAAACCGATTCTGAGTGCGATCGCGACGGCCGCGTAGGCCGAAAAGAAGCCGCCCACACTGCCTACTCCTCTCGCCATCACAAAGGTTTTCAAGAAGACAAAAATCGCAGAGAGCGCGATGAAAAAGATCGTCGTTAACCACCAAATCGGAAGTAAATCGGCCTGCCGTGCGACGCCAAAGAAACCGAGCCGCGGGTGTGCCCGCTCAGTCCCTCCACTTCGTGGCAAATCATACAGGCCCACCGCGAGGATGAATGCGACTCCATTACAGGCCAAGGCCGTCTGAAAGAGAGCCGGGTAGCCCTTCACGTCCAAGATCCCATCCCCCAACAGGCCCCCAATTGACATCGGCAACATCCCTGAAACCCCGAATAGAGCGAGGCCCTCGGTCAGCCGTGTTCGGGGCACATGATCCGCCGCATACGTAAAAAGCACGGTAAACAGGATGGCTTCGGCCACGCCGTGGAGACCGCGAATCACATAGACCCATGGCCCGATCTGATCCACGGTCAGATACAGGCCCGTGACTCCTATGTTCAAGAGGCTGCCGAATAAGATTAACCCCCGCCGACCCCGGGAGTCCATGATTTGGCCGATGACCGGTCGCACGGCAATGGCCGTCACCGCCATGGTTGCAGAAATCCAACCAATCACGACGGAAGAGGCGCCTAATTCCGTCAAAAAACCGGGGAAATGCAAAAAAAGATTAAACCCAACCCCTTGAAAAAAATTGGCAAGCCAACAAAGGATAAACGGCTTCGACCAGAGCCCCGCCGCGTCCTGCGTCACGCCTGAATCTTCACCGACCCCGCCGCGGCGTCGGACTCAAATCCGAAGATTTGACTATAGAAGTACAATTCGCCTTCGAGGGCCGCCCGGATGTTTTCTGCACGGCGAAAGCCATGCTGTTCGCCTTCAAAAGGAACGTACGCATGACGAATCCGTCTGGCGGACAGGGCCTTTACCATAGCTTCGGCCTGATTGGGCGGAACGATCCGGTCTTCTAGACCTTGAAAAAAGATCACGGGACACGACATTTGGTCGGGGAAATGAATAGGAGAACGCGATCTGTAGAGTGCTTGCGCCTCTGGATACGGACCAACTAGACGGTCGACATAACGCGCTTCAAATTTGTGGGTGTCACGAACTAGCGCCTCAAGATCGCCGATCCCGTAGTGACTCGCGCCCGCTGCGAATTCATCCCGAAACGTCAAAGCGCAAAGCGTGGTAAAGCCCCCGGCGCTTCCGCCTGAAATCGCAAGCCGATCGCCGTCGACGAGGCCGGCCTCCGCCAGAAACAAGGCGGCGTGGGCACAATCTTCAACGTCCACGACCCCCCACTGTTTCTCGAGCCTCTTGCGGTATGCCCGTCCATACCCCGACGACCCTCCGTAGTCCACATCCACCACACTGATGCCACGACTCACCCAGTACTGGATCCGCAAATCCAGGGCCGGACTCGCCGCGGCTGTTGGCCCCCCGTGACTCTTAACCAAGAGCGGAGGCCTTTCCCCAACCCGGCCCTGCAGATCGCTTCGACTCGGCGAATAGAACCAGGCATGGGTCGGGCGTCCGTTGGCCGACGGAAATTCAATGGATTCTGCCTCGACGAGTCCACCGTCATCGATCTCAAGCGCGCTCCCCGTGCGCAAGACCTCTGTCTGCCCGCTGGCCGTCTTAAACAAAACGATTTCACTGGAACACTTGGAGGAGGCTCCCAAGAAACACCCGAAGCCGCCTTCGACGCGAACCGATTCAAACCCCGTGTAGGGCAATTCCAGTTCGACCATTGTTCCATTCTCCACACTCAACCGGGAAAGCCTATTCCGTCCCCCGACCCCACTCGCGCACAGGATTTCCGACTCAGTCAAAAATCCATATCGAGAAAGTCCGAACACCCACTGTGGGCCAGCAAACTCAGCCGGCCTGCTGCAAAGACTCCGAACCCCGCCCTCATGAAGTTGGTCCAGATTCCACCAGCCGGAGCGATCCGAGACAAAAGTCAGCACGCCGGCAGGAGAGAAACACGGCTGGACCACCGACTCCTCCTCGCCCCCAGCCACGGCCCTCGCTCGACCCGACGGTCCGCTCGGCGACCAGGGCTGCCGGTAGAGACGGGTTCCGTCCCAAGGCATGTTCGGATGGTCCCAAGCAATGAAAGCCAACTGATCGCCCTGCTCGGATAAGACCGGAGAAGAGTAGAAGTCGTGCCCCTCTGCAATAACAACGGTTTCACTCGGCTCCGACGGGAGTCCCTTGTCGGGAAGGCGAAAGGCTACCAATCGGTTCTCCGGCTCGGCGCCAGCCCGTGGGCACTCCTCCACCGCCAGAAGCCATCGCCCATCCGAACTGGGAAAGAGATCGGCATAGCGCGCTCCGGGCCGGGTCAAGGCCGCTGTTCCACCTTGGCAAAGGACGCGGATTGTCTGGTCGTCGAAATCAACGCAAAAAACTCGATCATCTCTGACCGCATAATCGCCCCCTCCATACTCATGAACGAGAGTCCGTACGTTTCGGGGCGCGCCCTGCACTTCCGCACCGGCCTTACTTCCATCGAGACTGGCCGACATCAAAACCTGACGCCCTGATTCCGAGGCGCGACCTTCGAGCCAATACAAACGGCTACCCGAAAGGCGAGGCTGACTGAGACGCAGCGCGCCTTGCGCGATCTGGTCCGCTTGAATCACCGAAGGCCAACTGCCGAATGCTCTTCTCGTCCCGGTCATTACTTTTCTTTCCCTATTTTGACGGGCTAGGGTTTCCTCGCGACGCTCAATACTGAAAACTCGCACATCACTGGATTGGGTGCCTCGGCCTCGTGGGCCAAGAATGGCCTGACCTATAGACTCGGCATTCGCGATTGCACGACCCGAGGAGAAGACCTTGGATCCAATTCATTTTGCGCTCCTGGTCGGCGCGGGAACCTTGGCCGGCCTGATCAACACCTTGGCAGGCGGAGGTTCTCTCCTTTCCGTTCCCTTGCTCGTTTTCATCGGCTTGCCGGGCGAAATTGCCAATGGAACCAACCGAATCGGAATTCTCGCTCAAGGGGCCATGGCCATCCGCAGCTTTCGTCGTGCGGGCCTGCCCGCCTTGAGACTCGCGGCTCCATTGCTCCCACCCGTCTTGATCGGCTCGTGGATCGGTGCAGCTCTTATTTCGAGACTCAATGGCGCCGCATTTGAGCGGCTCTTTGGCGTCGTCATGATCATGCTTTTGATTCCCACTCTCCGAGGTAGTCTGCCGTCCAAAAAACAGAAACCTGTCCCCCGGCCTTGGCCTGTGCCGCTTCGAATCGCGATCTTCTTCCTACTCGGTCTTTACGGAGGGGCCATTCAAGCTGGTGCCGGCCTCTTTGTCCTCGCTGCTCTACAGCGAACTGGACTTGACCTCGTCTTGGCCAATAGCGTCAAGGTCGTCATTATTTTCTCGCTGACAGTGGCCGCCGCCCCCATCTTTCTCTTCGCTCACCAGGTTAATGGCTGGGCTGCCCTGGCCCTCTTTATAGGTTTCGCTTGTGGGGGCTGGATAGGGGCCTGGGCGGCTCTCCGTGAGGGCGAGAAAATTATTCGCCCCGTCATGGCCGTTGCCGTCGTTGCCATGGCGGGCCGAATGCTTCACCTGTACTGAACATCGAGCCCGACACTTCCTAGGCTCAGCGCTTTTCCACCGGAGCGGGGGGCAACACCCGCTCAAGAAGCTCTTTCAGGTATTGATTGGCAAAAACGGCCCAAAGGAGGAAAGGCAGCGCGTCAGCGATCACCAAGGCCGGGAAATACGTCAGCATGCTCTCATCGGAACGCCCATCCCGGACAAAACTGATCCAAGCCCACCAGGCAAGACCGATATGGCTCATAAAAAGAATGACAAACCCCCCAAGTACCCCACCGACCCGACGCATCCAACTCATCTTGGGGGTCACCACCATCAGGGCCAGGAACGGGATAAAACTAATCATTCGATCCGTCACCACGCCCATCGGAAAACCCGTGACCCCCATTTTTAGGAGAATCGGAAAACCGACGGTACGAAAGAAGGCTTCGTACGCCGCCTCGCCCCGGTTCATCCAGAGCCAGGTCAGCGGAACTGTAACCAAGACAAACTCAAGCAGGATTCGGAGGGCCGATTTTCTCTTCACGGTCTCGCACCACAAATAGGATCCAAAGCAACCAAACCGATGTAATCATCACGATCATGGTGGCTTGCCAGAAGTAAAGGTGCATGAAATCAAAGGCTGAGGGCCAGTAGCGTCCGACGACCATCAAGGCCGCGATCCGGAGCACGTTGAAAATGTAAATCATCGGGCAGCCCAAAAAGATCCCGACTCCCTTTCGGAACCACCCAGTAGGAAAAGCCAAAACCGCCGCCGCGAAGATCAGCATTTCATAAATCCCAGTACATTCATCAATGATCTTGACTGCGAAGTGATCAAGGAACACCACCTTGTCATTGACCCGAGTATCCGCACCCACCATGGAAAATAAGGCCCATTCCAGCTTGGCGGTCAGAAGAATGAACCACTGCACCACGAAGTTGTAATGACGTACAAAGAGGGGGTAACCAATCGAGACGGCTCCCAGGCACGGCAAAAACAGCAGAACAAAACGGTACGCGGGATTGCGCCATACTTCGAGGATACGTCGTCCAATCCCAGGCGAGTTCGAGTGCTCATCGGATGCCTCCGGCTCCGACGCACGATCGGGCGGAGTTTTCTGCGGAGAATCTCCTGACTGATGAGGGGGCTCCGCCCCGGATGCGTCATCTTCGTCGGCCATATCCCGATTCATCCTAGTCTGTCCGGTTCAGAGCGGCCACCTTCCCCATCCCCGGCTCGATGACCTCTTCGCACCGCCGCGGGTGATGGCCGTACGAACTCGCCTCGATCACAGATCGTTCGTCGCCCAGCGGCACGACAATCGCGCCGTCCCGGCCGGTCCATGCGACTCGTTGCGACAATCTTCGTAGCCGCTCGAGCGCCTCAGGACTTGGAAGCCCAGAGCCTGTCTGGCATCCGGCGGAAATCACGCTCAGCGCTGGGTCCACCTTGTTAAGAAAAGCGAGACTGCTCGAAGACCGACTCCCATGGTGGGCCACCTTCAAGACACTTGATTAGAGAGCCCGACCGGAGCGCAGCAGCTTTTCTTCGACTTCAACGCCGATGTCTCCGGTCAATAGAATTGAATGGCCTTCGATTTTGCCACGCAGAACTAAGGAGCCGTCGTTTCGGCTGAGACTCGCCGCGTGCTCTGGGGGCCAAAGAACATCCCACTTCATCTGGCCAACAAGTCGGGCGGCACCCGACGCCGCGAGCCACAGAACTTGCACTCCTCTGGCCTGTGCCGTCGCAGTCAACTGCTCAAATCCAGGGTCACCCCTCGAGCCTTCCGGAAGCCAGAGCTGACCGGTCGGAATTGTGCGCAGAACAGACTCGAGCCCACCTCGATGATCCAAATCGGCATGGGTCGCCACCACAACATCAAGATCTGTAACGCCCAAAGCTCGCAGAGCGGGAACGACCACTTTAAGGCCTTGGTCAAAGTGGCCTGGCCGCGCTCGCCCCCCATCCACCAACACGTCCGCTTGCCGTCCCTGAATCAAGATGGCATCCCCCTGCCCCACGTCCAAGACGACTAAACGGGGCCGACTCGGATCAAGGGCTGGGCCCACACCGCTCCCGAGCCACGACACCAGGGCCACCACAGCCGGAACACGGACCCAAGTTCGTCTCTGCGCGACGATCAACGATCCAAGGCCCATGCCCATCCCCATACCCAGAGAGCTGAGTGAGGGTCTGGAACCTGCGGCTGGCCACTGCTCGGTCAGCGCCTGGAGACCCGCTAAAAAGATGTCTGCCGGCAAAGCCAACACAGAGAGCACCCAATCAGGGCCTTCACCCTGGATCCCCCATACCGACCAGGCACTCCCTGCCAAGGCGCAAGGAAGAAGTCCCCAGGCCAGGACCGGAACCGCCACCGCATTGGCGAGCAGTCCCCACCCGCTGACCATCAGGCCATGCCAAGCCAACAGCGGAGATGTCCAGGCCAAAACGACCGCTGTGTTTCCGCAACTTCGCCCAAGAAAGCTCAGTACCGAACCCGTCAAACCCGAGCCCGATGACGCAGAGCCCCCGGCGATCAACAGCGCACCGGTTGCCAAAAAAGACAACTGCGCCCCCAGCTCAAAGGCAACTCCCGGCTCAGCCACCAAAATCACCACACCGGCGAGGGCCAATGCATGACTTGAGGAGAACCCCCTCCCAAGCGCAAACGAGGCGAGGAAGGAACACCACGCAATGAGGGCCCGAAACACAGGCACTCCCATTCCGGTCATCAGGGCATAGCCCAGCGCCCCAAATGCCGAAGCCAGTGCAGCAAGCCTTCGCGTATCGTGCTGAGTCCCCATGCCACTGATACGGGCCCCTGCCCGCCTCGCCCCGGCAAAACACAGTCCCCCGACTAAAACAACATGCAGACCCGAGACGGCCAATAAATGGCTCAGGCCCCAGCGCTGAAAACTGAGCAAGGACTCGGGGGAGAGGCCTGCTCGGTGCCCGACGGAGAGCGCCGCCAAGAGCGCACCCCCGGACCCCGCGGAAACAAGCTGCTCGCTGATACGCTGCCGGAAACGGTGCCAGAACGACTGAAAAGTCCCCATCGCAGCCCATCCCGGCCGCTCTGCGGAACCCACTTCCACCAACAAAAGCGGGTGAACTAGATACACCCGGGCCGAGATGCCTCGACGCATCCAAATCCGGCCCCAATCTGTTTGCCCTGGGTTTCGAACCTGCGGAAAGGCGGAGCTTCGAACCCGAAGCTGGACCCGAGTCGCCGGACTCAATGCCTCCAATCGGGCGTTCCCTCCTGGGTTGTCCTGAGGAGCCACCCATACCTGCCCCGGCCACGGCCCAGCCTCCGGCCCACGCAGGCTCCGTGTCCCGCACAACAGGATCCCTTGGCCCCATCGAGGCCGACCACACAGTCGCCCCTCAATATCCAGCACACGCCCAGGGGCTGGGCCAACAAAACTGGCCGCCTGTTGGTTCGGAGCCACCGCAGCGGCCCCAAGAGCTAGAGCCATAACCACTACCCCAACCCATCGCCCACGATGCCAACGGCTGGTCATCGGAAAAAGCAGGGCCCCCATCAGCGCGGCCCGGCTTAAAACGTCTGGGTCGGGTCGAAGCGCGTCCCCCAAGACCAAGCCTGCGAGCAGTGCCCCGCCGACAACGATGAGATTCAAACCAGTGCGGCCGTCCGAGGGACCGGGGGGAGAAAGCCAGACGCTGAACGGGGTCGGTACCTAGTGCAAGGTTCGACCATCCTCTTCTTGACTGGAATTTTTGAGCCGGTGAATGTAGGTATTCAGAACGCCGACGACCTCATCCAGCTTGCCCAGCTCACCCGAAAACGCTCCCATGATCCGCTCGACTTCACGCAGTCCCTGAAGATTTCGAGCGAGGGCCGCGCCCGCTGATTCCTGCAGTGAGAAGGCCAGCACGATGCCGTCAAAAAAAGCTTCTCGGGCTGGGGACTCGAGTCGAACCGCTTGTTCGGAAGCCCGCTCCGCGAGCATTCCAGCCAGCAGATCCGGAAGACCCCGTTGAGTCAGCGCCTTGCGGATCTCTTCACCGGATTCAGCCCGTCCGTCCCGATTGGCACCCGCCTTGGGCTTCCGACTCCAGCGCATCCATTTGTTGTGTGCCATTCGCAGCCCCCTCTCGGTCCGAGCGACCTAAACCCCAACGACCGCCTCCGCTCTTACACCCCCGCTGTTTCGCAAAATGGGTGCCACTCGAGGGGATTTACAATCCCTATTTAAATCAGATACTTACCTTAATGCCCGTCTTCGCATCCTCGGTGTGTGGGGAATCTCTGTTCCACTAAGAGCATTATTGTTCTCCATCGGAAACGAATCGACTCGGCTGTGAGCTGACGCGAGGCAGCGACCTATCCGGGGCCACAAGGCAACAAACAGCAGGCCGATGCGCCCTGCCTTGTCTCAAACTAGAGACCCTCAGCCGAGCCCGGCTCACCCAACTCATGATCTCCCTCGGCCTCCCGCCGCCCGGCAAAAAAATGATGAATCGTTGAGGCATCGCGACGGGAGATTCCAGGGACTTGGATAAGTTCAGCTTCGGTGGCCGCCCGAACCGCCCGAAGAGAACCCATCGTTTTGAGGAGCGCGCGTCGTTTCCGAGGGCCGATCCCTGGAAGCTCCTCGAGAATCGATGTGAGGGTACTTCGCGATCTGAGGTCCCTTTGGAATTCGATGGCAAAACGGTGGGATTCGTCACGAATCCGCTGCAACAGGAGAAGCCCTCGAGAACTACTCGGGAGCAGAATCGGATTGGACCGACCTGGCCGATACAGGCGTTCAGCCTTCAGGCCCCCGGAGCGTTTCACTCGATTCGAACCCGAATCAAGATCCCGCTCCTTTGAAATTCCTAACGCCTCGGTGACCAGCCCGGCGTCTTTCAAGGCCGCTTCCAGTATGCCGAGCTGACCCCGTCCACCATCCACCATCATCAAATCCGGGAGCGGCTCTGAGGCGACCCTGGCCAGCCGTCGACGCATCACCTCGCGCAAGCAGTCGTAATCATCACCGGCCTGGGCCTGCTTAATTCGGTAGCGACGGTACTCCTTCTTGATTGGAATACCGGATTCGAAAACCACGCGACTCGCCACCGCGAGGCTTCCCTGCAAGTTCGAGATGTCGTAGCACTCAATTTTCCTCGGACTTCCTGACAGCTGACATGCCTCTTTGATTTCATCCATCGCCGCATCGACACTCTCCCGCGCGGCGAGCCTCTGCCCGAGGCTGAGGCCCGCATGGCGGGTGCCGATAGCAACCAAACGCCGCCCGGCCCCGCGCTGCGCATGCCGAAGCAGAACCCGCCGATTTGCTTTTTCGCTGAGCCAGTCGGCGAGCACCGCCTGATCCTCGAAAGCCACCGAGCAGAGCACCTCCCGCGGCATATCCCCAGCCTCCTTTTTCCCATAATACTGAGCCAGGAATGAGGACATCACGTAACCATCTTCGATTTGCACCCGGGAGAAAGCAAAATCTTCTGCTCCCATGACTCGCCCTTCCCGGACATGCAGCACCTGAATCTCCACTTCACCGCCTTGGCGCGCCAAGCCCAAGACATCGCGATCCACGTTTCGCTCGTCGACGATCTGTTGTTCCTCCAATGTTCTCTTAATCGAGCTGATGCGGTTTCGAATTCGAGCGGCATCCTCGAAGCGCTCTTCGGCGGAGGCTTCCTGCATATCCTCTTGGAGGCGATTCATCAACTCCGTCGATCGCCCTCGGAGAAAGAGCACTGTGCCCTGCACCTGCTCCGCATAGCCCTGTTCATCCGCCAGACCGCAACACGGCCCCAGACACCGTTTCATGTCGTACTCGATACAGGGTCGGCCCCGCCGAGCATAATCACGAAAAGTTCCGTCTCGACAGGACCGTAAAGGGAAAAGTTTCCGCAGGTTTGACAGGGACTCCTTTAATGCCACGCTCGACGTATAAGGGCCGAAGTACTCCGCACCGTCTCTCCGGAAACGACGGACTGTCTGGAGCCGCGGCCAAGGCTCCTCGGGATCAATGCGGAGCGCAAGATATTGCTTATCGTCTCTTAGCTTGACGTTAAAAGCCGGTTTGTGCTGTTTGATTAACTCATTTTCAAGCAGCAGGGCTTCTTTTACATTGCTCGTCACCAGGACCTCAACGTCCTTGGCCCGCTCCATCAGAGCTGGGATCCGGACCCGACCATCCTGTCCGGCCAGATATTGACGCACCCGACTCCTGAGGTTTTGCGCTTTGCCCACGTAGAGCACGACGCCTCGACCATTTTTAAAAAGATAGACCCCGGGCTCCCTCGGGAGTCCGGCGACTTTCTCCGCCAGCTTCGTCGCGTGAGCGGAATCCATCAACTCAGCTGAGCTGAAGCCGCTCAGCCTCAAGCGTCCTGATTCGGTCCCTGAGGTCAGCCGCACGCTCGAAGTCCAGTGAATCCGCCGCTCCCTTCATCTCGCGACGAAGGTCATCGATCAGCTCCGGCAAGGCGTGGTTTGGAATCGTGCTTCCCCCCTCAGCCAGAACCGGCACCGTGACATAGTCCTGCTCCCAGATCGAGTCTTGCAGACTGGATATTCGTTTCTTCACCGTCGTCGGGGTAATTCCATGCTCCGCGTTAAACTGACGCTGCACATCTCGCCTCCGCCGTGTCTCCTCCAGGGTCGAACGAATCGAATCCGTCTCCTTGTCGGCGTATAGAATGACCCGACCTTCCGCATTCCGAGCCGCCCGCCCAATGGTTTGAATCAACGAGCGAGTCGAGCGCAGAAATCCCTCTTTGTCCGCATCCAGGATGGCCACCAAAGAGACTTCGGGAATATCGAGGCCCTCCCGCAGGAGGTTGATTCCGACCAAGACATCGAAAGCGCCTTCTCGAAGTTCTCGAATCAACTCCATTCGTTCGATCACCTTGATATCGCTGTGGAGGTACCGGATCCGAACCCCCAGCTCCTCGTAGTACTCGGAGAGCTCTTCCGACATCCGTTTCGTCAACGTTGTAATCAGAACGCGCCCGCCCTGCTCGACCACGCCTCGAACCGCCTCCAGCAAATCGTCGACTTGCCCGCTCGCCGGACGGACCTCCACCTCAGGGTCCATCAGTCCGGTCGGCCTGATAATCTGCTCCACGACGACGCCGCTGCTGGCCTCAAGTTCGTAGACTGCTGGCGTTGCTGATACATAGTTGCGCTGCTTGGCCCGCTGCTCCCATTCTTCGAATTGCAACGGACGAGTATCCAGGGCAGACGGC
>JAQWNI010000106.1 GCA_029268645.1 Myxococcota bacterium
TGGCGTGGGCGGCATCACCGACCAGCACGATTCGATTCTTTCGCCACGTCTTGATCGGCGCAATATCGAACATCGCATGATGAACGATTTCAGATTCTGGCGTTGATTGGATGAGTTCGGGCATTAAAGGGTCCCAATCTCGATAAGCCTCGAGTAACTGGGCGCGGGTCTGGCGACCTTCATCTTCTTTCTTTTTCCATGTCAGGTACCAGCGGCACTCACCCCGACCCACATCCCCAGCGCCAGCCTTGCCTCCTTTGCCCCAAATGTCGATGTGGGTTTGCGCGGGCATACTTTTTTCGGGCCGCGGAGCCAAAGCCGAACATCCTCGGTATCCGCTATCTCGAAGCTCGGTGGGGCCAGCCACAACCTCCCGAAGCGCAGAATGAATCCCGTCGGCTCCGATCACCAAGTCGGCTTCCACCCGGTCGCCGCCCTCCAGCTCCATCCAAGCCTTTTCGCCCTCAACATCAGCCGTGCGGACAGCTTGGCCCCGATGGACCGTTCCACTCGGCAACTCGCCTTCGAGTGCTTGAAGAAGATCCGGACGACGGATCTCATAGCTTTCCGAGCCTAATTTTCGAGACACCTCGCCCACGGGCATGGGGAGAATGACTCGTCCATTTTGGTTGCGAACCTCGGTCATTTCGACCGCACAGCCCACTTCATCTAAGCGATCAGGACTCAGGCCAAACTCGGCCAAGCGATCCGCGGAGTAAGACCAGAGCGTGAAGCCCGTCGTATGCTGTTGGCTCCCCTGGTGCTTCTCGTACACGGTCACTTCAATCCCCAATCGATGAAGGGCCACGGCGGCCGTCAATCCAGCGACGCCACCTCCCGCGATTGCGACTTTGAAATTGCCTTGCATTAACTCCGCCTCCCGCGTCGATCCAGCGCCTCAACTGAATCCTACACCAAGGCAGACCCGCGACGGTTGGGAAACCTTACCGGCCTCGGGACTCGCCCAAAATCTCGACAATCAAGCCGATCCAAGGCGGGATCAAAAGCGCCCAGTAGCTGCTCATCCAAACGATGCCCACCCAGCCCCCCCACGCGTCGGAAGACGTGGTTGGCTGTCGCTCAAAAAGTGCCGCCCGAAAGCCCGATTTCAAATCCCTGGGCGCCTGGGCCTTCGTCTCCCCAGCCGCCGAGCGAGCATCTTTCCACAACGTCCACAGGTGAATCACCTGCCAGGGCAAATAGCCCACCGCGAAGACAAGATTGAATTGAAGCAAGAGCATCTGACTGGAAGGCACTTCAGCCGTCGAGCAGAGGTATCCACTGGCCAGAGCATTCAGCGCGAAAATCAACCACCAGCCCAACTCCTCGTAATAGAAATAGCGAGGCTCATCGCGAAGAATCGCCCACCAAACACACCCTTGTGAAATAACGACCTGAACGACCATCCACGTCGCAAAGACATCAACCCACCCAATCTGATTGACATTCAAAGTCCAAATCACGTAGGCGAACAGATAGATGTAAACCACTTCTGAAAAGGTCGCGAGAATACGAGTCAGTAAAGTGGATGACAGGACCGTGTCATGCAGAACAACATTGCCCACATATCGATTAGGAAGCAAACACCGATAAGCGGACACCGCAAAGAAGATGCGAGCCGGCCACACCACAGCCGGGTTCATCGAATCCGAGGACAATGAATAGGTGAAGGCCAACAAACCGAGATTGATGATTGCGCCGCCCTTGAGCGCCCAAAGCAACCTCGTGAGGTCATTCTTCATGATGCGCCAAGATATCAAATTTCCCTTGGGCCAGCGGCGCCTCTCTTCTGCTGAGTTCTCAAGTCACTGAGCCTCGCGATGGGTCGCTTGATTCCGGGCCGCCCCGTGTCCTGGCCGAAGCGCTAGTCTGGCGTGGTGAGTTCAAATCAAAAAACGCTCGGCGTGCTGCTCTTTGACAAGTTCGAACTCTTGGATGTGTTCGGCCCCCTTGAGATGTTGGGGTACGTGCCGGACATCACCGTGCATCTCATCGCTCAAGAAGCAGGAGCGGTGAGGAGCACCCAGGGCCCAGCGGCGATGGCCGACTTTTCGTTGGCCGAATCACCGCCCCTGGACGTGCTTCTCGTCCCGGGCGGGCTGGGCACCCGTGCCGGCGTGAGCGACCCATCGCTGTTGGCCTGGATCGCGGACCGCAGCGCAGAAGCGGACTGGGTGCTGAGCGTCTGTACCGGCTCGGCGCTTCTCGCCCGCGCGGGTGTTCTGGATGGACACCGCGCGACCAGCAACAAGGTTGCGTTCGAATGGGTCCGCGAACAGGGTCCCCGAGTGGAGTGGGTCGAGACGGCTCGCTGGGTGCAAGATGGTCGCTTCGTCACCTCATCCGGAGTGGCCGCAGGGATCGACATGTCGTTGGCGGTCATCGAACAGTGGGCCGGCTCAGAGTTCGCCGCTCGCCTAGCCCATCGAGTCGAATACGTCTGGCAAAAGGATCCAGATCTGGATCCCTTTAGCCGCGTCCACCGCTCGACGGACTGAACCGCTCACGATCGACTCGTTTGCCGAAGCCACCCATGCTTCCCCCAGCGGCAATCTCCATGCAGGACGAGCGCTGTCCGCATGCATGGGCGGAGCGGACCGTTTTAGTTCCGACAGAATTAAGGAATGTTCGATTCCATCCGAAAGGATTGAGCTCCGTAGTGTTCCGGATCACATGAAGCCCCAAGCCCCTTTCATACGCTTTTTCCCGTACGGGCGCTGTAGCGACCCAAGACCAGCGGGGCATCAATCCCGCCGGTCACGCGGAAGGAGCCTCTCTCATGTCGAAGCACACCGTTGTTGAACCCCGTTGGCGGAACTGGCGATCCCCTCGTGGGCTGAATCTGCTGATTATCCTCCTGCTCCCAGCGTGGGCGACCTTGGTTCACGCGCATGGAGCCGTCGAAAACCCTGCGGCGAGAACCACCATTTGTCGATTCGACGCCGAAGCCATGCAAAATCCAATGTGCGAGCAAGCCTGGGCGACCGAGCCCCAGGCGCTCTATGACTGGATGGAGGTGAACCTCGCCTCGGTGGCTGGCGCGCATCAAGCTCAAATTCCAGACGGCGAGCTGTGTGGAGCCGGTCGAGACAAATACGACGCTTTCAACATTCCAGGCGACTGGCCGGTCACGTCACTGCAGCCGGGCGGAGACGGCCTCTATCCAGTGACTTTTCATGCCACGGCGCCTCATGAGGCGCAATATTTTCGTTTTTATCTGACCCGGGAGGGCTTCGACCCCACCCAGGACACACTCCGATGGAGTGATCTTGAGCTGGTCTACGACTCGGGCCAGATCTCAGTGCAAGAACTCACCGCAAACCCCCACTACACCTTCCGCATGCCTCTCCCGGATCGGGAAAACCGGGCGATCCTCTATCTCGTCTGGCAGCGCAGTGATAGCCCTGAGGCTTTCTACGGATGCAGTGACGTGGTGCTCGGCGCGTCCGCGACTCCGCCGATCTCCGATCCAGTGACTCCTCCCGCCGACGACGGCGCTGCCACCCCCCCTGCTTCGGACCCCCCGGCTGACCAAGAAGACGACAGCACCAGTACGAACCCGCCGGTTGCGACCCCCGGGCTCGACATGGTTTCGGTCTCCGTCGATCTCTACGACGACTGGGGTACGGGGGCCTGTGGCGAGGGCACGGTGACCAACCAGGGTTCGGTCAATACGGTCTGGGAAGTCAACGTCGATCTCCCCGGCACGGTCACCAGCTACTGGGATTCCGAAATGCGCTATTCGACCCATCCGGATTGTGAGGGCAGCGAGATGCCCCATCCCTGGCGGGCGGTCGGCGAGGAATGGAATCGCACCCTCGAACCCGGTGAGTCGACGACGTTCGGTTTTTGCTTCGACAGAACCCTCGAACCCGTCATGCCGACATCAGATGATCCCACGCTGCCGGTCGTCGAAGACAACGACATGGCGGAAGACGGATCAGGGTCTCACGAACATCACCATGCTGACATGGAGATGAACGACGATTTCACCGACTTGGCCAGCTTTGGGATGTCTAACGGCAGCAACCACACGGGCCACGATGGTCTCGTTGGGGGGCGAACGGCCATCACGACGGAAGCCTTGATGGCATACAACCATCTCCGCGAATTTGTCGGCCTTGAGCCGGCGAGTCTCGACCAAGTGGGCGCCTGGGCCTTCGCCAACAATCTGACCAACAACACCGAGGCCTGGGGCAATGATCAAATCGGTGTTGGGCTCTGGTATGCGATGCAGGGCGCCAAAGTCGGATGGATGGCGGACGACAAATTCGATCCCCAAGTCGTTGCGGACATTACCCGCACTTCACGTCTCGGAGGGGCTGAAGATGTCATGGCGATGGCCGCAGAATATGGCCACGACGGCTTTGCCGACTATCTGCTGACGAATGGTTTCGATACGGCCTTTATCAATACCTTGAAGATGGAGCCCCACTATGCAGGATGGATGCATGACCGGGCGCATGGTTGGCTCTCCATTGAGGACGTCGCCATCGCACATGATGTGAATCATCTCACCGTGCTCAGCCACGATCAGATGCAGCCGTTCATGAACGACACTTGGGATTGGCCACAATGGCCCGCCCTCGACGTCACCGAGGCACGGGTTCTTGAGTACTTCCAGAGCATGGTGGTGCTCGGAGACCCCTTAGGCGATCACCTGGGGAGTCTCTCCGCGCCAGCCAATCCCCAGTTTCCCGATGGCGATGGGGACGGTGTCTACGACCATCTGGATAATTGCTCCGATGTGGCGAACGCCGATCAAATGGACGGGGACCAGGATGGCTACGGGAACGCCTGTGATGCCGATCTCAACAACAACGGCGTTGTCGATTTGGCTGATCTCGTTCAACTCTTGCAAGCCCTGGGCACCTTCGATGCCGCGAGCAATCTTGACGGCATTCCGGGAGTTGGACTTCCCGATCTGCTCATGATCCTGTCAAGGTTGGGCGAGAACCCTGGTCCCAGCGCGCATACGGCTCCGTCGACCGACGATTCAACAGATCCGGGAGATACGCCGGTGGAGGAGCCGGGTAACCCGACACCCGGCCCCGGCTCGACTCTCCAGCAAGTCGCCGCCACCACCGGCGTCCATCTGATGGTCGATCCCGCGACGGGCCTCGCCTATTTGCATGAGCAGGGGGGCGAGCCCATCGTGATCAGCCGTTCGGATGACTACTGGAACGGCGCTGTTCCGCTGACCCGAGACGACGCCACCCTGATGGCGGCCGCTCGGGACGGGCAAGGACGGCTCCGCGTCCTCGATGGGGGGGGCGTGGACGTCTATGCCTGGATCCTCGATGAGAACGGACTCTTTATCGGAGAGGAGGGGCCCAGCAGCACCTCCATTGACGAGAAGGAGTCGCTCTTCCAGATGGACATCGATGGTGACGGCATGATCGGGGGCAGCATGGCGCCCCCGGCCGATCCCGGGATGCCCCCCATGGACGAACACGACGGCCACGATCATGATGACATGGCTCCGCCGCCGTCCTCCGGTGACTATGTGGACATCACCTCCTGGGGCACCTTCCATGGCTCGAACCACAACTCAGAGCACGATGAACTCGTGGGCGGCCGAACGGCCATCACGACCGAGGCCCATGAGGCCTACAACAACCTCCGAGCCTTCCTGGGCCTCCCGCCCGTCACGATGGAAGAAGTCGGACAATGGGCCTTCGCCGAAGCGCTCACCAACAACA
>JAQWNI010000107.1 GCA_029268645.1 Myxococcota bacterium
ATCGGACTGCGAGGCTGTCAACCGGGTTTCCTGGCGCGATACAGTGCCAAATTGGAGTTGAGGACTCGTAAATATGCTCACAAAGACCGGTCTCGGTGAAGCGTTGCTCGCCGCCCTCGGGCTCTATTTCTGTGTTCGCGCTAGCAGTCAACTCGCTGGATTAGCGGGGGCCACTGAAGAGGTGTTTTCGGGGGAAATTTCACTCGCCTTTTTTCTCCCCTTCGCGGTCTTGGGTTTATGGGGCCTGCTCCTTATGATATTTCTGCGACGCTTCGCGATCGGCCTATTCGGCCAGGAAGTCGGCGCTGATCATGAAGGCACCCAGTCCTTCGGCGATCTGAAACCGTTCCTCATCGCAGCGATTGGCATTTGGTTCGTCGCGAGTGGTCTCATCAACGCCGCGTCTACTGAATCGCAGGCACTCGTCTACTCCTCAGGCGCGCTAGACCAGTCTTTATCCGGTTACGCACTTCCTCGTGCGTTCATCACGCGCCAGGCGTGGCTGTCTCGCATTCCGTACATCAGCGAGGTGCTCGTCGGATTGGCGCTCTTCCTGTCATCGGACAGCGTGACCGACCTATGGGTTCGGCTGCGCAGTCCGCGCCAGTCTCAGTCAAACTAGGCGCCTCACCAAAATTGACCCAGGAGCCGGGCCATGATCGGGGAGATTCGCGTGCGAAACCGAAGGCTACCGTGGGGCGTGCTCATCCTTCTGATCGGGTCGCTGGCAACTGCGTGCAGCGGGGCAGAGAACAGCGATGACGTTGTACTCGTGTCCATGGTTCAGTTGCTGACCAACCCAGATGACTATGCCGGGAAGGCGGTCGAGGTCACCGGGTACTTGCAGAAGAACCCGACTCTCCAGCTCTTCCTCAGCAAGGACCACGGGGCCGCACGGGACATCCAGTCGTCCGTCATCGTCAGCGACGACACCCCCGGTGGATCGCTGACGCAATCGGGCTGCCTGGACCAGTACATCAAGGTTACCGGCACGCTCGATCGACTGATGGGGGCCGCCTGGGCTGTCGTCCGTGTCCAAGAGGTCAGGGACGCTGAGACTGCCGAGATGTGCTGGAAGCGTGAGTAGTCGCTCCGCCAAGACCCCACCACGGGTCGCTTCCTGCAACCCAAGCCCGAAGGCATGGCCTCCACCGCATTGGCCAGCATTGTCCCAACTCCCCTCCCCTTCCGTAATAACCCGGACACAAGCGGACACTTTCGGACAGCATCGGACAGTTCCGGACGGTTTTGGACTGCAATGGAGGCCGGGCGACACATTGGACTAACAAGATGCTCAACGGTTGCTAGGTTGGGGAGAGGGGGCAATAGATGGCTGCCGCGAGGTTGCATGTAGGAATGGTGCTTCTTCTGGCGGTCTGTGCGACAACGGGGTGCGTACATTCGGTTCGGATTGATGTGGTTCCCGATGCTCAACCGACCGCACCCAGCCATGCCGACATCCAGCTTGCGAAGAAAGTTGTCGCGAAACTCGCGGGAGAGTACGGGTTCGAGAAGCACCCGAACGAAGATTGGTATCTGTCGCGTGCGGACAAGAAGAGCGGAGCGAAGCTGGAGTACCGATCGGCCTATCTCTACACCGGGTCGAAAAGGTACGGAAAGATTGAATTATTCCTGGCGCAGTCCACTGAGGATGGCCGTCTGGTTGCTCTAATCAGCGACTTCGATGCATACGGCCGATCAGAGTTCGTTGATTCCCTTGAGAAGGCCCTTGTTGCATCGCTTGCCGAGAACTTTCCAGACGATCGTGTGGACGTTGACAGCAGTCGAGGAGTGAGTCCGCTCGGGCCGTAAACGGGCCGGTGCGCTCCACACCCGCCGTCCCACCTCGTCCACCATTGGACCCCGGCTCTGGCCGAAGCCCCCCTCCGTAATAACCCGGACACAAGCGGACACTTTCGGACAGCATCGGACAGTTCCGGACGGTTTTGGACTGCGATGGAGGCCGGGCGACACAGTTTTGGTTGCGGGATGACGGGCCGGCTGAGATGCTTGAGACAATCAACTGGGATCTCAAACAACGGTTGCCTACAGGGTCGCTATAGGCGCGGAGCTCTCACACGGCCCCGCACATCATGCTGCGCCCGACCTTCAATCAACTGCCGAGCGGCAGGAGGTGACAGTGAGTCGATCTCTCCTACTTGGATGTGCAGCGATCGGTGCCCTGATCGCGGGCTTTGTGCCGCTATCCGCCTTGGCCGAGCGCGGGGGGAAGCTCTCCTACTACGGGGCGATAGATCCAAGCCCGGTTGACAATGAAGCAGAAGCAAAGGACTCGGCGGGCGGCGACTGTGCCTGGCTGGATAGTCGGTTCGAGACCTTTGCCGGCGTTCCCGTCCCGGTGACCGTCACGGCGCAGCCTCAGTGGGAAATCGGGTTCGACGAGATCCGGTCCGCAACCATTCACGAGGCGATCCCGTCGCCCGGTATCACTGGCTCTCGCTCCTACGTGTTCGTCCACCTGAAGGTCGGAGAGAAGGCCAAGAATCGAATCGACGCACTTAAAAAGGCGCGATGCGGAACGTTTGTGAGAGTTCAGCACGACGATCGTGACCTCGCCCTCGCTCGTATCGTGGGACTGGAGCCCGGAGTTCTCCCGGGTGGATCGTTCGGCTCCCGAGAGGAGGCTGAACGCTTCTACGGAGCTATCGAGGAGCGGGTGTCCTTCGTCGCGCTGTCCGACGAGAATCGAGCCTACTGGCAGACCCGAAACGACGAGCTGATCGAGATGGCCCTGTGGTATGCAAAGTGCGATCACGACTACCTGAAGGGCCTCGGGGATAGCCTATACGAGCACATTATGACGACGCCCTCGTTGCGGGAGAGGTCTGGGCGAGCAAACTGCGACGAAGAGCCGCCGCAGGTCCCCCTAAATTCTACTGCCTCTGGCTCTGTGGATAGGCTTTCGGAGAAGTCACCGTGATCAACGACCGAGGTGCAGAGACAAATCCTCCTATTCAACAGCCATCGAAGAGCGCGGGCACACCGGCCTTCGTTAGCCTCAGGCGGCGGGGATCGCGGCAGCGTGACTCCAATTGACGATGCGGATGTATCGGTACCTATTTTTTCGGATCTACCGCTGGGGGCTACGGGTCCACGGTCCCGAAGACGTGCCTGCGTTCAACGCGATATTGGGCCTGTCGTCGCTTGCCGTGATGAACGTGTTCAACATCCTGATGGCTGCGGAGCTTGCATCGGGGCGTGGCCGTCCGATCGAGATCTCGAAGTTCATTACCATTGTGGTCGGGACGGCTTTCCTCCTTCTTCACTTTGTCTACTTGGTTCGGGGAGGGCGAGTCGAGCAGATCTGCAAGGAGTTCGAAGATCAGCCACCGACAACCACTGCCACCTTCTTCACCTGGGCATATCCGCTGGCCAGCTTCGTATTCTTCTTCGCGCTGCCTATGTTCCGTCAGTAACTCCACGCGGCCATCCCGAGCACCCTTCCAGCCTGTGCCGTCCTCCCACCAGCCCGCCCTGGCTCCGGCCAGCATTCATAACCCGTACCCCCGTCCCACCTGGTCCACCATTGGACCCCGGCTCTGGCCGAAGCCCCCCTCCGTAATAACCCGGACACAAGCGGACACTTTCGGACAGCATCGGACAGTTCCGGACGGTTTTGGACTGCGATGGAGGCCGGGCGACACAGTTTTGGTTGCAGAACTCAATCTGCGGAGTGACGATCAGTTGCATGGAGAAACGCACACGCCCTGGTCGCGCTGGCCTGCGCGAATGGAGCGTATTGCTTATGCAAAGAAGAGTCTTGGTAAAGCCATTTGCTTTTGATCCCGATATGGGACGGTTTCTCTCCACAGGCCCACTCCTCAGTCATTGCGTGATCGGTGCTTGATCAGATCACGACAGAGCGCGCGACATTGGGCGGATCACAGTGAACGAAAAGACCGACCTGTTTCTTCTTATCGTCTTTTTCCTGGGATACCTTGCTGCGGTTGCCTGGAATGGCGGTATCGTTTTACTGAGCATGCGTCTCAAACGCATCAATCCTGAATTATACGACCGCATTGGGTTTCCCGCGGTCTTCATGCCGCCGTTCACCGGCATGTGGCCGTTGATGCAATTTATTTTTGCCCGGAATTTCAAAACAGTCCATGATCGGTTTGTTCATACGTTGGGTTGGTTGATGTATGTCGCTTTGCCGGTCGGCATCTCTTCGGTTTTCCTACTTACCATCACGATGGTCGTACTTATCTTAAAATCACCCGGAAATTAAGTGCACCCTTTTGACTATTGACCTTTCAGCCCGCTGTCCCTCCACACGAACTCGGACAAAAACGGATGGTTATGGACGCCCAGCGAAACATTTTTGGTGCCAGCGTGGCTACGATAGAGAAATGGGTAAAGCGGAACACTGTAACACTCAGGCCCGCGGCAGAGAGGTCGGCGGAGTGTCGAAAACCATCATCTGCGGGTCAACATATCACGATGTCTTATGGTAAAACTTGTCGGCAACTGTACTCAGCGCCTTCTTCTTCATAGTTCCAATTTTTTCAATTACCCTACGGGGCGGAGCCGCAATAAACGAAGAGGGCGAGACGGCACCCCAGGGCTTTTCTCCTCTTTCGGCTCTCTCAGTCTTCTACCTCCTGTTCAGCTAGCTCACCACGGATCTAGTAGCCCTGCTGTACAACTGCATTTCAAAGTTCAGAGGCACAGCCAACTTCAAACTGAGAGATCAAACCCGTTGTGTCCAGTCAATCAACAGCGCCCGGAAACCAGGGGAGGCTATGTATGACCGAAACCCAACCTCGGATTCTGTCTTCTCGAGCCACTCTCGCGTACAAGATCGGGCTCCTCGGCCCCTGCGTGGCATGGCTGCTCTACCTGCCCATTGTCCTGCGGATGCTGCCGCCGGAAGCCAAGTGGGTCAGCTTTGTCTTTACCGCCACCGGTCTGGCGGTTTTCATCGGCGTGTATCTGTTGGTCGGACGCGCTCGGCGAGTCGAGTGGGTCGGCAATACGTTGATCGTTTCGAGCATGAACAAGACTCTTGAAATCCCGATCCAAGACGTTGTGAACGTCAATGGAATACCTTTCTCCCGGCCGGAGTGCCTGTGGCTCGACTTACGGCGACCCAGCGAACTCGGTTCGCGGATCTACTTTCTGCCTCCGCAACGATGGTTCAAACTTTTTTCCAGACACCCCATAGAGGCCGAACTGCGATCAATCGTCGAGGCCCAAACCGTGCCCGACGAGGCTTCCCGTCGCACCACCCGACAACGTTCAACGCGGGACAAGGTCGCCATCGGGCTGGCGGTTTTCACCGCCTTTTGCGGGGTGATGACGGCGGTGATCGTCTCGGCGTTCACCTCGATGATGAAGTCGGGCGAGCCCTACCAGCAGGCCCTCTCGATGGTCCAAAACAGCGAACTCGCCCGCGAGCAACTGGGCGCACCGATTGTTCCGGGGTGGCTTGTCATGGGTTCGATGAAAATCGTCGATCAGCAGGCGGCCGCGAAGCTGTCTTTTGCAGTCTCGGGTACCCACGAAGCGGGCACGGTTCGCCTTGCGGCCTCTCGTGAGGCAGGCCCCTGGCAATTCAGCGTGCTTGAACTCGACACCGGCGAACGTTCCTTCAACCTGCTCGATGAATGACCAAGCGCGAAATCAATTGACTGGGCAGAGTCCGTTTTACTTTGAACGCGAGTATGATCTGGACTATGAGGAGTACGCGGCCATCATGAAGCGAGAATGGAAGCGACCCCACTGGACCCGCACGAGCTTTTCTTTGGTGTTCGGTGTCATTTTGCTCTTCTGGTCCTACACGTTCGTGCTGGCTGTTCTTTTGCTTGGGATGCTCGGCATTACGATCTTGAAACCGAGTTTGCTCGAAATGAGCCGAACGCACTTTCGCACTCGACCCAACCTTCATGGTCCCATTCTTTATGGCGTGTCCGACTCGGGACTGTGGCTTCGCAGTAAAGGGACTGAGCTGTCGTGCGTATGGGGAAACCTAAATTGGTGGGGGGGAAATGAGACCTGGCTCCAACTCCACCCACACGGCATGCAACCACTGCACTTTCGAGTCGATGACTTAAAAGATGCGGGTGTCTACTCCGACGTCCTTGAGAAAATTAACTCGACTGGAGCAAAGCGATGGGGAAGATCATGAGCGATCGCACGCGAAGGTTTTTTCGTCTGGTTTTAACGCGCAACGCGGGCCAGGGTGGCCATCGGGTTAGCTTGTCACGGGCTCGATGAATGACCCACCGAGAAATCAATTGACTGAGCAGAGTCACTTTTACTTTGAACGCGAATATGACCTGAATTATGAGGACTACGTGGTCTTCGAAAATCAGGAAAAGCTGCGACTCCGCTCCTGGCGCACGAGCCTTTCTTTGATGATCGGTGTCATTTTGCTCTTCTGGTCCTACACGTTCGTGCTGGGCGTTCTTTTGCTTGGGATGCTCGGCATTGAGATCTTGAAACCGAGTTTGGTCGGAATGACTCGAAAGAAATTTTCCGATCAACCCAACCTCCATGGTCCCATTCTCTATGGCGTGTCCAACTCGCGGCTGTGGATTCGCACAGAAATGGGTCAGCAGTCGTGCGTATGGGGAAACCTAGTTTCTTGGGTGGAATATGAGACCTGGCTCCGACTCTATCCAAACGAAATGCAACCACTAAACTTTCGAGTCGATGATTTGAAAGAAGGGGGTGTCTACGCCGATGTCCTTGAGAAAATCAACTCGACTGGAGCAACTCGCCGGGGGAGGTAATCGAGTGTTCCCATT
>JAQWNI010000108.1 GCA_029268645.1 Myxococcota bacterium
GTAAATCGCTTGCTTCACGATGATGACCCGGCCTACGAACGCACCGGCAATAGCCGCGAAGCAAATGCCGAACTGTTAGAGATGCTCGGCTTTGATGATCCAGAAACGCTCGGCCGCTGGGTGAGTCTAGATCGGTCTCGATTAAGGATTTCCTTCGATGCACCGCAGCGTGCGCAAACAGAACTTTCCGGCATTCTCCACCAAGTAAACCAATTGATCACTCAATATCTGCCAGAGAGTTGGGAAGTGGCGTTGACGGGTGAGCTTGCGATTACTCACGACTGGGTCCGCGACGTCCAATCCACCCAACTCCGCAGCTTCCCGATCGCGTTTGGGATTGTGTTCTTACTGGTCTCCATCTTCCTCCGCTCCTGGAAACTGGGTCTGGCCGCCATGGTGCCAACCTTGTTGCCCGTGGTGGTGGTGCTCGGCGCCATGGGTTGGCTGGGGATGAGCCTCGATGTCGCGAGGGCGATGATCGCCGCTGTGGTGATCGGCATTGGGGTCGACGACGCGATCCACCTGCTCGCCCACTACAAGGTGCGTCGGGAAGAGGGCGACACCCCCCAGGCCGCCATGTCGGCGGCCCTGCAACACACCGGCCGGGCCATTGTGACGACCTCGATTGCACTGGCCCTAGGCTTCCTCACCCTCATGATGTCGGCTTGGCAGACCGTGGCGACGTTTGGGTTCTTCGTGGCGCTCTCCATTGTGGGGGCCTTGGTGGCCACACTGCTGGTGCTGCCCGCTTTGATCTTTGCCTTTGCGCCCAAAGAAGACGACCCCGAACCCACCGATGACACCGACCCGCCTCGCGACCGCAGCGCCTGGGTGAAAACCGGGCTGGTGTTGCTGCCGCTTTTGGTGGTCGGCACGGTGTCGCTCTTTTCGGTGGTGCAAGACACGCGGCCCACTCGGTCGCCCTGTTGGATCTTGCCCAAGGGGCACGTGCTGTCGTTGCCGGGCGCCGGGTGTTCGCTGCGGATGCTCGATCAAATTCGTTGGGTGGAAGATGCCGCCGGGGATCGGCAGGCGGTGAGCACCGCCGGGGAAATCGATGCCGTGCTCACTCAGGTGGGCCCCGAGGCAACGGTTGGCGTGTTGCGCCATGGGGAAGAGCAGGTGGTGTCGCTCGACTTGCTCGACAACACGCCGCTTCAGCGCGGCGTGGCTTTTGGGACGGCCGTCTTGGTGGCCCTATGCCTGATGATCTTGCCGCTGTTGCTGCTCGTGTACTCCAAGTCGCGGGTGGCTGGGCCGATGGCGGTTTTTTATGCCGGCATGGGGACCATCGTGTTGGCCACTGTGGCCGGTGAACCCTCCACCTTTCTCACCGTCGCCGCCATGGCTGGGCTGGTGATCACCCCGGCCGCCATGGCGCAAATGGGGCTGGTCTTCCCCACCGAATCGACCTTGGTGCGGCACACCCCCGGCTTGTTTCACGCCCCCTATGCCATTTCAGCTCTGCTTGGCTTCATTGCCTTTTCGGCGCTCGACCGGGCGCCGGTGCTGTGGCCCATATTCGTCTATCTCTTATTAGGGCTTTCGGGGTTGGCGTGGTTGGTTCTGCTGGCCTCCAGCACCTTTGCGGTGCGCGAGTCGCCTTCGCCCTCCGGGCGTTCCCGGGCCGGCTTTGTGGTGGTGGGTGGGCTGGCGCTGCCCCTGTTGGTCAGCCTCCCCATGGCGTGGGATCGCGGACCGGTCACGCTCTTGGCCACGGGCCTGTGGGTTTCGGCCTTGCTGTTGCCGGTGCCCATTGGGGTGGCGATCAGTCGCTTCAACCTGTTCGATCTGGGTTGGCGGGTGCGCGCGATCGGGGCCCAGGCCATTTACTTTGTGGCCACGGCGCTGCTGGCGGCGGGCGTGGTTTATCTGGGGGCCGTCACGGCCGGCCTGTCGTTGCATGGTCCCGACTTCGGGCTGCTTTTTTTGGCGGCCTTTGCGTGTGTGGCCGGGGCGGAAGTGTTGCGCCGCCGGCTCTTTGGTTTTCTCGAATCGGCGCTTTCACCCCGCACCGAATGGCTGCGTCAGCTGCGCGATGAAAGTGCCGCCTCCATGTCGCGGCTGCGGGGCGAAGACGAAATCAGTCAGCTGCTCTTGCAAGTGCTGCGCGATGGTCTCTCCATGCGGGCCGGTTGGGTGTCGCTTCGGCAAGGGGAAGCCTGGGCGCCGGCGCTGTCGACTGGCCTGATGGATCCCCCCACCCAGGCGCTGACCGAACTGGCCGCCGAACAGGTGCGCCAGCGCACCGTGGCCTATCTCGAAACCGACGACCCGTCGCCGGCCCGCACCCGCTTAATGGCGGCTCAAATTGATTTGGTGGTCCACTTGGTGCATGGCGATCAAAGCCTGGGCCTGTTGCTCATTCATCTCGATGCGTCGCGCAGCGTGTTGTCGGGTTTTGAGCTCGACTTCATCACCGCGGTGGCCTCGCAGGCCGCCATTGCGCTGCACAACACCCGACTGGCCGATGAGTGGGCGAGCACCGAGCGCGGGGCGGCGACGGCGCGCGTTGCGGTCGATCTCGTGCACGACGTCGGCAAAGATCTCGGCTGGATGCGCGGGCTGGCGCAACGCTTGGCGGATCAAACCCGGGACGAACCCCGGTTGCATCGCCGGGCCGTGCAGCTGGGCGAATTGGCCGACTCGTTGGTCGAACGCATGAAGCGCTTCGTGCAGGACGCCACGACGCCCCGAGAAGATCTCCCGGGTGTGGTGAACGTCGACGAAATGATCGAGCGCGCCCTGCGTGGGTTGGGAAACCGCTAAGGGGCCGAGCGCATTGAAGTCAGCCACGACCCCACACTGCGCGGCGTGCGCTGCCACGAAAACGTGGGCCGCATGCTGGTGAATCTGGTCGACAACGCACTGCGTGCGTCTCCCGCCGATCAACCGGTGCGGGTGTCGGCCCGGCTCAGTTCGACGGGTTGGCTCGCGGTTTCGGTGGTTGATTCAGGGCCCGGCATTCCGTCGGAACTTCTTGAGCATGTGATGGAACCCGGTTTCACCACCCGGCAAGCCGAAGGCGGCTTGGGGGTGGGTTTGTCTGTTTCACGTGAGATGGCACACGCTTTGGGCGGTGAATTGGAGTTGTCTCTCCCTAACGAAGGCGGGGTTCGGGCCGATATACAGGTGCCGATTCCCGAAATCTGGAGGAAACTATCCGCATGAGTGTTCACCGCAGCCGCGGCATCCAAAGAAACCCCTTTAAGGCAGGCTCGACGCCTCTTGGGCAGAGCGCCGGGAAAATGAGTCGGCTTCGCTCTTTCTCTTCTTTTTTGGCTGTTCTCTTTCTGGGGGTCTTTGTGGTTTCGCCCCAGGTTTCCTCGGGCAGTCTTGAAAACACCGCCGGCGACCCGAAGGCCATGCTCGAAGCGGCCTTCGTCAATCGCTACGACGTCAACAGCACCGCCGAAATCGAATTGGTGATCCGCAACCGTCGGGGCCAAGAAAGACGGCGCAACTTTGAGGCCGCCTCGAAGATCATCGACGACCGCATGCACTCGATCGGTCGGCTCACCTATCCCGGCCATTTGCGCGGCATGACGATCCTGCAAATCGAAGCCAAGGATCGCAGCCACGACGCCTTTGTGTATTTGCCCTCTTCGAGGTCTGTGCGGCGCATCTCGACCAACCAGCGGGGCGACGCCTTCTTTGGCACCGACGTCACCTACGAAGACCTCGAGCGCCGCTACGCGAAGGACTACGAAATTCTCGACGTCACCGCCGACACCATCGAGGGCGAACCCGTGTGGGCGGTGCGTGCGCGCCCCTTGCTGCGCCAGACCTATCACGAGGTGGTCTTTTGGGTCGCCCAGGTCGACCCGGCCATCTTGCAGGTGCACTTCTTCAAAAAGGACGCCGACGAACCCTTCCGCACCTTGGTCTCGCCTCGCACCGACATGTATGAAGAGCAGGGACACATCCTGCCGACCCGGATGGTGGTCGAAAACGTCAGCCGCGGCACGACCACCGAAGTCATCTTTGAGCGGTTGGCCATCAACCCCGACATTGACGACCGGATTTTCTCGGCCCGCACCCTCCAGCAGAAGCGCGATATCCCGACGCGCCACTAGGCGCGCCGGGGCCCGGGGTCTCTGAACCCCTGTCGAGGGTCCGCTCAAGGGTCGGCCCCGCTGTGTTTCGGGCTGCTGCGCGGCGCCCGCGAAGGGCGCAGTGGGGGGCGCGGCCCCCCAGTGTGCCGAGCCCAGGGCGAGTGGGCAGAGCCGGGCTTGATCCGTGCCGGATCGGCCCCGGCTGAAGGGCCCGCCATTTTGTCTCCGACTGAATTATGCTGTGCTCGGTACGCAACTGGCCCGCCGGCCATTCGGCATGACGCCGCAGCAGGATGGATTGCTCTTGACCGCCACAGCCTCTTCGCGAATTGGGTTCCGCCAATCCCTCAAGGGGGTGTTGTCTAGCCCCCGCCGACTGCGGCGGATGATTTTGATCCTTTTGGGCCTTGCGGCGATGATCGGCGTCGTGGCCTACACGGGTGAGTGGTTCGGGGCCGAGTTGCCGCGCTTCGAGGCTTGGATTCGAAGCCTGGGCTGGTGGGGGCCGCTGGCCTACGTGCTGGTCTTTACCGTGCTGACCTTCCTTCAATTGCCCGAAATGCTTCTGGCCGTGGCCGCCGGGGTGGCGTTTGGGCTGTGGGAAGGCACGCTGATCGTGGCCTTCGCCAATATTTTTGCGGCGAGCCTCGGTTTTTTCATTTTCCGCTCGCTTCTGAAGCAGCGCCTGGAACGGCTGCTGCTCCGCTACCCGAAAGCCGCCGCAGTGGAATCTGCGGTCACCGCCAAGGGCTTAAGCCTGATGATCTTGCTGCGCCTTGGGCCGTTTAATTTTTCCATGCTCAATGCCGTCTTGGGGGCCAGCAACGTTCGCTTTGGTCCGTTCTTGCTTTCGCTGGTCGGGGTCATTCCCGGCAACTTTGCCACCGTTTATTTCGGCACCGTGGCCCGCCATGTGGCGCAAAAAAGTGCCGGGGTCGACAACCTCAGTACCGCCCACGAAATCGTCTTGGTGGTGGGCTTTGTGGTCACCCTGATCGTTTGCGTCTTTGTGGCCCGGGTGGCCCAGCACGCGCTGCAGGAAGTCGAAGCCGAGCAGGCCGAGGCCGCCGCCAAGGCATCGGCTTCCGACTCGGCCCCCGCTGCTTCTTAAAGGTCCTGCTGCCGGGGAAACGCGCGACCGCTCGGGATCAGCGCTGCCCGGATGCCTTCGGCTAGTCGAGGTCGACCTGCACCAAGATCAAGGTCGCCGCTTGGGCGGCCAGGCTGTCTTCGGTCACTTGCTTTTGGGCGTCGAGTTTGAGCCCATAGATGGGGGCGTCCCGGGGCACCGCCGCAATAAACTGGCGCACTCCTTCTCGCAGCCCTTCTTGATCGGCCTCAAAAAGTCGAGCCCGGCCCGGGAAACGCTGGCCGGCTATTTCCATTTCCACCGGGGCGCTCTCGACGCCGCGAAAGTTGATCCACCAGCGGGTGGTGGTCGCCGAAAGCAGCCGCACGGTTTGGCCTTCGCGCATATAGCTCAGGGGCGTGTCCAGGGGGCGACCACTGCGGCGCCCCTTAAAGTGCAAAATGCCAATGCTGCCGCTCGCCACGCCATGCAGCGGCGATCGCAGCAGGCCCCGCATCACGGGGTTCAGCAGGTAGCGGTAAAAGACGGCTTGGGGAGTCATGATGCATCGCCTCGCAGTGAATCAGTCAAGAATCAGTTGGCCCGCCGAGTCGATCTGACCCGAGCGTCCACAGAATTCGGTTTCCGTCATGGCTTGAATCAGGTCGGGGTCTTCGAGATTGACCCAGGTGCGTTCGCCTTGGGGGGTCAAGCATGCGCAGTGGGCCACCGACGGGGTATCGCCCTGATACATCACCGCATAGGACTCGAGGTCCACCGGGCCCGCGTATTCAACCCGCGCCACCCGGGCCGGCAGCCGATCGATCTCGTCTTGCACCGACGCCCACTGAAAGTCTTGGCGGGGCGGGGTCCCCGAATAAATCGCCAAAGCGTGCTTTTCGATATTGCCCCCGTTGGCGGTCACCAGGGCCTTCTTCGATGGGTCCTCGCGCAGCTTCTCAACGGTTCGCGCAATCGAATGCATCACGTAGTTGTTCAGGGGCCCGCCCCCAAAGGTGAGCCCGCCGGTGAGGGTCAGCGGACGCGTTTCGTCCAGCCCGAGTTCTTGTGCGGCGATTTGAACCACCGAGGGAAAACAGCTGTACAGGTCGACCCAATCGAAGTCGTCGGGTCCCACGCCGGCGAGTTCAAACAAACGCTGTCCGGCCAGCCGGATGGCCGGTGAAGAATGCAGGTCTTGGCGCACCGAGGCGCTGGGAAGGTCGTAGCCCTCGGTGCCCGCATGGGGGTAGATCCAGAGGGATTCCGGGACCCCCAAAGCCTGGGCCTTTTCGACAGAGCAAAGCAGCAGCGCCGCCGACATGTCGACGTTGCTGTTGGCGTTCATCAGCTTCGTGTAGGGAAAGCTGATCGGGCGATTGGTTGGGCCCGGGGTGCGAATGGTTTCTGCGCTGTAGCGCTCTTGAATCCAGGCGTTGGGGTTGGTCAGGCCGATCTCGTTAAACCGCGCCCACAGTTCGGAAATGCGCTTGAGGTGTTCGGCGACGCTTTCGCCCCGGGCATAGCGTATGGCATTTTCGTAAATAGGGTAAACCTGGGTCGGCATGCGAATGCCCCGGGCGGCTTCGGCTTCGTGAAACTCCACTTTTTGGGTGCCGACCTTTAGGTCGGGCTTGCCGGGCAGCTCTTTGGTGGGCAGGGTCAACCCAGCCCGGTAGGCCTTGTTGAGGGTGTGGCCATTTTCGGCCCCGGTCAGGGCCACCACATCCAACTCGCCGCTTAAAATTTCAAGGCAGCTGCGGTTCAGCAGGGCTTGGACGTGATTGCCTCCAAAAAGCGTGCCGACCGTCTGGGCACCCGGGGCCCCGATGGCTTCGGCCAAATATCGTCCGGGGTCTCCGTAACGCCAGAGCCCCCGAATCACCCGCACCGACTGCACGGAGGACAAGATCCGCGATTGGCTGTCTTCTTCGGCTTGCTTCAGGGCGGCAAGCATCATGTCGACGGGTTCGACGGGCTGGGCCAGGTCTTGGTCGCGATAAAGAAGCTGGCCCACACCGACCAGGACCGGGGTTCTCGGATGCGGCATGGATGGCAATCCTCGTGGCGAACGGACGGGGGTTGGAGGGGGAGGGTGGAGTTGGAGAGTGGAGTTGGAGTGGAGAGTGGAGAGGAGAATGGAGAGGCGGCTGCATCCCGAAGCAGGCTACAGACGGTCGCTGAGGGTAGCCGCGTGGCGGCGCTCCGGCATCGGGCTGCGCTGGCCAGGCCGAAGAGAGCCGGGCCAGCCGCCCGGGGGCGTGTCGCGGGGCTGCTAGATTGAGTCACCGACGGCCACTCGGCCTGAGAGGACAAGATGGGCGCGGGGATATTGCTGTTGCTTTTGGTCTTGCTGGCTTTTGCGGGAAGCGCCTATTGGTCCGAGCGGCGCCGCCGGCCCACGGGCACCCCGGCGCCGGGCTACCGAGGCGAGATCAATCTGCCCCACGAGGCCGAATGGGAGGTCTATCACAACCCTCTTTCTCTCTGTTCCAAGAAGCTGCGGTTTTGCATGGACGAATTGGGTCTCGCCTATACGGGCCACGAAATCGAACTGATTGAAACCGGGGCCTATGAAAATATCCGGCCGGCTTTTCTTCGGGTGAACCCCGGTGGCACCGTGCCGGTGTTGGTCCACCAAGGCCATCCGATTTACGAGTCTCATGAGCAGATTGTCTACGCCGCCCAACACGCCGGGAAAATGGGCCAGCGGCTGCTCGGATCCAGCCCGGAAGGCCGGGCTGCGGTGAGTCAGTGGGTCGACTTCGGGGCGCTCAAGGGCAATCCGCTCGACGGGGGCCCCGACCGGGCCGGCGATAGCGTTCCGGCTTTGACGTTTCCGCTTTTTGCCGCCATGTTGCCCTCGATCCCGTGGTTTCGGATTGTAGAAGGCCTGCTGTTTCATGCGGATCGTCGTCGGCCTTTGCTCTTTATGGTGCTGAAGCTCCGCGGGCTGAAGGGGCTGCCCTCCCCATTGCTCAAGACCCTCAAAAAGGCCCGGGAAAACATGGCCGGTCATCTCGATCATCTCGAAGCCACCTTGGGCGATGAGCGTTCTTGGGTGTGCGGAGACCAGCTGACCTTGGCCGATGTCGGCTGGGTGGCCATCTTGGAGCGATTGGATGAGGCCGACTGGATGGATCTTTATTTTGGCGAGGGGCGTCGGCCGGGGGTGGTGCGCTATGTCGAGCGCTACCGGGCGCGGCCCAGCTATGGGACGGCGCTCGCAGGCCGCGGCGCTATTCAAGTGAAGGCTTTAGAAGATATTCAGCGGGCTAAAGCCCAGTCGCCGGCGCTACGAAAGAAACTCGAAGGACGTTGAGGCGCGGGCTCAGGGGCGGCGCCCGGGTTGTGAGCGCAAACCCTGGTTGGGCCAAAGCATCTGATTCATGAAACGGGAGACGAGCAAGCATCGATGAGTGGCTGGCAAGAAATTCAGGCTTTTCGAAAGCGCCATGGGGTGTATCAGCTCGCTGTGACGGGACTGGCGCGGTTTTTGAACCGCTTTGTTTCGTTCGAAGTCTGCATGCTGGGGTTGAGTTCTGGCAAGCCTCATGACTTCGAAACCAGTGATCGGTATCCGGCTCGACAGGTGACCGAGGGCGATCTCTTCCACCGATCCCTGCACCCTGAACTTCAGGGGGTGGACTTTGGCTTTGCGTTTGAGCGAAACGATATCTGCGTGGCCAACTTTGATGGTTCGACCATCGTGGGGTACGTGTTTGCCAGCCGCGAGCCCACCGAGGTGATCGACGGTGTCACCTTCTTTTTTCCATCCTGGGTTTTTTATAGCTATGGGTCCATGACGGCCCCTTCTCTTCGGGGGCAACGCTTGGCGAGAACCCGCTGGCCCATCAATACTGCGGCGCGAAAGAGAGTGCCCGATTGTGATAGCCGGGACGTCTTCTTCATGAACGTGGCCAATGCCGAGACCCTGCGCAGCGATGTGTCCGATGGCGTGCCGAGTATTCGGCTTGGCTATGCGATCTGGCTGCGCTTTCGAGGCAAGCTCTGGATCTGGAATTCGCCCGCCGGCCGTCGCAATGGCTTAGGCTTTCGGCATTCGGCCTGAGGGCTTCGGCGCACGGGAGGGCCCGCACGTCACGCGGACCGGAAATTCAGGCGGGGCGCTTGACCCCAGCCCCTTCCAGTCTTTCGATCGGTAGCGCGCGGCTCGCGTCCTTCGACGAGTAGGCCGCTTTGATGAGCGGCGGGTAGCCGTTGTCGCGAAGTGAAAGGCGGCTGTGCGTCCAACCAAAAATCTTCCACGCGCTCACGTAGCCCAACTCTGGATAGTCTCGCTTACGGGTTCGGTTGAGGGAGATGTGATTGCCAGGCCAAACGGCGCCAACGACTAAGATGATACCTTGCTCTTGGAGGTACTGGTTGCGGTAGGTTTCTAAGCCTCCTGCCACCCCGAGGCCGCGGTAGTGTTCGGCCACATATTCGTCGTAGAGGTACATGCACTTGCTGCGGGGCTCGATGTAGCAGCCCGCGAAGTCCACCTTGATTCGGCCGGACCCAAACCACAGGTTGGCCACCATTTCGCCGTCTTCGCTGCGTGCAATCAGGCACTGATGCCCGTCAAATAGACGGCGTCGGATTACCTGGGGGTCGGCGTCGGATCGTAGGACGCAGTATTCGCCAACATCGTCGGCGGTGAGTTCGCCAAATTGAAGCGGGATCTTGGCCCGGTCGTCCATGACCGATACGGCTCCGCCGACCAAGAGCAAAAGGCGATAAACACCCGCCCAGCCCAAGACCTGGGCACAGAGCGCCCAGACGCCAAAGTCACGCAGCACACCCCAGGCGTCTTTGAGTTTCGAAGCAGAATGAGGTTTCGGCATGGGGAAGACGCTCGCAGTTCAGGCAAAACGGTTGGAGGTGGGCACGAAGGACGAATCGATTGAGTGTATCAGCACGTGCGGTCTAATCGGTGGAGCGAAAGGAAAACATGATTTCAACTGAGAGGTGGCGATTGAAGCTCGGGTGGAGCTTTGTGAAGCGGCTGGAATGCATTTTGGAAGAAGGTCTGTCTGGATGACCGGCTCGAAAAAGACCGGTTAAAAGAGGGGCTCATCGAAGGAAGGGCTTGGTTTACACGATTCGCCCTCTGCGACTTGTTGCAGTTAAGCTGTTTCCAGAGGGGTTGGTTTTTGTCACGCTGATCGGCAAGAGGGCGTGAAATGCGTTGCGCCGCGGGGTTTTTTTCGCATCTAATAGGGCACGCTTTCTTTTCGAAGAACGGAGAAAATACCATGAGGTGGTGGGTTGTCTTTCTGGTCTTGCTGAGTGCAGCGGCGTGTCATGCGGAGGAACGCACGGTGGAAGCCGATGTCCCTCAGCGGGTCGACGATCTTCAGTCGCTCTCATCTTCTCTCGTCCCCATCAACGACTTCGTTTACAAGGTCGAAGGGGAGGGCGCGATCTTCTTGATCAATACCGACGAGGGGTCGGTCTTGGTCGACACCGGTTTTGCGGGTCGCATGGCGGACCAGCAGGCTTTGATTCGAGAGGCCGCCACCGGGCCCATCCGCAAGATCATCTTGACCCATGCGCATATAGACCACTCCGGAGGCATCACGGCCTGGCAGCCCGATTTCGACGCCGGCGCCGAGCTGGTGACCCACCATCGCTACGACTACATGGCCCGGCTTCAGCAAGAGCCGATCGAATATTTTAAACGGCGCAACCATGTTTTGTATCCGACTCGGGTTTCCCTCGAGCCGGAAACAGGCGGGCCTCGTCCCTATTGGAATCTTCAAGAAAAAGAAAAAAGGGAGGTGTATCCGGGCGCGCCCTACGAATTCGAGTTGGGCGGGGTGAAGTTCGTCGTGATCGCCCCGGAAAACGGAGGCGAGGGTGAAGACGGTATCTTGCTCTGGCTGCCTGAGTCACGGATTCTCTTTACCGGAGATCTCTTCGGGACTCTGTACCCGATGTTTCCGAATCTCTACACCGTAAGGGGTGAAAAGTATCGAGATCCGCTTGATTACATCGATGCGATGAACCTGGTTCTGGAACTGAACCCCAAGGTGATCGCCCACTCTCATTTCCGAATCGTCGAAGGGGAAGACTACATACAGTCCAGCGTGAAGCAGATGCGGGACGCCGTGCAGTACACCTGGGATCAGACCATTCAGGGGATGAACGAAGGCCGAACCGTGGGCGAGCTGATGGAAGAAATTGAGCTGCCCGAGTCTTTGCAGCTCAGCCAGGGCCACGGCAAGGTGTCTTGGGGGGTGCGGACGATCTGGGAAATTGTCTCGGGTTGGTACGACTATGAAAGCGTTGCGAATCTCTATGGGGTGCCCGCTTCTGCGGTGGATGCCGACCTGGTCGAGCTGGCGGGGGGCCCCGATGTTTTGGCCGAGCGCGCTCAGCGTTATCTGGACCGAGGGCAGCCCCTGGAGGCTCTTCGGCTGCTCGACATAGCCCGGGTGGAGCCGACACCGTCCGTGCTCAAAACCCGCATCGCCACGGTGGATCAGCTGATCGAGCAAGCCCAGGGACTGGGCAACTACAGCGAAATCGGTTTACTTCGCGCCGAGCAGCGAAGTTCGCGCGCGCAGCTCGACGCCTTGTCGAAAAAAGGAGAAACAGGGTCGTGAAGATTGAGCCCGGTCGCACGCGGGTGGGTTGGATCGGGACCGGCGTGATGGGGTCCAGCATGGCCTCCCATCTGCTTCAAGCCGGCTTTCACACCACGGTGTTTTCGCGTACGCGCAGCAAAGCCCAGCCTTTGTTGGAGGCCGGCGCCGACTGGGCGGAATCGCCTCGCCGGGTGGCCGAGCAGAGCGACGTGGTCTTCGCCATCGTGGGCTTTCCGGCCGATGTGCGGGAAGTTTTCTTGGGACAAGAAGGCATTTTGGGCGGCTGCTCACCCGGCCAAATTGTCGTCGACATGACGACCAGCGAACCGAGCTTGGCGGAGGAAATCGCCGAGCAGGCCCAGCAGAAGGGCGTGGTGGCCCTCGATGCACCGGTCTCCGGCGGAGACCTCGGCGCCCGGCAGGGCACGCTTTCCATCATGGTGGGCGGCGACGCCAAGGCCTTCGAGGCTTTGGGTCCGTGCTGGGCCGCCATGGGGGATACGATTGTCCGTCAAGGCGGGCCCGGTGCCGGACAGCACACCAAGATGGTCAACCAAACCTTGATTGCCACCAACATGATTGGGGTCTGCGAAGCCCTGCTGTACGGTCACCGAGCCGGGTTAGATCTCGAAACGGTTTTGCGTTCCGTGGCTTCCGGGGCGGCGGGAAGCTGGGCGCTTTCTCACTTGGGGCCACGCATCGTCGAAAACGATTTTGATCCGGGTTTTTTTGTTGAGCACTTCATCAAGGACATGGGGATCGCACTGGCCGAGGCCAACCAGCGGGGGCTGGCCTTGCCGGGCTTAGCCTTGGCCAAGCAGCTCTATGAGGCGCTGGCAGCCCAGGGTCACGGTCGGTCCGGCACCCAAGCGCTGGTGCTGGCGCTGGCTTCTTTGTCGGATCTCGACTGGACGCAGCGCGACCAGTAAGCCCGGGCCCGGGCTCCGCGAAGGCAAGGCTTTGCTTTGAGGCGACGCGAGCCGGCTGCTTAGTGGTTCTCGGGCACCCAGTTGCCGTGAAATCCGAAGGGGACTCTCTGGGGCAGCTGAATGGTGGCTTGCGGAGCGCCCGAGAAATCCTGTGCGTGGAAGATCGTGATATCGCTTTTGTTGGTCGAGCGATCGTATACGTAAGCCATGATCCAGCCATCGTCTTCGGCGGCGTCCGGGGAGGCCGGTACGAAGACGGGTTCGAGGAAGAAACGCTCGTCTCCCTCGTTGTGGACTTCGCCGGTTCCCTTTTCGAGATCGTGCTTCTTGATGCCGCCGAGGGATGAGTCGTACCCGACGTTGGCCGTGTAGCCAAACCGATAGGACTGGCCGGCGCGGCGTTCATCGAAGCGCGGGAATTCTTGGCTGCGGTCATCGATGCGGTGTTCGGAAGCTTGGCTCTTTGTCGGATCAATGACCCAGCGGTCGAGGCTTGATGTTCCTTCACTTGGGCCGTTCATGTCGTGATCGAACATCTTTGAATGACGCACCACGTCCATGACGACGTGACCCCGGTCGTCCTCGTAGGCGTTCATCGGGTGAAAAATGAAACACGGCTCGACCTCGTGCCAGGTGACTTCGTCGGCTTCGCCGTTTCGGGGCAACAGGCCAATGCGGGCCCCGTAGTCGGGGGTCCACTTGTAGGGCAATGAAAACCCGGCCTCGGCCACACCGACATCGAGAATCACCGGGAGGTCGAGCAAGATGAAGTAGTTCTGGGTGAACATGCAATCGTGCACCATCGGTCGGCCCGGCACCGGGACATCGACGCTGCGCTGGACCCGGCCGTCGGCGCCGACGACGAGATGGCGAATGTGTTCCCAGGCCGGCGAGTAGACGGCCGCGTGCAGTTCTCCAGTTTGAGGATCGAGGTGGGGATGCGCCGAGAAACCGCCGGTCAAGGTGCCGTCGAAGTCGCTTCGGCGCACGGTGTCGAGCTGGTCGTCGAGTTCGACGGGCAGGTTGCCGGCTTCCACGATGGCGAAGGTTTTGCCCGCGTGGCTGATCACGTTGGTGTTGGCGACGCCGCCGCCGAGATCCATCTCTTGGACAGGCCCTTCGACCGGCGGCCACCCCTTGGCGGCCACCACGTGATCGTCTCGCACGTAGCGGTTGCGGTAAGAGAGCGCCTTTCCGTCACGAATGTGAACGTCGTGCACCATGCCGCTGCCGAGAAACCAATGATGGTTTTTCGGATCGGGATCAATCGGGTTCGGGCCGATGCGCAGCAGGTGTCCCGCGAGCTCTTTGGGGATCTCCCCCGTGACCGACAAAGAATCAACGGTGAGTTCATCATCGACGGGGCCGAAGTTCCCGGCGAGAAAGGGATTTTCACTCATGCTTGTCCTCCAGAGCTGGCGCGGCCGATCAGGCTATATCGTGATGGGGCGCCGATGGGTTTTGCTGGCTGGGGAAGCATAGCGGCTGACACCGGATGGGGGGTTACCCCGGCGGTGTCGGCAGGGCTTGGCCGTCTGGGCAGTATTCGACCAAATAACCTCGACCGCTATCCGATGGACAGCTGCTCTGCTTGTCGTCGGTCGGATGCTGATAGGCATCGGTGCAGCTGGCTTCCAAGCACTGCAGGCCGGTGATGGTTGTTGCCGCTGAGGTAAACGAGCAGGTTTGGTTGGACGTCCATTTGATCGGCACATTAAAGAAGATGTTGGCCGCGGCGCTCACGCAGTCGTCGGGGCCTCCGGTCGGGCAGAGGTTGGGCGGGGTGTTGGGGCCGAAGCCGTAGTTGGTGCTGATGTCGGGATAGTCGAGGTCCGCGGCGCCGGAGGGGGTGAACTCCCAGGTGGTGCCGAAGGTGCCGTCTTGCACCATGTCGGGCCCGCAGCAGTTTTTCTGCACGGCGCAGAGGCTTCGGCCGCTGAGGTTTGGATTGCAATAGGCCGCGTAGGTTTCGTTGGGGGCTTCCCACATGAACCCGGCCCGTTGCACCGTGCCCGGAATCCCACCGAGGGCCGTCCACCCATCGCAGAAGTCCACCGAGCATTGGTCGGCGGAAAGATTGGGGTAGGCGATGACGGCATTTTGCGCCCCGGCGTTAAACGCCGAGATCGGTACGCTGAGCGGGCGACCGCTGGCTAGGGTGCCGAGCGCAGGCCCGCTTGAACGCAGGGTAAGGTCGACCGCACAGTGATTGAAAAAGGTGACTTGGCCTGCGGTGATTTCGGGAGCCGGCGTGCTGAAGCGGTAGTCGATTTCGGCCTCGGGAAAAAGCGCCAAGGCGCCGGTTTCTAAGCCCAGGGGTTGGCTGTTTTCGCCAAAAACATATTTGAGATGAGCCACCGTGTAGTGCTGGGCAATTTTCCAGAACTCACTCGGTGGCATGTTCTCTTCTCGGCAGCCATCCCGGGCGAGTGCCGCCAAGCTGTCGGGAAATGCCAGCCCGAAGATTGCCTGGGCTGCGGCGATGACGTCGTTTCCGTTGTAAATGATTTCGCACTGATCGGTAAAGCTGTTGTGACCGGCGCCGCCCACCGCCACATAGCGCTTGGGGGGCGCGAGCGGATCGTAGATGGCAAGCGTTGTCGCCGGAGTGATGGCTTCGTCTTCGGCGCCGAGCAAGAGCAGCACCGGCAGGGTGGGCGTGCCCTCGAAGGGGACCGTTGCATACCCGACGTGGGTTTTTATCTGCGGGCGTTCAGTTAAGAACGCGAAGGCCACGCGGCCGCCGGCCGAATGGCCCAAAGTGGCGACCTGCTCGGCATCGACGGTTCCAGCCAGGAGCGAACCGTTGTCGTCGGAGGTGGCCTCAAGGAGCGCAAGCGCTTCATCGACGAGGTCCTGGGGGGTTCGTTGGTCTTCTTCGGCGGGGCCGAGGCCGAGCCGTGCCAGCAACCCGAACTCGAGCACATCCAGCGAACCCACGACAAAACCGTGAGAGGCCATGTTGGCGAGAAATTGCGAATAGGCTTCGCGAAACCCGCCGGAGCCATGGCTGAAAATCAGCATCGGAAACGGACCACTGCTGTCGCCTGGGAGGTCGCGATAGGCGGGCAGCACCACCTCACTGTTGACATCCGGTGCGAGGGCCAGGATCAGCGCTTGGACATCAGGTGGAAAAGGGGCGATCAACTCATAAGTCGCGAAGGGTTGACCGGCCTCGCTGCCGGGGGCCGCCGGATAAAAGACGTCGATGTTTCGATCCGCCATCGGGAGGGTCGTGACCCCCACCGTGTAGGGGCCCGGCTCGGAATAGTCGGTGGCGATGGCCGACAGGCTTTCCGCTCGTTCCCTTTCAAGGCCCGTGGTTTCTTCGATCACGTAGCCCTCCGCCAAGGGGACTCCGAAAAAATCGAGTCCGCCCGCGGCATTCACCGTGCCGCGGTCAATCTCTTCTCCGCTGGCATCCAAGAGAGCCAGTTCGGCGCCGGGTTCAGCGCCGGAAACGCTGAATCCGTCGGCGCTTTCTTCGACCACAAAGTCAGCGGGCACAAAGACGGGGTCCGGCGGCGGCGCTTCGTTGCATCCGAACGCGAGGGCTAGGCCGAGGGCCGCGAGCAGGGTGCTGCGCAATCGGGCTGTGGTGGAGACAGGGGAGTAGAAATGAATCGACAAGGGCGAGCTCCTTCGGCGGAGAGAGGGGGGGATCCCGAGATGATTCTGAACGCCGAGCCCGACTAGGAATCCTCCGCAAGGGTGCCCCTGGCGAGGAGCTCTGGCAAGCACCGGCGGTCTAAATTCATATCGCTGTGCGGAACGGGGTCTTCGAAAACCGGCGCCGAGAACGCCTCGTGGGCAAGAATGGCCCCCCGGGCATTTCTCGCTGGGGTAAGGTCTCGGGTTCTCTCCCCTTACCGCCCCTCAGGACGCCCATAGACTCCATGTCCGCATCCACTTCCCCGGAACAAGCCCCCCTTTATCAAAGAAAGGAACGCGATGGGCCGCTGAGCTTTTCGACCAAGCTCTATCAGGGAATCGGTGCGATTCCCGACACGATCAAGAATCTGGTTTTTAATACCTTCGTTCTTTTGTTCTATAACCAGATCCTGGGCGTCGAGCCGGTGCTGGTTTCCGTGGCCCTCGCCATTTCCGTGGTGTTCGATGCCATCACGGATCCCGTGGTCGCGACCTTGTCCGACCATGCCGTGACGCGCTACGGGCGTCGTCACCCCTTAATGCTGATTTCTGCGCTGCCCCTCGGCGCCTGCCTGTATGCGGTTTTCGTTCCGCCGGCCGGTCTTTCCGAAATGCAGCTCTTCGGCTGGTTGCTGGCCTTCACGCTTCTGACCCGGGGTTTCATGACGCTTTATTTCGTGCCCTGGTCGGCCATTGCGGCGGAGCTTTCAGACGACTACTTCGAGCGTACGTCGGTGATGGCTTTTCGTTTTGCCGTGGGCTGGTTGGTGGGGGGAAGCTTTCCTTTATTCGTTTACACCTACATCATGCCCGCCACCGAGGCTTTTCCGGCCGGCCAGTTGAACCCCGCCGGGTATGCCCCGATGGCCCTCCTGGCCGGCTGCATGCTCTCGGCTGGCGCCCTGGCGACCACCCTGCTCACCTGGCGAGAAATCCCTTATCTCCGGCAGCCGGCCGAGGATGAGAAAGGCTTTGGGCTCAAGCAGACTCTAAATGATCTAAAAGAAGCCTTACGGAATCCACAATACGCGCTGATTTTTTCGATCGTTTTGATTTCGTCCGCGATCGCGGGAACGACAGCCAATCTCGGCATGTACATGACGACCTTTTTCTGGGGTCTAACGACAGAAGACCTTCGATGGCTTACTTTCATTGGCTTCGGGGCCCTCGCCGCCTTTCCGTTGGTTGCGGTGATTCAAAAGCGGTGGGATAAGAAGCACATTCTGATTACCTGCTCGACGGTCAGCCTATTTGAAGGCATCGCGCTGGTGACGGCTCGGTTCATGGATCTTTTGCCGGCCAATGGCGATCCGATGTTGCTCTATATCTTGATTGGTTTTGGCAATATCGCGGCCGCGATTGCTGTCGTGCAGGGCATTATCGCGGCTTCGATTGTGGCGGACTTGGTGGATGATCAGGAATTACGCACGGGGCTCAGGCAAGAGGGGATGTTCAACGCAGGCCTCTCCTTTTCTGGGAAAGCTGTCTCGGGTTTGGGCACCTTGATGGGCGGAGTGATTCTCACCTTGATCGAATTTCCCGAGGCGGCAAAAGATCCAGACTCTGTGCCAGCCCAGAGCATTCGAAACTTGGGCATCGTGGTCGGGGTGCTGGTGCCCCTGTTTTATTTGATCCCGATTTCGCTGATTTCGCGTTATCAGATTAC
>JAQWNI010000109.1 GCA_029268645.1 Myxococcota bacterium
AACTCTTCGACCTGATCGCAGACCCAGAGGAACTCGACGATCTCTCCGAGCAGGCCCCCGAACTCCGGGAAAAGTTGCTGGCCCGGCTGCGATCCTGGATGACTTCCCAAGAGCTAGGCGGGGGGGGAAATGCAGAGCCCCCACGCATGCAGGTGATGGACCCCGAAACCCGACAGCAGCTCAGATCTCTCGGCTACATCGAGTAGAATTGGGGTTCGCGGCGATGCTTGGTCAGTTGGTGATCACCACCGCGATGAGTGTTGTTTCCGTCGGCCTGCCTGAATCGACCGGACTCAAAAGAACAGTCAGTTCCCGGCCCGGTTTGGTCGCCGCAATCGAAATGGCCGGGCCCATCCGCTGAACGTCCGCGTTATTCCAGCCCAGACTCGGAAGCTCCTTGTTCATGAAATCAAGTACTTTCTCTGTGGAATCCTCGGTACCAAACATCAGGTTGATCTTATTTCCTGTCACGAAGGACTTGCTCGGCTTGGTATCGGGGTAGATCGGCCCATCGGAGGGATAGAAGTCGGGAACTTCGATCTTCGCGGCCAACTCCTGTCCCGGGCTCTTCGGCCCAGACGGAAGCGGGGGCATCTTGATGGCACCGGATCCATCGTCTGAAGCCGCCGTGCCGGAGCCCTGGCCGGCATCGGGAGCGGGCTCCTGCTGGTCTCCGCAGGCAACCAAAACAGTCAATGAAAAGATTCCTGCGAAAAGGACTCGGGCCAGTGCGTCGCTCGATTTCATGATGTCACTCCGTTTTTTATGGTGCATTCGAATCGGTGTACGCCGGCGTGGGACCCGCCATGGCGGAAGGGCGGCGGAGGCCTCAGAGCTTATTCCGCCGACAGCCAAACTGCCAATTTGACCGTGGTCGATGTTAGCCCTCCGGGGGGCGGGCCGAAACGGAGGACCGGCAGGGTTTCTGCCCGATCTTACCGGGGCTAGAATCACGAAATGCAGACGGCCCTAATAGATCACCGTAGGATGCTAGGGCTCATCCTCTGCTTCCTATTTTTCTTGGCCAGCTGCTCTCCGAGTCCCGAGCCAGTCTCAAGCGAGCCCCAGGCGGCCGTTACGGCCAAGTCGAGGCCGCCGCTCGTCATTCTCATCTCCATCGACACTCTCCGGGCCGATCACCTGAGTCTCTACGGCTACCCCCGACTCACTTCCCCCGTTTTGGATGCGTTCGCCTCCCGAGGGGTGGTCTTTGAAGATGCGAGCTCACCCGCACCGTGGACCGCCCCCGCCCATGCCTCGATGCTCACCGGGCTCTACCCACTGAGGCATGGTGTCGAGACCTTCTTTACCTCGCTGCCTGATGAAGTTCCAACCCTCGCACAATTTCTCGCGAGAGAGGGATACCGGACAGCTGCTGTGGTGAACTCGGGCTGGCTCAAAAAAGATCGCCAGGGCATCACTCGTGATTTCGATCAATACCTATTTGTCGACGATATCCCGGACCGTCGTGCCCCCAACACGTGGATCACCGACCAGGCGTTGGAATGGATTCGCGAAAGCAAAGATCAGCCCCTCTTTCTCTTCATCCACTACTACGACGTTCACAGCGATTACGTTTCACTGCCCGAATACGAACGCCTCTTCGTGACGCCCTATAGCGGCAAAGCCGACGGAACGGGGTGGCAGCTCGCCCAAGCGAGCTTTGAAGACGATTACGTCGAGATGTGCCACGAAAACTATGACCCCACCAAATGTCGAATTGGCACGCCCGACAATTATTTGGCGGTCGACCGCTCTGTAGGCAAGATTTTTTTTGACGACGCCGATATCCGTCACCTCAAGGAACTCTACGACGCCGGAATTCGTCAACTCGACAATGAGTTAGGGCGTCTCTTCAGCCAAATCGAGGCCGAGGGTCTACTCGAGAATACGCTCACTGTGATCACATCAGACCACGGCGAAGAGTTCATGGAACACGGGCGCATGGATCATTTCCTCACCATGTATCAGGAGATGCTCCACGTTCCCCTCATTATTCGCGGACCCGGCATCCCTAAAGGCATTCGAATCGATACGCCTGTTTCCCTGGTCGACATCGTTCCCACGATTCTCTCCACAACTTCCGTCGAGAATATTTCCGGGCTAGACGGACTGGACCTAAGATCTCTTTTTTCGTCTAGTAAAAGTCCGGCTTTCGAGAAACGTCTTCTTTTCGGAGAAGCTTCCGGAGGCATGACCCACGAACTTATAATGGATGATATCTATCCTGTCTTCTACTCGATTCGCCAAGGGGCTCACAAATTGATTCACGATCGGAAGGAAGATTCGTGGTTCCTATACGATCTCGAGTCCGACCCCGACGAGACAGTCAACCTTCTAACGGCCAATTCTCCTTCTCATTCCAAAATCGGAACTGAGCTGGAAGCCGCACTGCTTAAACGTCACGGAAATTTCCGTTCGCGGCCATCCCGCTCAGAGCAAATCGAAATCTCCGAGGAAGAAATGCGAAAACTCCGGGCTCTGGGATATCTGCCATGAGAAATCCGATAGCGCTTCAGGTGAAGCTCTCAGAATGCTGGCGCAAATCCTTTTTCCTCACCGCTTCAAGCGTGTTCGTAATATTATGTCTCTCCGCATGCGGCTTCGGAACTTCGGAGAATTCGAGCCTCATAGACACCGGGGGTGGTGAGTCGGCAACGGCAGTTCCGACCGAGCCGAACCTAATCATCCTAATCTCCATTGATACGCTGAGGGCAGACCATCTCGGATCCTATGGCTACAAGAAACTAACCTCGCCAGAAATCGACCAACTGGCCGAAGGAGGTGTCGTCTTCTTGGACGTCAGCTCCACCTCCCCATGGACCCTCCCTGCCCACGCATCGATGCTCACTGGTCTTTATCCTTTAAGGCACCAAGTGATCAACAGCTACGGGAGACTCCCCAGTAATATTCCCACTCTGGCAAAAACATTGAAAGAGTCAGGATGGCAGAGCGCGGCTGCTGTGGGTTCTTCATGGCTTTTGAAGGAAAACTACGGAATAACAAGAGACTTCGATCGTTTTCTTTTTCTACAGACTCCTGTCGATCAGCGACTTCCCAGCAAGTCGATCACCGACAAAGCGATTAACTGGATCACCGATCGGGGAGAAGACCCTCTTTTCCTCTTCCTTCACTACTACGATGTCCACAGCGATTATGTTTCTCTAAAACAATTCGAAAATCTCTTTCTTGCCCCCTACGATGGAGAAGCGGATGGGAGTACCTGGCAAATTCGAATCGCTAGCTTTCCAGAGGAATTCGTAGAACTATGCAGAGATGAGTTCGATTCCGACAAATGCCGGATAGGCGGGGGTGAATCGGCATACTACTTGGACGCTTCAGCCGAAATTCCCGAATTTGGACAAGCGGATATAGACCATCTGAAACAACGCTACGACGCTGGCATTCGTCAACTTGATTCGGAGTTGGCTCGTCTTTTCAATTTCCTTGAGGCCAATGACATCCTCGAATCTTCACTGATCGCCCTAACTTCGGACCACGGAGAAGAGTTTTTCGAGCACGGGAGGTTCTATCACGCAATTACCACCTACCAAGAAACTCTGCGCGTGCCGTTGATCGTTCGAGGCCCAGGAGTTCCGGCGGGCCTAACGATCGATGCTCCTATTTCTCTAGTAGATCTGCTCCCGACCCTGCTCCGGTTGGCAGGAGTTTCCGCTCCGATCATCACCGACGGAATCGACCTTACTCCACTCCTTGCAGACGACCATAAGGAAGCTGCACTAACCGAGAGCGAGCTGAACAATCGATTCCTCTACGGAGAGGCCTCCAAGGGCTATGACTGGGAGCTTATCTCCGAGGGGCTCGTGCCGATTTTTCACTCGGTCCGTAAGGGGAAATACAAACTGATTCAGCAAGGGGAAGATCAAACACCAGAGCT
>JAQWNI010000110.1 GCA_029268645.1 Myxococcota bacterium
AAACCTGGATCAAGAGATCCAACAGGAATCACATTAATGTACGGCGATCCAAAGGATTCACCCAGGCGAAACGGCATCAAGACAGAGGACTCTACAAAGGCACCGAAATTTCCCTGAATTCCATAACGGAGCAGGGCAAGACAAGCCAGGAATAGCCCGCCGACAATGACCCAGACCACGCTTTGAATGCGCCGAGAAGTGGAACCCCTCCAGCTGATCGTTAAGAGGAGACCAATCAGCAGGCCCAATCCCACATTCTGTTTCGTTAAGGCCACGGCTGCAATCGAACCGCCACAGACGAATGCCCAGACAAATGACTCCGACGACCGCAAGGCACAATAGGTCGCGAGCACAGCGAGGTACATCGCTAAGGTCGAGTAGAAATAGAGACTGAGCATCGGAAACAGAAGAATCGACGCTAGAGCCATGGCCCACGCTGCCAAATGAGCAAGGACTCCCGCTTTAGCCGATCGCACGAGATGATAGAGTGCCCCAGTCGACAGCCCTGCGAGAAAGATCACCAGTTCGCGACCGTTTTCGATCACGCCCCCAAACATGCGATACATCAAAGCAAGGAGTTCAAAAGGCAGCGGGCCGGTGAAGAAAACCAAGTCCTGATACAGGCGCTCACCGTCGGCCATTCGCCGAGCAAAGTGGACGATCATCCCCTCTTCGAGCAAGTTGGGCTCAAAAGCCATAACCGAGCCCGAGCAGAGGAGACCCAGAAGACTATAGAACCAAGCTATCCGTCTATGTAGTTTGCTCGCCGGCAATTCAGTTCTCTCGAACATCGCTCGACACCCCAAATCGACCTTCTGGTACCGCAGCTCTATTGGAAAACCCGATCATCTAAGGGTGTCGGCCAACTCGAGCCACATCGTAGGAGTCTCCGCAAACTAAGACGTCGACGATACCGCCCTCAGCCAGGTTTCGCCCACATCCATCCGCGCAACTCAAACCAAAAGGTCTAAGTGGCTGACCGTAAACGGCGGACTACCATGACTACACTCGATCTAGGGAGGCTCATCGAATTCTATGTCTATGAACGTCTGCGAACAGCTGATCTCTATTCTTCAAGATGTCGGCGCCGAGCATATCTTCGGCGTAACCGGAGACGCCCTAAATCCCTTCGTTGATGGCCTCCGCAGACAAAAGCAACTGCGCTGGATCGGAGTCCGACATGAAGAAGTCGCGGGTTATGCAGCGGCGGCCCAGTCTCTCATCAGCGGGGGCCTTGGCGTCTGCGCGGGTACCGTTGGCCCCGGCGCACTTCACCTTCTCAATGGGCTTTACAATGCAAAGAAAGAAGGGGCTGCGGTACTCGCAATCACGGGCCAAGTCCCTCGCGCCGAGTCCGGCACAGGTTTTTTTCAGGAGGTTGACCTGTCCAAGGTCTTTGACGATGTCTGCGTTTTCCAACATACGATTGACTCGCCGGAACAAATGCCCCGGGTCGCGCAGCTCGCGATCCAAGAAGCCATCGCGAACCGAGGGGTTGCACGTCTGGAAATCCCGGCCGACGTCGGGCCTCTTAAAGTGCCCAGCTCAGCGCTGGCTCATGAGATTTTTCGCCCCCAGTCCACCACCGTGCCCTCTGCGGCCCACTTGGAGCAAGCCGCTACCGTACTCAACAAAGCCCGTAAGCCCACGATGCTCATCGGCAGTGGCTGTCGAGGTGCGCGGGAAGCCGTCCTCGCCGTTGCCGAAAAGATGCAAGCACCCATCGTCCACGCATTAAAGGGCGCCGACGTCATGGAGCACGAACACCCCCTCTGGGTGGGCTTAACCGGCCTTTTGGGGACTCCAGCCGGCTATCACGCCGTGGAAGACTGCGACGCGCTGCTGATGGTTGGAACCGATTTCCCCTATAGCGTTTTCTACCCTTCCGGAAAACCAATCGTCCAGATTGACATTGAACCGAAACATCTGGGAAAGCGGTGCGCCGTGACAGAAGGCCTTCTCGGCCACGCCCGGCCATCCCTCGAGGCCCTCCTGCCGCTTCTCAAAAAAAATACCCACAGCGGCCACCTGCACTCGATTCAAAAGCGTTTCGATAAATGGCATAATCGAAGTCTCAAGAAATATTCGCTCGAAAACAAGCACCGACCGCTCCACCCTCAAGTCGTCGCTCAGGCAATCAGCGAACGGGCTGCAGCCGACGCTATCTTCGCAATCGATGTGGGCGAATGTACCGTATGGTCGGCCCGGCATTTAGAGCTAAAACGCGACCAGCGGATGATCGGGTCCTTTAACCACGGTTCACTTGGAGCAGCCTTTCCTTCCGCGCTAGGGGCCCAAGCGCTGGACCCGAGTCGTCAAGTGATCGCAATCTGTGGCGACGGAGGCTTTGGAATGAGCCTTCAGGACTTTGTCACTGCAGTCCGGTATGACTGGCCTCTGACCGTAATCGTTTTCAATAATTCGACGCTGGGCTTTGTCAAGATCGAAATGGAAGCCACCGGATATCCCGAATATGGTGCTGCAACGGACCTGCTCAACCCAGACTTTGCCAAGTGGGCCGAGGCCTGCGGCGGCGTCGGCTTCTCGGTTTCCGAGCCATCGGAACTGGTTGAGGCCCTCGATCAAGCCCTCACGATGAAGCGGCCGTGCATCATCGACGTCTTCGTCGACCCTTCAGAGCTAACGATGCCCCCGCACATTGAGCCTGCCCAAGCCTGGGGCTTCAGTGTTTCCAAGATCAAAGAGATCGTCCACTACATTGGAGAGCGATTCTAGTCAGCCATGAAGCCGCTTCGTGCTTCAACGAACGGACCGTCGAAACCAAGGCGGAACGCCTGAGCCAAACACATGAATTGCCCGATTAAATGGAGCCAACCCCTCGACGTCATAACCTGAGGCAGCATAGTCCCCGTCCGCCCCCAGTACCTCGAGTTCAGGTGCTCCCACAGCTCGTTGCAAGATTTGACGGCTTTCCTCTCGGAGATCACCCCATTTCGCCTGCAATACTTCCAAACACCAGACGCGATAACGGGAGGTTGGAACACGGATGTACCGAGCTCCTTGAACAAATAGGTCGTATCTCGTAGCACCCCTGGAATAGGCCTCCGCATTCTGACGCAGCTGGGACAGATGCGTTTCGGCGATCTCCCGGACAAAGTCGAGCAAGATGGAATCCGGTGACGTCAACTCGCCACGACGGCCGGGCTCAGCCTTCTCATTCCACATTCGGGCCACCCATTCATAGACTGCAGGAGCGCGCGTCCTCATGATCTCGGACGGCGTGGGGTCTTGCCCAAAATGCCGCAACATTGGACCCATCAGTCCGAAATCTGCGAGAGTGGGACGTTCTCCCAAAACGAACGGACGAACCTCAAAAATGGCTTGCAGATGATCGAGAGCGGCCAAGTAGGTGCCATCGACGTGACGCCGCGATTCCCGATGAACACCGTCACCCCACACGAATCCGAAGAATTGTCGTGCTTTAAGTAGGCGGACCCCGAGCCATCTTGGCATCTGGCCACTCCCCATCTGATCTTGGTAGATCGCCTCTGAGGCATAGCAACGATCAGCGTGGTAGCTCCATCGATAATGCATGGCGGGCCGCCAGAGCCACTCGTCTGCGTAATCTTCAATGAGGTGGGCAAGGAAACGAATCACGGCATCAGACGGGTCGATACTGGCCCCTGCCTCCTGAGACTCGAACCAGGCTATCAACGGCGTTGTGTCCGTTGCCCAGCGCCCATCATCGATTTGAACGACTGGCATCTGCGAGACGCCTGTCTGCATCCTGAGATGTTTTTGGTGTCCAACGGTCGGGTGATTGGTATAGGGGATCGATCGATAGCGGAGATAAGTCTCTAGTTTTCCCGTGTAGTACGAGATATTGCATCCATAGACATCGACCATTGTTTGAATCCTTCCTCTTGGAAACCCAAGGGGCCGCGAGCGCTGCCGGGACGATCCCCTTGCGAGATCATCCTCAATCTCCCGGGCCGCGGGAACCCCGGAGGTGGGAAATCCCTGCGCCGATGCTCATCCGGCGGCACTTTGGAGAGGCCGAGGGCTTCTCAGTCCGAGCTTGACCCGGTTTGACTCTCACCGTTCCGGACCCCCGGGCACCGACTAACGCTCAGCCCAGCGGAGCCCCGTCGAGAGCGATCGGGATAAAGCTTTGGCCAGGGCGGCAAAGCTGGTATAAAGAAGGTGGTCAGCAGGAGAGTCGATGAGCCGAATCGCTAAATACTACGGCAGCATCATCGGGAAGAAAGCAGTCGTCGCCGTCACAGGCTTGATGCTTCTCGGCTTCCTCATCCTCCATTCGATCGGAAATCTCAAAGGCTTCCTGCCTCCTAACTCAGCCGGCGAGCCCGACATCGACGTCTACGCCCACTTTCTGACCGTAATGGGCGAGCCCCTGCTCCCAGATATGGTTGCCCTCTGGGCCATTCGAATCATTCTGATCATCGCGCTCATTTTGCATGTCGTGACCGTCAGTAAACTCGCAGCTCACAATCGCCGCGCGCGACCAGTCGCCTATCGGAACCACAAGCACGTGGCCGCCACACTGCCGGCTCGCTGGATGTTCGTGACAGGGGGCATCATTCTCACTTTCCTTGTCATCCACCTGCTTCAGTTTACGACCGGCACTCTTGATCCGACGCCGATCGTCTATGGATGCGTCTATTCGAACCTCTATTACGCATTCCAGCAATGGTGGATCCTTCTTTTCTACGTCGGCGCTTTGTCGATGGTAGGACTCCACGTCTTCCACGGAGCTTGGAGTGCTTTTCAAACTTTGGGCGTCGACAACCCCGACCGGAACCGAAAGCTTCGTGGCTTCGCGCTGGGCACAGCGGCTTTCTTGGTTCTCGGCTTTCTGTCACTACCCACCTTGATGTACTTGGACGTAATGAAGCACCCCAATGCGTATGGCGAGTCCTGCGTCTTGTCGGACGGTCGGTCGGAGTAAAAAATGGACTTGGACGCAAAAATCCCCGAAGGCCCGATCGCAGACAAGTGGACTCGGCACATCGACGAAATCCGACTGGTCGGCCCGAGAAATCGCCCGCATTACCGCGTCATCATAGTGGGCTCAGGGCTAGCCGGCGCCTCGGCCGCCTCGTCTATGGCCGCCATGGGTTACAAGGTCGACTGTTTCTGCTTTCAGGACAGTCCTCGGCGCGCTCACAGCATCGCAGCTCAAGGCGGAATCAATGCTGCCAAGAACTATCGAAACGACGGGGATTCGGTTCATCGCCTTTTTTACGACACGCAGAAAGGAGGCGATTACCGTTCTCGCGAAGCCAACGTATGGAGGTTGGCCCAACTGTCCACAGCCATCATCGACCAGGCCGCAGCCCAGGGCGTCCCCTTCGCCCGAGAATACGGAGGCATGTTGGCCAATCGCTCCTTCGGCGGTGTTCTTGTTGAGCGAACTTTCTACTGTCGTGGCGAAACGGGTCAACAGCTACTTCTTGGAGCCAACTCGGCGCTCGCCAAGGAGATCGCAGCAGGGCACGTCAACATGCACACTCGGACAGAACTCCTCGACGTCGTCGTCGTGGACGGGCGAGCTCGGGGCATCGTCGTTCGAGACCTCGTCACCGGAGCCATTTCATCTCACGCGGCAGACGCAGTCGTACTCGCCAGTGGGGGCTACACGAACGTTTTCAACCTCTCAACAAACGCCCGGGGCTGCAACGTCACGGCGACGTGGCGGGCGCACAAGCGAGGCGCTGGCTTCGCTAACCCATGCTATGTGCAGATTCATCCCACCGCGATACCTGCAGCCGGCGAGCATCAATCCAAGCTCACCTTGATGAGCGAATCCCTCCGAAACGACGGCAGGATCTGGGTTCCTAAGAAGGCCAACGACGAGCGCAAGCCTTCCGAAATCCCCGAAGAAGAGCGGTATTACTACCTTGAAGAACGCTACCCCCGGTTTGGCAACCTCGTCCCTCGCGATGTTGCGTCGAGAAACGCGAAGGATGTTTGCGACAAAGGCATGGGGGTCGGACCGACCGGCCAGGGCGTCTACCTAGACTTCCGCGACGCGATCAGCGAAAAAGGTGCGGACGTGATCGAGACCCGGTACGGAAATCTCTTTGACATGTACGAGCGAATCGCCTCGGACAACCCTCGCAAAACTCCCATGAGGATCTATCCCGCCCCCCACTACGCGATGGGAGGCCTCTGGGTCGACTATAATCTAATGACGACAATGCCCGGTCTTTTTGCGATCGGCGAAGCCAATTTTTCAGACCACGGCGCAAACCGCCTTGGGGCCAGCTCCATGATGCAATGTCTGGCCGACGGTTACTTCGTCATTCCGATCACCATAGGCGATTACCTCAGTCGACACCCAGCGGGCGAAATCGCGAGCGATCACTCGGCCTTTCGCGATGCCGAAAGGGAAGTCCATGAAAAAACTGAGCGACTACTCTCCATCCCCGGCAATCGGCCGGTCGAGGCCTTTCATCGAGAACTCGGAAAATTGATGATCGACGAATGCGGAATCTCTCGCAACGCCGAGGGGCTCAAAGATGCCCTCAAGAAAATCCCGGAATTGCGAGAACGATTCTGGCGAGAAGTCCGAGTGCCCGGCAGCGGAGAACAATTCAACCAAAGTCTTGAGCATGCTGGTCGACTCGCCGACTTCTTGGAATTTGCCGAACTGATGTGTCACGACGCCCTGGACCGGGACGAGTCTTGTGGATGTCACTTTAGAGAAGAACATGAGACCGAAGACGGCGAGACGCTGCGTAACGATGAAGATTTTGCCTTCGTCTCCGTCTGGGAGCACCAGGGGGTCGGTCAACAACCCATTCGGCACAAAGAGCCCTTGGAATTCGAGGCCCTGCCTCTGGCTCAGAGGAACTACAAGACATGAAGTTCACACTTGAAATCTGGCGACAGGAAAACGGAGAAGACGCCGGCTCATTCTCAAGCCACGAAGTCGACGATGTCAGCCCCGACACCTCGTTCTTGGAGATGCTCGACATCCTCAATGAAAAACTCACCGAATCCGGAGGCGAGCCCATCGCATTCGATTCGGACTGCCGTGAAGGCATCTGTGGAATGTGCTCCTTGGTCATCAACGGCGAGGCCCACGGTCCAAAGCGCGCCACGACGACTTGCCAGCTTTATATGCGGCATTTTCCCGACGGAGCCTCGATCACCGTCGAGCCTTGGCGATCTGGAGCTTTTCCCGTCGTCCGAGACCTTGCGGTAGACCGTTCCGCGTTTGATCGCATCATGCGCGCGGGGGGGTACGTCACGGTCCATTCGGGACCCAAGCCTGACCCGAACGACGTGCCCGTCAATCCGGAGATTTCGGAGAAGGCACTCGACGCCTCGACCTGCATCGGTTGCGGCGCTTGCGTGGCCGCCTGTCCCAATGGAGCCGCCATGCTCTACACCGCCGCAAAGGTTTCCCACCTTTCACTCCTGCCGCAAGGACAGCCAGAGAGGCAGGAGCGGGTGCAGAAAATGGTGGCCCAGATGGAGGAAGAGGGGTTCGGAAGCTGCCGGAACTACGGCGAATGCGAAGCCCAATGCCCCAAGTCAATCAGCATCGACTTCATCGGGCACATGAATCGCGAGCTTCTCCGCGCCACGGTCATCGAGCCGACGGATTTGCGTGGTGAAATGAAGACGCAGTAGGAGCTCCCCGCTTTGCAAAGTTCAGCGATGCGGGTGCGCCATTTGCTCGGGTTGAACCAATTCGTCAAACCTTTGGGCGGTCAGAAAGCCGAGCGCGACGCAGGCCTCCTTCAAGGTGGTCCCATCCTCTTGGGCCTTGTGAGCAATCGCCGCCGCCTTGTCGTAGCCGATGTGCGGCGACAATGCGGTCACGAGCATCAGTGACCTCTCGACCAAATACTCAACTCGGTCTCGATCCACTTCGAGCCCCTCGACTAAGAACTCACTAAAGCTTGCGCAGGTACCCTCGATGAGGGAAATCGAATGCAAAAGATTAGCGGCCATGACCGGCTTAAAGACGTTCAGTTCGAAATTCCCTTGTGACGCCGCCATCCCAATCGCGACATCGTTCCCCATCACCTGCACCGCTACCATCGTCATGGCTTCACATTGAGTCGGGTTCACCTTGCCGGGCATAATGGAAGAACCTGGCTCATTCGCGGGAAGCTTCAGCTCGCCCAATCCAGAACGAGGCCCGGAACCAGCCCAGCGAATATCATTCGCGATCTTCATCAGGGCTCCGGCCAACACTCGCAAGCTCCCAGAAACCGCAGCCATCGCATCATGCGCAGCCAGAACGGAAAACTTGTTCGGAGCCGACTCGAATGGGATTCCCGTCTCCTCAGCGATCAGGGCTGCGCAGCGTTCGGCAAATCCTTTCGGGGTGTTCAAGCCTGTACCGACGGCGGTCCCCCCGATCGCCAAACCATGAAGACCCGGCAGAACTCTTTCCACCAAATCCATAGCCGCATCCAGTTGTGCGACATACCCGGAAAATTCCTGCCCCAGAGTCAGGGGAACGGCATCTTGGAGATGTGTCCTCCCGATTTTGACGATTTTCTCGAAGGCTCGGCTTTTTTGATCGAGGGCATCACGGAGCTTTCGAACCGCGGGCAGCATCTGCTCCTGGACGAGCCGTGCGCTAGCCACATACATCGCCGTCGGAAAAGTATCATTCGATGATTGCGAACAATTCACGTGGTCATTTGGGTGGACTGGATCTTTGCTGCCCAAAGTGCCACCAGCGATCTCGATCGCTCGGTTCGAAATCACTTCATTGACATTCATATTGGTCTGCGTTCCGCTCCCGGTCTGCCAAATCCGCAGCGGAAATTGATCGTCGAGCTTCCCGGCGATGACTTCATCCGCCGCCTCAATAATCCATGCGGCGCGCTCGGCATCCAGGGTCTCCAGCTCGCGATTGGCTTGAGCGGCGGATTTTTTCAAAAGGCCTAGGGCGTGAATCACTTCGATCGGAATCCGGTCACGATCGGACGAGCCAATCGAAAAATGAATCAAAGAGCGCTGGGTTTGCGCTCCCCAATATACGGCGTTGGCCACCTCAACTTCACCCATGCTGTCTGTCTCGGTCCTAGTCTTTCCAGTCACGACATCCCTCCATTGCTGGGGTGAACCGCACATAAACTTTTCCAATTTGACGGCCGCGGCGAGGCCGAAAGAGCGCTCGGTCAAATTGGAGTGGAGTCAACGAATTCCTGATGGTCTTCTTCGATACTTTTTCCAGAAGCCAAATCGACCAGGATCCGTCCCCCGATGGCGTTGGGGGCGAAAACCATATCGGCTCTGGCTAACTTCAACCTTGGAATGGCGGCGGTGGAATTCGCCACCGCCAAGACAGAGATGTCGGGATTGATGTCCTTCGAGACGAGGGCAATGAAGGCGTTTTCTCCATCATCCTCTCGGGCGGCGATAACCAGCCGCGCCTCCTTAACACCCGCCCGGAGGAGAACCGCTTCCTCGCAGGCATTCCCGATGATGACTACATTCATTTTCGAATCGCCTTCTTGCTCATCTCCCTTTGCCATGACGTGGGTAAAGGGAATCCCTTTAGACACAAGCTCGTCGGCCGCGTCTCTCGAAAGCGGGCCGTCCCCGGCCAAAATGACGTGATCTTTTCGAGTCATCTTTTTCTCCTCCGGTCGAAACATTCGCACCAACTCTCCAGACAAAGCCGGACCAACAATCGACGCGGTAATTGTTGCAAAGATCGACAGTCCAACCACGATCAAGGACACCACGAACAGCCGACTCTCAAACGTGACCGGACTGATATCACCATACCCAACAGTAGAGATCGTCACGATCGTGAAGTAGAAGGCGCTGGCGAGATCGGGAACCTTCGGATGAAACCCTCGACCGAGAAGAAGGGTCCCGAAACTTCCGTACGCGACAACGGTTCCCAGAGTCGCTGCGGAAAAAAGAAAATTCGCGCCCACGGCTCTACGATCAAATCGTTTGCGAAAAGCAAACGCCGCGACCAGCATGGCCCCTGGCAGAAATAGCGTCGTCTGCCACTTCTCTTGTAGAACATTGACGAGGACGGTGATGACCATCAACAAGACGGCGAAGGACCAAGCGACAGAGAGCCTCCAGAGAAGACCAAGTCCCACGAGAACGAGCAAGCCTCCCAAGAAGACTTCACTGCCGCTCCCCAAAGCCCAGAGCGAGGAATCGAGTTCGAGCAAGGGCTCAAGCCCTGTCAGGTCGATCGCCGGATAGCTTTGACCATCGACAATATTCAGGACGCCGGCCAATATGACGGCCGCCCCCAGTGGCACCTGAGGCCATAGGTTCTTGAGAGGACCGAGGAAAGTCCGCCCCCACCCTTGCCGACTCCGGCTTGTCATCATGCCTTCAATCTAGCCATGTTCTGACGTCGTTCGACCGATTCGCGATATTTTTAGGCGAGGCCCCAGCCTAGGGCGAGTCATCGTGAGCTTCCGACCCCCTGGAAGACGCTAATCCGGTTCAATCGGGATCGCCGGCCCTCAGAATCCCCTCACGCGAAACCAATTCTCGGTGTAGATCAAGAAGAGCCTCACGATAGGCCTCCGGATCGGCTGACTCTTCCTCAAGGGCCCGATGCAGCCACGCCTCTCGGGTCAGCGCTTCGACCCCCAGAAGACCTAAGGCGCGTCCAAGAAGCGGCCCCACCCGCTGCCGAGCCAACTCATCGGTTCTCGGCCTCCGCCAACACAAATAGACATAAGGGCCATGCGAGGACGGTGAGGCGGGCGGTTCTGCCGCGATGGTGTGAACCGGTTCTGCCGTCACGAAGACATCGACCGTGGGATTCAGGCGGCCTCGCTCGTCTTGACCGGGGGCGTAGAGATGATCCAATTCAGCCGGGTGTCGCTCCGCACGGACCGCCGCCCGCTCATAGTTCAGGAGTTCGTGTGCGGGATGACCCGATGAAACTGCCCAAGCCAGAAACTCATCGGGGACACATGGATATTGGAGGGTGCTTGGTCCCTTCAGCTCTAGAAAGGAATCCATCATCTCTTCGAGTCTGCGTCGACCCATCGCCGACAAAAAACGCGGAAAAGCGACCTCCAGAATATCCAGATGAATTTTTCGAGTGAACACTCGATATAGATCTGCACGAGCAAACGGCGGCGGACCTGGATTTGGATCTAGGACAAAGCGGACTAATGATTCACCCGGCACAAAAGGCCCTTCGAGCAATATTCCGTACGCGCTCAACCTCGAGGAAAAGATCCTCCAAAGGCGGGAAACGATCATCTCTCTCGATCAAGATCGGAACGGGCCCAGTCCGCTTGAGTGCCTCCGCGAGCAAGGCATAAACCTGATCGAGAATGGGTTCACTATGCGTGTCAATGCGCAGCCCGTCCGACCGGAGCCGATGGCCCGCCACATGAATTTGAAGCGTCTCTTCCAGGGGCATCCGTTCGAGCATCTGGTAGGGATCAAAGCCGAAATTGCTGGCGTTGACATAGAGATTGTTCACATCGAGAAGCAAACCGCAGCCCGACGCTTCGACCACCTCCGTGACGAAATCGGCCTCGCTCATTTCGTCCTCAGGCCAGCACCCATAAGCCGACACATGCTCAACCGCCATCGGAAGACCGAGAGCCTCGGTCACCTCCTTCACTCGCTTGGCGCAATGGCGCGCGCAGGACAGCGTCAAAGGCAGGGGCAGAAGTTCGTGGCTATGGCGACCCTCGGCCGAGCCGACGCAAAGATGATCTGAGTAGTGGGGGGTTCCGATATCTGAGAGGAATTGAGCCAGCGAATCGAGGTAGCCAGGGTCGAAGGGATCCTCGCCCCCTAATGAAAGCGCGAGCCCGTGGGCAATCACCGGCCACTGCGCAGTTGCTTTCCGCAGCAACCGCCGCCGGCGACCGCCAAAACCGAGATAGTTTTCCGGTGCCAGTTCGACGAAGTCGAAACTGCCTGCCGGTGCCTCGAAAAGGCTCTCCGCAAGCTCTCGACGAAAGCCAAGGCCCACGGAGAGTCCTGTCTCCGAGTCGACTATTCCGGCCCCTTGCAATCGCCTTCCTTGCAATCGCCTTCCTTACAGCTGCCTTCAGCACAGCTCCCATCCTTGTCATCGGAGGACTGCACCACGGCAGAATCCAGCACTTCGCTGTCTAGCTCCGCGCTACCGGCTTGAGTAGCCCCCGACAGGGCCAGCAGTGCCGCCGCAGCGGAGGGGGCTATCCACTTCTTCAATTCATCGGTCCGCTTTCCCAAGGGTCCATCCTTTCCGCACCGGGTTGAGACGCGGGGCGGTGCGTAGCCCCTGACGGTCAAGTGTATCAGCTACCCAAGCCGGCGGGAGCGATCCCCCGCGGAACCGCCGAGGAGCCCCCTCGGGTTCTGACCTGGACCCAGCGTCTCTTTTTAGGACGCCAGCAATCTCTCGACGACAGTGATTAGGGTCTCAAGGCTGAAGGGCTTGTAGAGAAACTCCGTCCGCGGGTCAGAGACGTCCGTGACATCGAGTTGATCCTGCGAATGGCCTGAAACATAGACCACTTTCAGTTGAGGCACCGAGACACGAAGCCGCGCCACCATACCCACGCCGCCTAAGCGAGGCATGATGACATCGGTGACGATCAGATCGATCTCGTCGGCATGGCGAATAGCCAAATCATATCCGCGTTCTCCATCATACGCCTCGAGAACCCGATAGCCTTGCTGAGAGAGCGTTCGAACAACCAAGCGCCGGACCGAATCCATATCCTCGACAACCAAAATCGTCCCACTCGCCCCGCCCTTTTGGCGCACGGGGACTTTGGGCTCTGTGTAATAGACCTCGGTCTCCTCGGCTCGGGGCAGTAAGATTTTAAAAGTTGAACCGGCTCCCTCCTCGCTCTCGACAAGAATGGTGCCACTGCTTCGTCGAACGATCGCATGCGCGGTCGAGAGACCCAGCCCCGTCCCCTCTCCTAATGTCTTCGTCGTAAAGAAGGGGTCAAAAATTCGTTCCATCGTATGCGAATCCATTCCGGTTCCCATATCCGAAACTTCGACACAGGCATAGGAGCCCGTCGTCAATTCCTTGTTGCCGGCGGCCCCCGCCGCATCGATCTCCACGTTGTAGGTTCGGATCGAAATTTCGCCCCCATTGGCCTGAGCATCCGCAGCATTGAGAATCAGATTCAGAATGGCCTGCTCAAGACGGGCTTCATCGGTGTAGACCATCCAGAGCTCATCGCTCAACTCGAGGGCAATTTCGATCGAGGTCGGCAAAATATTTCGAATCATCTCATTTAAGAGCGAGATGACCTTATTGAGTTGGATATTTCGAGAGTCGAGACGGTCCCGACGACTAAACGAGAGAAGCTGCTTCGTGATCGAGGCTGCCCGGTCTCCCGCATGGGCGATCTCCTTGAGTCCAGACCGGATCTCGTCGGAAACGTCGTCACGAAACAAGAGAAGGTCGGCATGTCCATTGATGGCCATCAGGAGATTGTTGAAATCGTGGGCCACACCGCCTGACAGTCGACCGACCGCCTCCAAGCGGCGATTCAAATTCACCTGCTTCTCTTGGCGACCGAGTTCTTCTCGAAGCCGGTTCCGTTCGGTCAAATCGCGGATATAACCGATGAAGCGAAGGGACTCTTCGTCAGGAAGTCTCTGAACCGTCAACTCGACAGGGAATTCGCTGCCGTCATTCCTCATGGAATAGGTCTCGATTTTGACCCCCATGATCATGCCTTCGCCTGTTTCGATGAAGTTCTCTAAACCTGCGACGTGATCACGTGCAAAGCGCTCCGGAATGATGACATCTTGCAATTTACGCCCGACGGCATCCGCAGACGGTATTTTGTACATCTCTTCCGCGGCCGGGTTAAACATTTCGATCACACTGTG
>JAQWNI010000111.1 GCA_029268645.1 Myxococcota bacterium
AGACGCTCGATGAATCACTCATCGCTGAAGAGGCGGCAGCGCTCTACGCAACCAAGCATCACCGCATTGACATTCGAGTCGAGGAAATTCAGGATCGATTGGTGGATGCAGTACGCGCGCTCGACCAGCCTTCGATCGACGGCGTTAATGTTTATTTCGTTTCAGAGGCTGCGGTCCGGTCGGGTTTAAAGGTTGCGATCAGCGGTGTAGGGGGAGACGAGCTTTTTGGCGGCTACAGCACCTTTCTGCGGACTCCCTCTGCGGTACGAAGTCAAGCCTGGGCGGGCCGAGTCCCCGGGTCGCGCTTTATCCGTCGTTCTGTTTCCCGTGCTCTACCCCGACTGATTCCACGCCATTTGGCTCGAAAAACGGCAATGGCAATTCGTCATGGTGACTCGTGGCCAGGGGTTTACTTTAGCCAACGAGGCCTTTTTAATGTCGAGCAGGTGGGGCGCCTCTTGGGGAGCCATGGAACGACTGCGCTCGATGCATCTTGGCCTGAGCATCAATTACAGTCTCGCTTCAGCGTGGGAGACCTTCCCGAAGCCGAGCGAGTGTCGGCTTATGAGCTGAAACAGTATTTGCAGTGCCAGCTTCTCCGCGACACGGATGTCATGAGCATGCGGCATTCACTTGAGGTGAGGACGCCCTTTGTTGACCGTCAGCTGATCGAGGAACTGATGAAGATCCCCCCGGAGTATCGTCATCTGCGTCCAGCCAAGCGTCTTCTGCGTGAAGCGGTGTCTCCACCTGTTCCTTCCGCGGTGTGGGACCGTCCGAAGCAAGGCTTTGGCTTCCCGATTGATGAGTGGCTGGCCGAGAAAAGCGTGCCCTTGGGCTTGCCCGACCATCCCTTGTTGAACCAGGAAGCTGTCCAAGAAGTCGAACGGGACTATCGAGCGGGTCGAATTCATTGGACTCGTTATTGGGCGCTCCTGGTGTTGGGTGCTTTTTTGAACGAGCCTGTGGGATGACGGATCTCTCGCAGGTTCATCTCGTTGCGCTCACTGGGTCACTAGACCGTTCAGCTGGAGCTGAGCGAGCCTTCAGGGCCATCGTTGATGGATTTGAGCATCAGCTCGGTATGTCGGTTTCTTTGGCTGCTCATATACAACCCGACGACCCAGAGGTGCGAACACGCGCCACGGTTCTTCGCCCCGATGGCGAAGCCGTCAGCCATCGAATGGTGACCCGAATGCGCTCCCTCATCGCGTCTGCTCCGCGTCCGGCCATCCTCTTCGGGTTTCAAATCAATAGTAATGTTGTGGCCTCCCTAGCGAATCGATCGCTGCCGCCTTCACGTCGCCTTCCCATCGTCTTGAACGATCGGGCCGCGATCGACAAAATGTTAGAGGTGCAGCGTGGGTCCGGTGTATTGGGCGGTGTGCGTTCTCGGATCTTTTCGGGTCTGGTTCGGTCAACCTATCGCGGGGCCAATGCCGTCGTGTGCAACGCGAAGGCGAACGCAGACTTGGTCCGATCGTTGGTTGGTTCAGAAGGTCCTTGGATTGAAACAATCTACAATCCGCTGGATGCCAAGCGGTTTCAATCGCGGTTTGCCGAAAGGAATCGTCAGTCTTTTCAGACTCCGGATGCCCCCTTGATCGTTTCTCACGGTCGGCTGCACTCGCAAAAAGGCTTCGATACGCTTCTTCGGGCACTCGAGCGGCTCCGCGGGAGGGGCGTTCAAGCTCGTTTGCGTATTATCGGAGACGGACCTGAGCGAGGGGCGCTGGAAGACCTAGTTCGTTCTCTCGGCCTTGAGGGGGTGGCCGAAATGCCAGGTTTTTCGACGGATCCGTGGGCCGCCATCGAAGAGGGGGATGTTTACGTGTTGCCCTCGCGTTTCGAGGGGCTTCCGAACTCGCTCTTGGAGGCCATTGCTTTGGGCCTTCCGAGTATTGCTGCTGATTGCCCGACGGGGCCGTCCGAAATTCTTCACCCCGTCGGCCAGGCCGGCGAGCTCTTTCCCGTCGACGATGTCGAGGCCCTCACGGATACGCTTCAACGGATGCTGGCCGACGGCTCGCTGCGCCACCGGATGGCACAAGCGGCCCGGCGCCGGGCCTTAGACTTCTCGCCCGAGGTCAACGCGGCCGCCTACGGGGACCTTTTTCAGCGCATTCTCGACTCCCCCCGCTCCTGAGTTCTCGCGGAGCCTGTCGTGGGGCTGGCTTGACACACTGACCCGGGTGCCGGAGAACCCGCGGGGGAATTTTCTTTCGAAAGTTTTTCGTCACCCGAGGCCGCTCCGAGGCCACTTCCCCTACAGCCGTGTGATTCGACCCCCAAGGGCGGGACTGGGCCGCGGGCTGGAGAATAGGGTTTGGCAGCAGCCGAAGCGCATCGCAACAGACTGTTGGCTCCGGGGCCTCGCGCCTTCTGGGGGGTGGCTTGCCTGGTTGGCCTGATGGCGGCCTATCCGCCTTTGGCTTCGATTTATCGAGAGGGGATCCAGGGCGCTTTTCGTTTTTTTGCGGCGGACACCTTTTATTACCTGAGTGTGGCTGATCACTCATCGGCCGCTCCTTTCTTTACGTTTGATGGCATTCATCCCACAAACGGCTTTCATCCACTCTGGCAGATTTACCTCGAGCGAACCTTCGCTTTCTTTCAACTCGACTCTGCCGGTCAGGTTTATCTGACTGCCGTATCCAGCATTGTGCTGGTCACGCTCGGCACCATGCTTTTTGCCCTGGTCGTTCTTCGCTTGACAGGCCGCACCTGGCTGGCCCTTCTCGCATCAGTCCCGGGCTTCTACTACCTCGGCGTTCCAACCCTCAACGCTCATCACTTTGCCCAGTGGTCCTTTGCAAATGGGATGGAATCCCCCATTTCGATCACTTTTTTTGGGATCTTGCTGGCAGGCGTCTTTCTTTGGGGCTGGCTAGACGAAAAAGATAAAAATCGAGAGAGGCGCTCGCTCCTGCTTCTCTCGGCTGCGATGACGGCCGTTGTACTGAGCCGATTGGACGATGTTTTCATTTTTGTTCCGTTTGGACTGTGGGTCTTGCTGCGCTCCCACGATCGGGCTGCGGCTGTCCGGAGAGTGTTTACGATCGCGGTGATTCCGACCTTTTCAATCGGTGCCTACCTGCTTTACAACGTGTTCAACGCCGAAACCGTTTTGCCTTCGAGTGGTGCTGCGAAAGTCCAGCCATTCTGGGCTCTGTTTCGAAATCTGTATGCCCTGTGGACAACGACTCTTCCATTTGCTGATCCCTTTGGTCGAGAAGTGGCGGGAACGGTCTGGAAGAGCGAGGCATGGCGTATTCTCCAGATGTTGGTGCCGGCCGGGGGCGCGTTAGCGTGGTTGCTATGTCGTCGAATTTCCTACGGGACCCGGTGGGAGGAGTCGGAGACGGTTCGACGGGACTCGTTGCTCGGCATTTTTGCGGCGTACGTCCTTTTTAAGGCAGCTTACAACTTTACGATGGTTGGGCTGTGGAATCAGGGCCAGTGGTACTACCCCTTGTCCATCATGACTTTCAACCTACTTGTGGCAACTTGGTTTGCCTCTCTCCTGGATCGTTATGCGCAGGCGGGCTTCGAGCAACGCGCTTTGGGTGATGAGGGCTCGGTGATGGCTCGTCTACGGGCGAACTGGCCAATTAGTCACCACCTCGGCGGTACCCTCCCGACTGTTGTCGCTCTGGGCATCGTTCTGGTCTCGGCAAATGGGTTTATCGACCTCAAGCAGCGTGGAGGACATCAGGCTCGGAATTTCAATTTCTGGCTCGAACGAAATGAGACGCAGAAGTTGCTCGAGACGACGTGCCCCGAGTGCGGCGTTCTTGCGTTTGATGACGGCATCGTTTCATACTCGTTGGATGGGACGCCTACACTCAACGGTTTGGGACTCGTGATGGATCAGGAGGCGCAAGGCGCTCAAGAAGCAGGGCGTCTCTTGGATATGGCTTGGGCTCGAGGGCATCGGATGCTGGTTTCTGTCAACTACGCAATGCCAGAATCTGCCTACTCGAATCCGCGGCTTCTGCGATCGGCTCTCGAGGGCAATCCGCATTTAGCCGGCCAGGGCGTCGACGCATGGAATTTTGAAGTCGCCTTCCGAAGTCCCCAGACGGGCGTTTCGTTTATTCGCTTCGAGCCCATTGGCCGACGGATTTCTCCGACGGGTGATCCCACCCGTCTCGCCCGTCCGAGTTGGCCGGCAGATCTCCGCCCTCCGGCAACTTCTCCTGCGCCAGCGACTCCTGCACCGGCGACCCCGGCGACGACACGCCGAGGCTGAAACGTCCCCTTCCTGGTTGTGCTCGCGGCTGCAGGGCTTTCCTCGGTGCCGGGGAGTAGGATAAGCTGCCTCCACTCGTTCAGCCCTTTGTTTGGGCCCGACCTGGGAGCTTGTTCTTGAAATTTCTTCTGCGCGACGACGACACGTGCGCAATGACCCGGCCGGAAGATCTCGAGAATTGCTATCGGTCCATCTGGGATCAGGTTCCGATTTGTCTGTCCGTCACTCCTTTTCGGATTCCCGGCCGGACCACGGGGGTCCCCGAGAGTCTGCTGGGGAGCCAAACCGTCCTTCCGCTTGCAGAATGCGAACCCCTTTTGGTTTTTATGCGGGAGCAGATTTCCCAGGGTCGCTTCGATTTGGCTCTGCACGGCTATCACCACAGCCGCGCGGAGGGGTTGCCGGAATTTGTGGGCGGCGCGGATCTGGGTGCTAAGGCTAGAGACGGGCGCGCTGAGTTGGAGCGCCTTTTTAGGCGCAAGGTCGACACATTCGTTCCGCCCAATAACGAGTTGTCAGTCCAGGGGTTTGACGCCGTGGTCTCCGCCGGTATGAATCTGGTCAATAATCAGACCCGGGCCCGCCTGCGCACTGGGTGGAGCCGTTGGAAATCCGCTTCCGAGGCTGTCTTGGCGGCGCGGTACGCCCTAGCGGGTCGGCTCGGGACCCCGTTCGCTTTCCGGGTTCGCCGATTTCCGGGCTATCAACAGGCACCCTATCAGACCGTTGGTCCTGATTCCGATTTGGAAAACCTCGACGCTCAGTTGCAGGCTTGTCGATCCGATGGTGGCGTTTTCGTCCTGGCAACGCACTACCACGCATTTTCGCGCCGAATGCGGTCCGGTCAGACGATTGGTGACGGCGTGATGCATCTCGTCGAGCGGGCTTCAGGCTGGCCGGATGTCCAATTTGTTGACTATGGAGGGTTGTGGTGAGCTTCGAGCGCGTAGATCGTCGGAAGTCGATCACGCTCGTCACCTTTGGTCACGTTCGCCCGACTCATCGTGGAGCTGATGGATCCACCTGGGAGTTGATCGAGTACCTCCACTCGCAGGGCCGTCTCGCCCGAGTGGTCTGCTGCGACTTCGATGCCGAGGCGAGTTCGAGAATTGGCGTCCCTTTCGTCGTTCCGTTCCGTACTGTCTTTCGCTGGGGTTCGGCACTGATCGAGCGACTTGGGCGTGGAAGAAGTTCCTGGGGCCGCAGATCGCGAGAGCGTTTGTTTGATGGGTTGGTCAGTCGTTCGTCGGCACTCGTACGGGCCGAGCAAGTGCTTTTTCGAAAACCCAATTTCGAGCGCAGCGCCCGAGTGCTCCGTCGTCAAGGGATATCCACTCTGGCGATTGCATCCATTCTTCATCCACGAACAAACTATGATCGAGTGGGATGGGAGGCCGAAAAGCGCGGGCTTTCGGATCGCTCTCCCTATCGCGACGAAAAAAGACTTCGCCAACTCGAAAACTTTTTTAGTCTCTGTGATCGAGTCCTTACGACGGAAAAAGTCGGAGAAACCTCCTTTCGCGAACACGGCATTGCCCGGGACCGCATTGTTACGACGCGGTTGATGAACGGCGCGGACTCCCAGCGTTTTCGCCCTCGGGCCGGGCCTCGTTCTCCCGGTCCGCTCCGCTATCTACACCTCTCATCAATGAACTTGATTAAAGGCGTAGGCCCCCTTTTCGAGGCGTGGTCACGGCTTGGGCTGACCGACGCAGAGTTGTGGTTGGCTGGGAGCATGGATGCCAGCACTCAGGCGCTCTTCAAGAAATACGGTTTACCGCGGGAGTATTGGATGGGCCCGGTAGAGGACTCTCCGGAACGGTACCGGGAAGCCGATGTTTTTATTTCGCCCTCGCTTTCGGATAGCGCTCCGAACACCATTCTCGAAGCCTTGGCATCGGGCATTCCTGTTATTTCATCGGATGCCTGCGGCGCCAGCATTTTGATCGAGAACGGAGTCAATGGTTGGGTCTATCCGTGGGGCGACGTCCAAGCATTGGAAAAGTGTATCCGTTGGTGCCATGAACACCGAAACCACCTCGCCGCTATGGGTCAAGCAGCTCGGGCCATCGCACTTGAAAATCCGCGTGGGAAATTCGGTGCGGAAGTTTTGAAAGCGGTTGACTCAGGCTCGAACCCGGACTGAGCCATTGAGACAGCCACTAAAGGTTTGGCAAACTTGGCTTGATTATCTCGAGTTGACGTTGCGCGATGACGTCCCAGCTGAAGTCGTTGGCTCGATTCAGAATGGCCTGAGCCATTCTTTTTCGGAGTGACTCGTCATTGAGTAACTCAAGCAGGCGCTTTGCCATAGAAGTCTCATCTCCCGCTTCGACGATGTAGCCCGTCTGACCCTCCAGCACCAGATCTTGGCTGCCACTGATGTTAGTGACTACGGCGGGTGCGCCTGCGGCCATCGACTCCAGGACGACCAGCGGCATCATTTCCCAGATCGACGGAGAGAAGAACACTGTCGCTGCCTGGTATGCCCCCACCAAATCGTCGCCTTGGAGCCCCGGGTGGAGATGGACGCGATCCTCGATTTGGAGAGTTCGAATGAGAGAAGAGTGTGCGTCTGTTCCTTTTCCTAGAAGGACGTAGTGCGCGTCTGGGGCCTGCTTGGCGACAGCGGCGAATGACCTGATTCCGGAGGCAAAGGCTTTCTGCGGGTGCTCGCGTCCAACGCTCAAGATGACAGGGGTCTCCGGGGCCAGGCCCAACTCTTCGCGTAGGTCGAAATCGACCTGTCGGCGAAAGCGGGAAAGGTCGACTCCATTCGGAATATCGTAAATTTTCTCTCTCGAGACTCCCAGCTCTTCGAGCAACCGATGTGCATAGCTGCTGATCGCAATGACCCCCTGGGACTGCTCCATGGCCCGCCGCATGACCGTATCGATCCGGTATTCGTTCCGGTAGCCCCAGTCGAAATGAGTGAGGTCTCGGCCATGGCAGGTCAGGATGTAGGGGCGCCGGGGTCGAGAGTGCGCAAGATAAGGCCCGCTTGGATAGCCCATGTGACCGGCAATGAAATCGGGATCGAAGTCGTCGAAGATCGCATTGATTTGTCGAACTGTGTACTGGATAAAGGGAAAGCGGTGGTAGCCCACGCGCGGGGCGCCCCGCAGTAAGCTGAAGCACGCGGTCGTATAGGTTGCTTCCGGATGCGATACCTCGTCAGAAACCCAGTTGACGATTCGGACCTCATGGCCTTGTCGGCCCCATGCTTGGCCGAGGTTGTGGGCCACAAACTCCGCGCCTCCGACGTGGGGAAGGAACGAAGGGGAGAGGATGGCGATTTTCATGGGGTAAAAGGCCTCTTCGACACCGATCGAGTCGGTCTGAAAGGACTATGAGCGAGCCGCAGGTTCTGCCGAATTCCACGTGTCGGAGGTCTGGGGCCCGGGCTTTGGTGAGAGCTGCCTAGGTCGCTGTGCCGGTTCGTCAAGTGAAGCGTTCGTTAAGAAAGACGCAAACATGACAGCGAAGAGGGCATTTTCATGTACGTCGTGGGCGAACATGCTGTAGTAGGCGACTTGAAACGACAGAAAGAAATAGGTGGTCGTTCGGTTCCATCCGTAACGAAAGACTTTGAACGCCCCCCACCCGATCAAAGCCATATAGGCCAGGATTCCGATGATTCCGTAGTCGTAACCCAGTGTAATGTAGGTGTTGTGTGCGCTGACGTGATATTCCTTAGCGGACCCCGGGCCACGGCCCGTCCAGAAATAGTCGAGGAATCGATCAAATGCGAAAGCGGCAAAGTCAACGCGGCTCTGGGCTGAGGCATCGCTGGTATCGAGAGTGAAGGCGCTTGTGAGCCGCCAAACCTCGAGGTCTTTCAAATTAAATAAAAAGATGGCCGCGGTAGCCATTACGAGGGCTGCCCCGAGTCCACCAAAACTGACCGCTGCACGGGTGCTGGCCGGGAGGCTCTGGGGGCCCCGTGGAAGAAAGATGTACGCCGCGATCAGGATCGTCGCAAAAAGCATCCCGGAGCGGCTGAGTGTGGCCAAGATGGCTACGTAGGCCAGAGATGCGATCATCACACTCTTCATGGTTTGTTTGCGAATGGGAAGGCCGAGAAGAAGCAGGGTTCCGATCGCAGCCCCAGCGACATTAGGATCCGCGTAGAAACCGGCTGATCGTGTGCCAGCTAGGGTTCGGTTGTAGGGATTCTCGATAAAGTGTTCGGCAAAGTTGACGAAAATCGCGATGAAGAGCGAGATCAGTGCCGAACGCCGCAAAAGCCAGGGCCCGTCTTTGTGTGCCATGACCAGGGCAGAGCCTGCAATCAGAGCAAACGTGACGATTCGGGTTCGAATTTCAAGATAGGTGTAGGCGCTCCGCTCAGAAGCCGTGAAGTAGAGAAGGATCGGGACGATAGCGGTCAGGCTCAGTAGCCAGAGCGCGGGTCGACTGATCATGTTGATGACTTGGGTAGGTCGAACCATTGTGAAGTAGGTCAGGAACGCACCGGTGACCACGTAGAAGTCTAAAAACGGGGCGACGTCCGCGATCCATCTGTAGCTATTGGTCATCCAATAGACCAGCCAGCCCATTCCGACAAAGTGATAGAAGTCTAACGAGGGAGGCTCGTCAGGGCCGGTCGTGGCGATCGGGGTCGAGGGCGTATTCAATGGTCGTCCCCAATCCGGACGACTTGTCCGGATCGCTGCGATTCGAGGATCGAGAACGTGGTTTCAGAAACGCTTAGAATTTCTTCAAGGGGGATGGGGGAGGGGCTACCGCTGCGAAGAGCTGCGAAGGTCTCGGCGAGGGCAGTCGCCTGTCCTTTGTCTTGGTTCAATTTCCGGACCCCTCCTGAAGATCCATGAACTTTCGTTTGCTTGAAGTTGTCGCAGGCCGCTGTGATCTGACCGGATGAGACTTCGAGACGCTCTTTGGGCAGCTCGACTGCAGCTCGAGCCAGATAATGGATCGTCGCGGCTGAGCCATCGGGCCAGCCAATTATGATCGTCGTGGAGTCGTCGATCTCGGGGGCAAGACCCGAATCCGTCGCGAATACTCGGCAGGGCAGACTCCCGACCAAGTAAGTGCAGAGATCCACAAAGTGGCAGCATTCGCCTAGGATTCGTCCACCGCCTTCTTGGGGGTCGGTGATCCATGTGCCGCGAGGGGGCGGGCCCGCCGACACCGTATACTGGATTGTCATCGGAGCTTGGCGTTTTGCGAAGGTCTCACGGATAGCACGGGCGTGGCTCGAGAAGCGCCGGTTGTACCCGACCATGAGAAACCCGTTCTTTACTCGTGCCGTCCGGTTGACTGCGCGGACTTCCTCAAGTTGGAGACCCACAGGTTTTTCCAACCACACGGCTTTTCCGGCTTCGAGAGCCTCGGAGGCTTGCCGAGCATGAAGGTTGTGGCGTGTCGTGATGAAAACGAGGTCAATCTGGTCGTTTTCTAGGATCGCTTTCGGATCCGTTCCGAATTGGGAAAATGAGAAACGTTCCGCGGTTCGTTGACCAGAGGGGCCGGTGGCGGTCACGAGGGTCATTGGATCGACGTTCTTCATGTCGGCTAAGGCCGGCAGTAGGACAGCTTTCGCGTAATTCCCAGCCCCCATAAAGCCGATTCCGATCCGATCTCTCGTATGTTTTCGGGTGTTTTCGGGAATTGGGTGAGTCTGGTTGAGATCAGGTGTCTCGGTATATCGAAAGATGACGGCGAGGCTGTGTTGTTTTCCTTGGGCCAGTGCTTCGTAAGCCGATTCCGCTTGCTGGAACTCGACGGTCACCGTGTCGAGCTGCTCGGGATGAATTCGCTGGGCGGCGATGAGCGCGAGGAAAGCCTGAAGGTTGCGATTTTCAGTCCAGCGAACGAATGGTAGGGGGTAGTCGAGTCCGAGCTCTTCGTAACGCCGATCGTAACGACCGGGGCCATACGACATGGAGAGCCTGAGAGACAACTCTTTTTCGTAGAAGGTTCGCCGATCGAGTTCAAGAGGCATCGCGCCGACGACGACGACCCGGCCACGGTGGCGACAGAGCGAGGCAGAAAGGGCGATTGGGGCGGAGTCGTTGGCTGATGCCGTCACGATGGCAAAATCGACCCCCAACCCCTCAACGGCTTCCGCTTTCCAGCCATCCTTCAGCTCCGCTGGGGTCGCGCCCCATTCCGCCCCTTGATGAACGGCTTCCCTAATCCGCGTTTCGTCAAGATCAATCCCGAGGACACGACACCCATTGGCGACGAGGAGTTGAACGGTCAACTGCCCAATAAGGCCTAAGCCAATGACTGCGGCGACCTCACCGATGCCGGGTTCGGCAATTCGCACGCCCTGCAGGGCAATGGCGCCAAGTGTCGCAAAAGCGGCCTGATCTAAACTGACGGATTCAGGCACCGAGGCCGCCAAATTTTCGGGGACGACGACGATTTCCGCGTGGTTCGCATAACCGGCTCCGGCGCAGGCGACACGGTCTCCCGGAACGAAGTGCTCGACGTCCTCGGCCACGGCAAGGACCACCCCTGCCGACGAGTATCCGAGTGGTTGAGGAGCATCGAGCTTATTCATTGCAGAGCGGTAAGTCGGGAGGGGTCCTTCCTGACGGACCTTCCGAATGACTTGGTCGACGAGGTCGGGGCGGCTCCGTGCTTTCGCGACCAGGGATTTACGGGCGAAAGACATCGCCAGCTTGTCCGTGCCCGGCGAGACCACCGAGTAATGATTCTGAATGAGGATCTGTCCGGGACCCAGTGCCGGCGGAGGGACTTCAATCAGCTGCAGATCTCCGCTCCGGGCGTTTTGCAGGATCTGCTTCACGCGAGTTTCCCCTGTGTGGCGGTCATCCCTTTTACTCGCTCCTTATCTGGTCCTTCGATTGCGTTGAGCCAGCCTGGATGGGGATTAAAGCTGCGATCACACTGCACGTCCTCAAGAGAGTACCGTCGAATCCGACCGCTTTGGGGATCCGGCTCATGGACTTCTACATCGGCTGGTTGGCGGACCGCCGTAACACGGAGATCGTCGCTCTGCATGGATTCCCAAACTTTCGGAATGCGCCGTTCGTCGAAGCCCATCAACCGAATGGCGACCAGGTCCAGTGCGATCGGGTCGATCGAGGCCAGGATGACCCCAAGGGGGACGTCTTCGGGTGCCAGGGGGCCGTTTCCTTCTCCTGCCACGATGCCGTCGAGGACGGTCAGAACGGTTTTTGCGGGGGCTCCAGATTCGGATTGGAACCCCTTTGAATCGCTGTAGTACACACAGCGATTCAGATCGCCGCACATCCGCCAGGTCGTTCGGTTGCCGTGCCAGTTCCCGGCTCGAATGAAGGCATCCCCCCTGACCGAGCCCTCGGCGCGTCGATACCAGCGAATTAGCCCGGTGCCGATTCCTCGCCGAAGCATTTGGCGGCCGATCTCCGTGAGCCAGCTCCGAGTGCGATCGACCCAGGCGGCGCCGGGAAATTCGTCTCCACCTTCGGCGGGTGCCCCCGCACAATGGTGGGGGAGCCAGTTTTTGTCCCCGTTGACACCGACCATGTTCTTCAGGGCAAGGGTCACTCCCGTTTTTTTATGTGTTTTGAGCTTTGGGAGATTAATGATGAGATCGCTGCTGAGAACTGTTTCAGAGAGCAAGTAGGCGTTCCGGCCTGATGAGTGATGAACTGAGGTGGGACCGGGGTCGTAGTCGGCTCCTCGCATTCGGGCCGGATCAAGCCCCGAGTTCGTAAAAAAACTGCGGTCTCCAAGATCCACCGCTCGGTAGCCCGCTGGGTCTCCGGGTAGGGCATGGCGCTCAACGATGACGCCATCCTTGAAAATGACTGCTTCGCGTCTTAGGTCCATGACTTCAAAGTCGAGGCCCCGGGCCGCGAAGCACGATTGGATTTCATCCAGTCCTGCGATTCGACGAATCTCTTCGAAGTCACAGTCTTGCTGGGCTGCTTCGGCCAAAATGACCCGCCCTTGGGCACCGACTGCGAGGAACGCATATTCGGCCATAGCACGGACCACCGAACCATGAGTGATCACGCTCTGGACCGAAGCAGCACGTTCCGATTCGCCGCTCTGTGGATTCCAGTGTCGGATGAAGTTGGGTTTTAAGACAACGCACCCCTGAGGTTCGACGAGGCTCGAGAGAGGGTTCCACTCAGGGCTGCCGAACCGTTTCGCGTCCAGCCCGAGCCCATGGAGGGCATCTCGCACAGCATCGAAGACGTGGTTGCGAGTAGAATCAGCAAAATGCGTCTCAGCCAACGCGAATTCAGGAACGAGAGTGGGATCCCAGGGAGCCCTGAGGCCCTCGTAGTGGGCTGCGCCGCGACCGAGACCCACGGAAATCACGACCGCATCTCCAGAGTCTTTTCTACGAATTGAAGCATTTTTTGAGCGAGGTGCTCCCGCTGGAACTGCTCTTGAACCCATTGGGCACCCGCGGCCGCCCGTCGTTGGGCTTCGATGGGGTGGGCTCGAACATGTTGGATCGCATCGGCCAAGGCTTGGGGGTTTTCAGGCTCGGTGACGAGGGCCACGTCGGCTTCCTGGGCCATCCTCGCGATTTCTCCCCGCGCGGTCACGATGACCGGCCGCTGTTGGGCCAAGAATTCGAAAATCTTGGAAGGGATCACCGTCTCAAATACCGGTAGATCACGAAGACAGACAAGGAGGATGTCTACGGTCGCGATCCACGCCGGCATCCGGTCCCTCGGCTGCAAGCCGATCAGGCGAATATTGGAGAGCTGACGTTCCGCGATGAGCTTCTCGAGTCGATCGCCTTCAGCTCCGCCTCCAATCAGAAGGAATAAGATTTCTTTTTCGCCTCGCAATGCATCGGCGGTTTCGATGACAGCAGCCAATCCGTGAGCGAGGCCGAGGGTTCCGATGTAGGCAACGGTCGTTCGGCCTTCTAGGTCGAACTCTTTTTCGAGCTCTTCGTCTCGAGGGCGGGGCTGGAAGCGATTCGCATCGATCCCGTTATAGACGAGCTCGATTCGTTCCCGGGGGACGCCTGCAGAGGTGATGTGTTCAATGAAAGCCTGCGTGTTCACCACGATGCCGTCTGCTTCACGGTACATCCAACGTTCCAAAACCTCGAGGGTGCGCAACGCGGGTCCCTCTTTTAACTGATCCAGCTCCACGATCGACTTGGGCCAGAGATCACGAATTTCGAGAATGAAGGGGCGGCGTTTGAGCCGGGCGACGAGGGCTCCGCTGAGGCCACAGAAAAACTGGGGACTTGTCGCAATGACGACGTCGGGGGCTTTGATTCGGCGGGATGCCCAGGCCGCAGTCAATCCAAACAATACGAAGTTAAGGATTCGTTTTAGAAAGCCTGAATTTGCGGTGAGCAGCATCCAAGTGCGCAGGACCCGGATTCCATCGACCATTTCTTCTTGAATCCAACGATTCTTGAATCCCGGGAAAAGTTTTCCATAGGGGTGATTCGGAACGCCGGTCACGACGGTCACGTCATGACCGGCAGAGACCCACTGCCGGCAGTGCTCGTGTGTCCGGCTTGCCGGCGCATTGACCTCCGGCGGGAAGTAGTGGCTAATGAAGAGAATGCGCACGTGAGCGGTCCCGTTCGTCGGTCCGTGAATTAATTTGGTACGTAGGTGGGGAGCAGAGGAGAGATCTGCCGAACGAGATCGCGGAATGTTTCTTCGGCGCGCTCTTCGTCACCGCGGATGATTGGGATCGTGAAGCGAACCAGCGAGCCGTCGGTTCGTCGACTGCTGGCGCGATCGAGAAACATGTAAAAGATTTTTTCGTGATTTTGGGCAATGACTCGTCCGCGGGATTGGTACCAAAAGTAGACGAGGCTTCTTTGGTTGCCTTTGGCAATGACGACTCGTTTAATTTCTCCGTTTGGGAGCCACTCAGGCGAAACGATGTCGCTGGCGATGATGTCCCAACCGCTACCGGGGAGGCAGTGCTCGGGAGGGTGGATCATATTTTCCTTCCCTCCGACATTGCGAGTTTGGGAAGCGTGGTAACCCACATAAACATTGGCGACGCTCGAATCTTCAGCACTTTGGAAGTCGCAGAGGAGATAGTCGGTGACACCGAGCCTGTCGAGAACATTTTCTGTCATCTCTTGGGTCTCGCGACACTGCCAAGAGTCAAGCTGGAGTGGGAATTGCGCAAAGTTCTCACGAGGCGGAGTGTAGTCCTCGGTGGCGAAGTACCGGTACACGTAGAGATTGAGTCCGATAAAGAGCAGTGCAATGATGAATCGCGGAATCATGATGAACGCCCCGGTTCGGCTTTCTTGCTTGTGTTGGCTTGGGAGTGAAGTCGTTGGCTGAGTCGGTCGATGAGAGAGGCTTCGCCGAGCAGCATAAAGAAGGCCAGTGAGAAAGTGATCAGGCCTTGGAATTCGTGAATAAACCCGCCTGCAGCATCAAATCCATAGGCGTACGCGAGATAGGCCGTTAGGGCGACGCGGAAGGCATTCACAAAGATCGCAATGGGAATGGTCGAAGCCACGAGGAGGATTTGTTCGAGTGGTTTCCCCCGCCTGAAGAAATGTGCGAACACGATGCCCAGGGTCAGCAGGGCCATCAAGGAACGCAAACCACTGCATGCTTCGGCCACGAAGAGCTCGCCCTGAGGAAGGTGGATGATGTTGCCTTCCAGCAAGACGGGCATGCCGATTTGCTGCAGAGAGCCGACGGCCCATTGGGCCGCGACCAGTTGAAGCGGGAAGGCGATTGTGTTGACCAAAGACTGGGGGAGGGGAACCATCAGGAGCAGGAAGCTCATGGGAAACAATAGAATTCGAAAAACGGACCAGCCCAGCATGAGGAGCACG
>JAQWNI010000112.1 GCA_029268645.1 Myxococcota bacterium
CGACGAGTTTCATGTCGCCGTTCGCCGGGCGGGCCTGGGTTGGCAAGACAGTCAAATCGAAAGGGTCTTTTCGGACATCACCCCCGGCCCCCTCCAGCTCGCTGAGTTTCGGTTGGCGCTACACCACAGCCCGCCGGAAATCCAAGACGCTCTGCGCGATCTCACCTTCTTGACCGGTGTCGACCTGGTCAAGAACCACCACAGCGAGATGACGCGCAGGCCGGCTTTGCATGCCGAAGCGCGGGAGGTACTCGATTTTTGGTTTCCCCGAGAGCTGGACGGGTGCATGGATCTCTGGTTTGGCAAAAGCCCTCAACTTGACAGCGAAATCCAATCCCGCTTCGGAGACCTAGTGGAACGTGCTCTCGACAGCCAATTGGAAGACTGGATCGAAGCGTCGGCTCTGGACTGCCTGGCCCTCATCATTCTTCTCGATCAATTCTCGCGGAATATCTTTCGTAACGATCCCAAAATGTACGAGGCTGACTCCAAGGCTCAGGCAATTCTCCCTTTGGCACTGTTCTACAACTACCACCACGTGGTATCGCCACTGCACGCTGTGTTTTTCTGCTTGGTACTCACTCATGCCGAGCAGCTTGAGAGCCAGAACCTCTGCCTCGAAATGTGGAGCGATGTCGATTATGTGCTGGCTTCAGATGACCCTTTGCGCATCTTCTCCTCGATCTTTGCCAGGCACCAAGAAGTCATTGCAACATACCGCCGCTTTCCTCACCGCAATCAGATTCTTGGCCGAACGACCACCGACCAAGAGGAGGCCTTTCTGCAAGAGGCGAATTTTCGCTTCGACTGGCCCCTCAGTTATCACGACGGCAAGGTCAGCTTTCATTCCTTTCAAAGTCACTAGCCGCCTGCTGTGGCTCGCCGAAACTAGGTAAGCGGGCTCTTCTGTGACGCCTTCTAGCGGGTCGGGAGTGATCAGAAGCGCTCGGAGACCAGCATTCTGACCCCTCTGCATCTGTGAGGGGAAGTCCCGGGAAGGTTTTAAGAGGGGTTTCAAGCCTCAGAACACTCTCAGGATCATCGCGGCCCCGAGGCTGCGCAAGTCCTGCTTGGCTGGACCCCGATTTTAAGGGAATTGGTTACGGTTCGGCCGAGGCTGGCTCCGATCACCCGCATAAGGATTTCCTTAGGAAAGCTTGGGCGAAAGCCCAGCGAAGGATGTCGCAGTTTCGAGAAATTGAAAAAGCCGCACTTGGCTTGAGAGGGCTCAAGTTCGGGTCCACACCCCTTCGCGCACCCTCGATTCTCGCGGTGTCAATCACTTCTTTGCAGGAGTGAGTCGGTTTTCTTTTCAGCGTTAACTTCTTCGCCGCCCAGCTCCGGGTTTGAAAAGCGGGGTCAGGAAGATCGACCTGCGGATGTCTCCGTACGAAAGTTCCGGACAAAATTCGGAAAAGTGTTATTCGGAATTGAGGTGTCTAAGTGCGCTTGGGGGCATTTTGCTCCGAGACGAGTTCCTCTTGAACATCCATTGCGCCCAGGACACGCCGGATATCCCGCGCGATCCATGCGGCCCAGCCCGCAAAGGCCAGTCCGACGAGGACCATTGGCAGCCAGGCCAGGGCTGCGGCCCAGAAAGCCAGGAAGACCAGCCAGCGAGATGCGGCGAGGGCGAAGCGCGAGGAAATCGAGCCCACACCCGGTGAGTAAGCGAACGACTTGACGCGAATAAACCAGCCGTTCGCGATCAAGGCCGCGAGAAAGATGGCTCGCGGAGGGGGCGCTTGGTCGATTTCAGGGTGGTCGTCGTGGGCGGTATCTCCAGCCGCATCACCGGCTGCGAGCGAGGATTCGATGGCAGACCAGGCGTGCTGCGGGGTCGGGCGCGCGGCGGTGCCCTGCAGGTTCTCGGGGGACGGTACCGACCTCCAGCGGTAGAGAACACGGCCTGCGCGCGTCAGGGCCAGTACGCCCGGTTGGAAAAAACCCTTCGGGTGCTCGACCTTCCAGTCCGCTCCGCGTCGGAGGAATTCGAGGTCGCCCTGATTCGCATACAGAGTCAGCCAACCGCGCTCGCTGCAGGTTTTCGAAATTTCCTGATGGGGGTCACCGACGTTCTCGAAGTTGAGAGCCCAATGTTCGTGAGCCTGATCGGCCAGATGCTGGGGCTCGCTCGTGATGGCGTATACCTCGCCCCCGGCGGCTCGGATCTTCTCCACGACGCCCTTGTGCATATAGCTCCGTAACTCGGAGCGGCAAGGCGGTCACCAGAAGCCTCGATAGAAGAGCAGCACGACGAAGGCATGTTGCGAAAGTTTGTCTTCAAGCCAGCGACGGCGAGGTCCGGGCGGCGGGTCGAGCTCGGCCTGCGGTTTTGCATCTAGGGATTTCCGCGCAGAGTCTGTGAACTCGACCGCCCAAGATTGGCCTGTGGGGCTGACTTTGAACGACCGCTGCTCACAGCGATCTCCGCCACAGAGGATCAGCTGGAGCTCGCCCGATCCATTCAGCGTTTGCTCTGCATCGAGAATGCCGGTGACCTGGAATGACTCCTCGGCCGCCTCGGCCGATGCGTTAAACCACGCGAGCGCGGACTCAACCTGCGGCTGCAATGCATCGGGAATCGTCTCGCTGACGTGCGGCATGACCGCCTGCCTCCATGGACCTTGAGCAGAGCCGAAAGCGCCCCGCTGGTCGGGGCAGAAGGTAGCCTTTTTGAAAACGGAGCGTGTGGCTCTTCGGGTGACCATTCAAATTGCGGAAAACCCCTGCGGCTATCGAGATCGCTGTTGGCGAGTTATTGTTGAGCGGGGCAAAAGAGATGTCCGTACGCGCGGGGCTGCAAAATTTTAAAGTTGAGATCTCTCGGTGGGGTCTTAGAAAAGCACTGGCCCGTGACCTTTGGGTTGCGCTGGAACGCGTGGTGGGACTTCACCTCTATCGTGTGCAATCGGGCGGCCGGATTCGGCCGCCGCTCACGGGAGATCAGCGCGTTGAGATCCCGGAGGATTGTTCGGTCCGTATCGTGGACCATGAGACGATCGCGCGATTCGCCGAGGACCCGGAGTACGACATCTCTCCGGGCTTCGTTCAGTTCTGCGTTGCGAACGGTCATCAATTCTGGGGTCTGTTTATTCGGGATCGCCTAGTCCACTACATGGTTCGAGGGCGGGGGCTGGCCCCTGGCGAGAAAGAGCTTGTTATCCGGATCGATCCAGAATTTGATTACGACTATAAGTCGTTTACGCTGCCGGAAGTCAGAGGGCGTGGCTACCCCAAAATGCGATCGCAGGTCATGCGGGATGGCTATGGCGGTCGAGAGGTGAGGCCCGTGATCAGCTACATCTCGGTCCACAACTATCCGTCTCTGCGAGCCAATGACAAAGAAGGGGGGCAAGAAATTATCGGCTATGCGGGCTATTGGCGGATTTTTGGCCGCTGGTGGTTCTTGCGAAGTCGGAAGGTTCGAATGCGGGGTTTGGCTTTTGATCTTCCGACAGTAGAAGAAACGCAAGCGTTGGAAAGAATTTAAAGCGGGATTGATTGGCTTTTCGAAGTCTGACGGAATCCCTCGATGGCCCCGCTAAAGCTGCTCAGCCTCGTACAGGTCCAGCACGCCGGCGCGCTCAAGGGGCGAGCCTTGGAGGGATAGATTCTGGATTTCATCCCGCACATGGAGCCGGGCCTTGTTGAGCCGTTTCATGGAGCGCGCGGTAAAGGGTCCCTGTCCGAGGTCGAGGTCGAATGTCTTCTCGCCTCGCAGGGCGGCTTTGATACTGGCCCGAGCGAAGGGCTGATAATTGGACTTGGCGTGTTCAAGGATCGGCATCAGTGTTTCAGGGAGTTCATCGCCGGGGCAATATGGACTGCCGGGTTCGTGGCCTGCGTACAAACGATCGATAAAAGCGCGAAGCATTTCTTCGTTGTCTTGCTCGGCCAGCCAGCCCAGCGGGATTGGGTCTTGGATGAAGTGGGCCTTGGCGGGTCCCGCTAAAGCAAAGTCGGCCAAGCAAGCGCGATCGCCGAGCAGGAAGCGATGGGCGGCAAAGTGTTGCTTGAAAAGGCCCATCATGGTGTCGAAGTCGCTCTGGACGGCTTCCGCTTGATCCGGCCCGGCCCCCTGGACGTCGCACGCGCCGAGGCCGAATGAATCCCGCATCATTGGGCCCACGCCCGCTACTTTCTCCAATTCTTCGGGGGTGAGATCCTCGTCGATGCTCTTCTGCAGGAGCATGTTGGTGCCGAAGTATCGGCCTGCGTTGATGGCATTGTCGAGGTCGATCCAGCGCGAATGGAGCGCGTGCCGAGCAAACCAGTGGTTCAGGTAGTCCTCGATGACGAAGCAGGCCGCACGTTGAACCGGTGTGTCGGGCAGCACAGCCACTTCTCGGAATCGCTCGCTCAGCAAGGGTCCGATCGCGATGGTGTCGTTCAAGAGCCAGCCATCGGGGGTTTCGAGTAGGGGGATGAATCGGGTCCCCGCCCGCTTTTCCCATCCTCCCCCGTCGCCAATACCTTTGTACTTCCAGACATGGGGAATTCTCTGGTACGCGAGCTGTGCCTCGAGCTTGCGAGTGAACATGCTGAGTTCGGATCCGACGAGCGTGTAGGTCCCGCGATACATGAATCTTTTCCTCGATCGGTTGTCAGTGGGGAGCGATTGAAAAAGAGGCCGCTTAATCAGGAGGCCTTGGCCGTGTTGAGGGTGTTCCGGATTGTCAGCTTCCCGAGTTGCGACATGTGGACTTCGTCGGGACCGTCTGCGATGCGGCAGAAGCGAGCGCGCGTGAAAACTTCGGGAAGCAACGTGTCTTGGCAGACGCCCATCCCGCCGAAGACTTGGATGGCGCGGTTGGCGACATTCTCGGCCATTTGTGGGCCGACGATCTTCACCATCGCAATGTGATCCCGGGCACCGGCCAGTCCTTCCCGATCCATTTTTTCCGCCGCCGCATAGACGAGCAGTCGGCATTGCTCGATTTCGCATCTTGAGCGGGCGATCTCATGCTGTACGCTGGTTTTCGCGTGAAGAGGTTCGCCGAAGGCCACGCGTTGTGTGGCGCGTTCGCACATCAGCTCGAGGCATCGCTGTGCAAGCCCGACGAAGCCCATCGCGTACTGAAAGCGGCCGGGTCCGAGGCGGCCTTGGGCGATCTCGAAGCCACAGCCTTCGCCTTTGATCATGTTGCTGACGGGGACCCGCACGTCCTTGAAACGACACTCCCCTTCGCCCCCCGGAGAATGGAGGCTGCCGAAGGCGCGAAGCGGCCGCTCGACAGTAAAGCCGGGCGTGTCGGTCGGGACCAAGATGGTGGAGTGCTGGGTGTGACGGTCGTTTTCGGGGTTTGATTTGCCCATCACCAACATGATTTTACAGTCGGGATTAATGACGCCGGTCGTCCACCATTTGCGCCCGTTAAGGACATACTCGTCCCCGTCACGCTTGATCTCAAGCTCCATGTTGGTGGCATCCGACGAGGCGACTTGGGGTTCCGTCATCGCGTACGCGGAGCGAATTTCGCCGTGGAGAAGGGGCTGGAGCCACTGTTCTTGCTGGGCTTGGGTGCCGTATTTGGCGAGCACCTCCATGTTGCCCCGATCCGGCGCATTGCAGTTGAAAATGGATTGGGCCCAGAGGACGCGGGACATGGGTTCGAAGACGTGGGCGATCTCGACATTGGTGAGGCCCGGACTCCAAGGTTCGTACTCCGCCGGGAGGAAGAGGTTCCAAAGTCCCTGTTCGCGAGCCTTTGCGCGAAGCTCGGGGACAAAAAGCGGCGTCTTCCATAAGTTGTTCTGATCTTGGGTGAAGGCTTCGTATTCGTGTTCGCGCGGGTAGATGTGCTCCTCCATAAAGGCCTCGACCTGTGCGCTGATCGTGAGGGCTCGTTCGCTCGGCTCAAATCCCATGATTGGTTCTCCCGCTTCAAAGAAGTTCCGTTAGCGGTCTACAATTAGGGCAGGTACCCTATAGCCGTCAATCAACCGAAGTCGGAGCGATTAGATGGCAGCAAGGTCCACAGGTTCATTGCAATGAGCCGGCGTCGAATTTTGATCTGGGGTCTGCCGGCCGTGATTTACGCGCTCTTCTTCGTTTGGTACACGGATTTGGGCGGTCCGCTGAGCGACGCAGAGATCGAGATGTATCTCGACCGAATGGAGACAATCGGCTTTAACGAAGAGCAACGCGACCGAATCCGTGTTTTTATGGAGACCGATACGGGACGGCAGTTCTTGATGGTGAACGTCATCGACTTTGCGGACGATCCGCCGGATGTTCCCGGTGCGGAGCCGGGAGAGTCGGCTCAGGAGCTGATCGGTCGGTACATGGAGCACATGTACCGGGAACTTTTTCTTCGAGCCTCCCACCCGGTGGTGGTGGGGGACGCGGCCTTCCTGGCGATTGACTTGGTGGGTGTCGAAGAGCTGGACACAGCCGAACGTTGGGACAGCGGGGCCATGTTTCGTTACCGGAGTCGGCGAACCTTCTTCGAGATCGTGACCAATCCCGAGACCATGGGGCGTCACGAATTTAAGGTAGCCGCTCTGGATAAAACGATCGCCTATCCGATTGAGACCCAGATGAATCTCGGCGATCCGCGGCTTATTTTGGGTCTCCTGCTCCTCGCTGGGGCAGCCTTGGCGGACCTATTCTCAACGCCGCGTGGGCCTTCGTACTC
>JAQWNI010000113.1 GCA_029268645.1 Myxococcota bacterium
TCTTCAGGTGCTGCGCCTCGGTACTCGACGCCGATCTGGATCACAGGGACATCAATGTCCGGAAATGACTTCTGAGGCATTCGAGCGAGTGCAGCGAGACCACTGACCACAATGATGCCGAGGAGAAGGTTGGCCGCGACGTCGTTCCGAGCGAACCAGGCGACGGCGCCTCTCACGAAGCCTCCCCACCGGTCTCGGTTACTTGCACACGGACCAGCATTCCATCCGTTGCGCTTTCGAGGGCAGAAATGCAGACACGCTCTCCCGAGGCGAGTCCTTCGCGCACGAGAATTTGCTCAGCGTCAATGCGGAGCAGTTCGACTTTTCGGTAACGGAGTCGGTTGTCTTCATCGACGACCAGAACCTGTTCCTCGCCTCTAAGGGAAGAACGGGGAAGGATGACGACATTCTCGGCTTCGGTTCCTAAGATGTGGGCCTCGACGAAGAGACCGACAGCGAGGGGCGGCGAAGGGCCAGAGGCGTAGGGATCGTCCACTTCGGCGATGACGTGAACCATCCGTGTTTGAGGATCCAGTTCGCCTTCGGTCCGAACGATGTTTCCCTGCCATTCATGTTCCGCCCCTGCGAAGCGCGCCCTGAGGAGAACGGGAACACTGGCGGGAAGCTCGCTCCCTCCTCTGGCCTCGGGAATGTCTAGAAAAGCGAGTTCCTCGTCATGAATAGGAAGGCGGACTTCCGCGCGATCAACGGCGTAGAGCGTGGCGACGGGTGTCCCTCGAGCGATAAACTGTCCCACGTCCACGCGCTCGGTTCGCACCCGGCCGGGGTAGGGTGCAATCATTTCTGTGCGTTCGAGGTCGCGTTCCGCCCGGGCGAGGGCGGCTCGGGCCACTCTCAGCGAGGCTTCGGCAACAGCCAGGCGGTTGGACGCATCTTCTCTCTGGGCGTCGCTGGCGACGCCTTGGGCCTTCAGGTTTTGCTGTCGGGTGTCGTCACGACGAGCATTGGTGAGTTCACTTCGAGCCCGGGCGACGTCGGCCCGAGCCTGCTCAAGGCCGAGTTCATAGTCCAGTGGATCAATGCGTAGCAAAACGTCGCCTTGATCGAAGAACCCCCCAGAGACCAGCTCGGGTGACCTCCAAACCACTCTTCCCGAGACTTCGGGTACGAGGTCGCTTTCGGTTCTAGGCATCACGGTGCCGTGGGTCGAGACTTCCAAGCGAACCGTTTCAGGTTGGACTTGAAGCGTCCGGACAAGGGGAGGAACTCTTTCTGGTGAGCGAGGCTCGACTTTTGGGCCTGTGGCGAACAGAAATCCAGCGGCAGAGAATCCCACCACCACAATGAACACGGGGGTCAGTCTTTTTCGGTTCAAGTTATTTTCTCCTGGGCGCGAGGCGTGTCCGGGGGGGTGATGAATCCGGCTGTCGCAAATGCTGTGAGCCGATCGATTGCGTCGTGCCTGGATACGGATGGGGCGGAAATGGGGCCTGCCGTTGCCAAGGTGTGGACCATGGCCCCGATGGCAAAATGGAAGCGCCAGCGGATCTCTGTCGGTTCGAGTTCCGGTAAGGCTCGTTGGAAAGCCTCGGTGAAGCGTTCGAAGCTCGGCCCGAATTGAGCCTCGATGAGGGGTTGTGAGATGGAAGTTGGTTCGCCAAACAGTCGTGCAATGAGTCGCGGGGCCTCGGCCGCTGGGCTGGCGCTGAGGGGAACGAGAAAGGCCTCAACGATTTCTCGGACAGAGGGCTGGCTCGACTGGGCGAGCAGGGCGTCCAGAGCCCGATTTCGTTGTTCCTGGATCGGGGCAAAGCAGCGCTCGACGACGGCTCCGAAGAGGGCTTGCTTGGAACCAAAGTGGTAGTGGGCTGCCCCGAGATTGACTCCGGCTCGCTCAGCAATCGCACGCACCGAGGTGGCCGCATAGCCCCGGTCGACAAAGAGGAGTTCTGCTGCGTCGAGGATTCGCGTCGGCGTATCGCGGACGGATTCTGCGGATCGGCGCTGCGGGGGGGCAGGGGGGGTCAAGAGAGGGCCTCATTCAAACGTTCGTTTGAATACTAACGCCCTCGCCGCATCGGGCAACTGGGTAGACGGTCGCTTGCCCCAGCGGCCTACGGTATAACGGTCCAACCTTTCCGTTGGATCCGGCTCAGCGAGCCGAACCTAAAAATTTTTTGATCGGAGTGCCTCGTGAAAATAGGACTGATCCCCGTCAACGTCGGTGTCCCCAACGCGGCCGGTATGGTCGGATTGGCTCAGCTTGCCGAAGCGCTCGATTTTGAGTCGGTCTGGACTTTTGAACACGCGATCGTGCCCAACGAGTACCAATCCAAGTACCCCTATAGCCCGGATGGAAAGATGGGAGTCACCCCGGAAACCAACTTCGTTGACCCCCTGATTGCGTTGACTGCGGTGGCAACACAGACGAAGACCATCCGCCTGGGAACGGGTGTGAATATTTTGTCACAGGCCAATCCTCTGTATGTTGCCAAGCAGGCGGCCAGCCTTGACTTTATCTCCGGTGGTCGTTTTGAGCTTGGCGTCGGCATTGGGTGGCTTCGAGAAGAATTTCAGGCGGCGGGGACACCCTTTGAGCGTAGAGGAGCCCGATTCGACGACTATATTCAAGCTATGCGCAAAATTTGGTCCGGAGAAACGGTCGAGCACCAGAGTGACTTTATCGACTGGACGGGATTCAAAAGCTACCCAGTTCCCATCCAGAAACCTTTTCCGGTTGTGATTGGTGGTACCAAAGGCAAAGCATTTGAGCGAACGGCTCGCTATGGAAACGGTTGGTTCGCCCCAACCGCCAGCCCGGATCAATTGGCTCCCTTGATGAAGCAACTCGGGGAGGCCTGTGCGCAATTCGACCGCGATCCGGCAGAGATTGAAGTCACTGCGATGTGGTTTCCGAATCGCGAAGATTTGAGCGATGTCGAACGTTATCGAAGCATGGGAGTCCGGCGCTTGGTTGTTCCGCTGCCAGCGCTTGGCCGCGGAAATCCGGCCGAGAATCTTAATGAATTCAGCGAGACGGTCTTGGCTCAGATTCGCTGAGCTCCGGCTTTCCCTCGCTGAGTAAGCCGAGCCAAGGCAGTTGCCTCGTCGCGTTCTGTTAAGTCGGTTCAGGATCCGGGCGGGATACAGTCTGTGCGTTTCTGCTGCTCGCAGAGGTGGTACGTCGCTCGTTGGGCCCAGAACAGCATAATGTTTTGAACATCGCCCCAAGACGAAAAAGAGTTACTCGTCAGCTTCCTGTTGCCCACCCGTTGATCAATGCCGGCCGCAAGGATCCTGCCCGTCTGAGAATCGGTCAGTCTGGTCTCGACTGCGGCTTCGCCTACAAAGATCGGCTTTTCCGTCGTCAGGCTGACGAGGGTGGAAAGTAGTCGTGCGTGGGGAACGACGGTTGAGATCACATCAGGGAATACGTTGGCTTCATTGGCCTTCGTCAAGGCCACGGTGATCTGGATGGTGTCGGGTCCTGGGCTGGAGACCATCTCGTAATTCTTGGCCAATGTTTCATGAAGGATCTGATAGAAGTAGTTGGTGAGGGCTTGGGATTCCTTGTGAGAGAGCCCTGAACTCTTGGAATCCGTGCTCCGCCAAAGGGTGACTGGGTTCAATTGAACTTTCGTATAAGCCGGCCAGTCGACGTTCGGCGCCGCGTAAATGAGTTGCGCATAACCCTCGCGGAGTGGTGGGTGGAGAAGAGAGCGCGGAACGAGCACGCTGGCTGTTGGGACGGCCTTGGCTTCTTTCGAGTTGTTGCCGATCAAAGCGCAGGAAACTGTGCTGAGCGACACGGCGAAGACCAAGAGAAGTAAGAGGCTCAGTCGGGTAATGAACTCGGTTGTCGGATTGACTCGTTGAGCAAACATCATTGTCTTCTCCGTGGATTCAGCGAATGGGGAGGGGGCGAGCTTTCCCTGCGCGCGGCAAAGCGCCTCACAGGATATCGCTTCGTCGGCTTGAATTCCGGATTTCTTTCGATTGCGGTCCTAGTCAGCCGTAGGGGGGCTTCGCCGAGGGCGGGCTCTAGAGAAGAGCGCATCCTGTTGGATCGCGACGGTTCTTCGATTGCAGGCCACTGCCCGAAGCTTAGGCTTGCTATCCTTCTATCGTGCATATTCCTCGGAGTCGGCGAGAAGAGAGGTGGAATGCCATCTCTCACGCTTTGGGTTTTATAGTGGCCCTCGCAGCATTTCCCGTCTTAGTCTGGGCAGCCTCTTCCCGAACTGACGCACTTGGAATTTTGGGTGTCTCGATTTTTGGTCTATCCATGCTCTTTATGCTCGGTGCATCGACGGCATATCACGCCTCCACTGACCCCGAGAAGCGACGAGTTCTTCAAATCGTTGATCACATGTCGATTTATGTCCTCATTGCGGGAAGCTACACGCCTATATGTATGACGACCTTGCGAGGCCCGTGGGGCTGGGGCCTGCTCGCCGTTGTCTGGTCGATGGCTTTGCTCGGTGTGCTGCTCAAGACCCGTTTTACCGGCCGTTATGACCGGTTATCGACAGCCATTTATTTGATCATGGGTTGGCTGTGCGTGGTCGCCGTTGTTCCGATGGTCGAGCTGTTGAGGGGGCAAGCGCTCATCCTTCTTGTGTTAGCAGGCCTGACCTTTTCGACGGGTGTTTTCTTCTATCTGAAAGATCATCGACGGGGATTCCATCTGACCTGGCATTTTTTCGTGATCGGAGGTTGTGTGGGCCTTTACGGTGCGGTCTTTTTCGAGATTGTTTGGGTGTGAGGGCTGATCGGATCCCGGCCGGAACGACGGGTGGGACAGCTTGGGGCGGAGGCAAGCTTGGGGGCATCCCATCGGTCTCAACTGCTGGGGCCGCCCTCCTCGCGCGAGGTCAGCCGGTCGATGCCGTCGATGACCTGCTTCCATAAGGCCTCGGGCATGTCGTGCCCCATTCCATCAATCAACATCAGCTCCGAATCCGGCAGCGCTTCGTGGGTAGCGATGCCTGCTTCGAGGCGGACGAGCGGATCCGCTTTCCCGTGAATGACCAAGGCCGGCACCCGGACAGCCTGCAAGGCTTCCGCTCGATTCTCCTGGGTGGCGATGGCGGCAATGTGGCGGACGGAGCCCTCGGGATATGCGCAGCGGTCGTAGGCTTCGAGGGCCCGCTCTCGCAGCTCTTCCGGAGGCGCGGGATAGTCGGGTGAACCAATGATGCCGGCCACTCGCAGAGTGCGCTCGGCAGCTGCTTCCCGCTCAGTGGCGCCCGGGGATAAGAGGACCGCCATGGCCTCTTCTGAAGCGGCTGGCAGTTCTGGGTCTCCCGTTGTCGACATGATGGAGGTTAGGCTGAGGACGCGCTCAGGGGCCTGGATGGCCATGAGCTGGACGATCATGCCCCCCATACTGGCGCCACAGATATGGGCTTTGTCGATGGAGAGGGCATCGAGGAGTCCGATGCCGTCTTGCGCCATGTCGGCCAAGGAGTACGGGGCACTCAATGATTCGCCGGTGCTCATGGCCGTGGCCATGGCGATCACGTCCGGCGCGCCCAGTTGCCCGAATTTTTCGGATAGACCGACGTCTCGATTGTCGTAACGGATGACGAAATGACCTCGATCGGCCAGCGCCTGACAAAAATCGGAGTGCCAGCCGATCATCTGGGTGCCGAGGCCCATCACCAAGAGGAGAGGCTTTCCCTCGGGGGCACCAAAGGTGTCGTATTCAATCTTGATTCCATTGGCCTGAATAGCGGTCACGGCATTTCTCCTCTTCCTGCGATGTCGTCCACACTGCAGGGTCCAGTGTTGCCAATGGAAAGGCGCCTGGCAACGCACGTTGGATGCGGTTTTTCTGTGGTGGGACCGAACCGGGCGAGGCTTAAAAAGCTCCGTCTTCGCGGAGCGCCTCAAAGGAAGCCTTGAAGCCTTCAATCACTTGGTCGACCTCTGCCGGCGTATGGGCAGCCGAAAAAAAAGCCACATGAATGCCCGGAATGATGACGCCATGATTCATCAGATGAAGGTAGAACCGAGCTTCGGCTGAGCGATAGTCGTCGCCGATGTCGCGCTGTCCCTCGATCGCGCCGGACTGAAAAATTAAGTGAAGGAGGGACCCCGCGCTCATGACTTGGGCGGGGATTTTCTCCCGGCGGCAATACTCGTTCACGGTTTCTCGAAAGCGTGAACCCTGCTCGTGGAGGTAGGGATAGAGCGTCTCTTTCTGATCCCGCATAGTGGTGACGGCGGCGGTCCCAGCCGCCATAGTGAGCGGATTACCTGAGAATGTCCCGCCGCAGAAAATAAAAGGTGCCCCTTCCTTCCCCGTAAAGCCGTTCATGATTTCGGCGCGTCCTGCCACAGCACCCACAGGAAGTCCGCCTCCGATTGCTTTTCCATAGGTCACGAGGTCAGGTGTCAAGCCGTAGTATTCTTGGCAGCCTCCGTATTCGATGCGAAAGCCTGTGATGACTTCGTCGAATAAGACAAGGACGCCGTTTTTTCGACACACCTCGATGAGTTCTCCTAGGAACTCGCCGCTATCGAGTCGCGGATTAGAACTCTGGACCGGTTCGATTTGGACGACAGCGAGTTCATCCCTATGTCGATGGATCAGATCAAAGGCATGGGGATCTCGGTAGGGCAGCATGAGCATCGTTTCGTCCGGAATCATCTTGGGAACCCCATTGCCCAGTGAGGCGGCCCTCGGCTCGCTGCGCGAACTTTCGGGGTCTGCCTTGGTCAATGCGTAATCGTGAACGCCGTGGTACGAGCCGTCGAAGAGGCCCACCTTATCTTTGCCCGTATGAGCCCGCGCCAGCCGTGCGGCGTACATGGTGGCTTCGGTCCCCGAGTTCGCGAAAGTGACGTTCTCCGCACACGCGCCGGCTTCGCAGATCAACTCGGCGAGTTCGGACTGCCGGGTGTTGTGAATTCCAAAGTGCCAGCCCCGTGCAATTTGCTCAGCAAGTGCTTGTTGAACGGGTTCGGCCGATTGCCGAGCACGTTGGGTCCGAAGCCTGCCGTGAGGTCAATGTACTCGTTCCCGTCGACATCGGTGAGGCGTCCGGCCTCGGCGCTTTCAATATAAATCGGGTGGGGCATGACAACCGTCTGCACCACCTCCATGGCCAAAGATCGCGATGCCCTGCGGCTGGCCTGAGCCGATTGTTGTGTCCGCGCTTCTAATTGTGCTCGCGCTTCGTTGAAACGCTTCGAACTGGTCTCGCTCTGCATCGGGAGTTGTCTCCTTGTCCTTTTCGGCGATCTAAGTGGGACGAGATCTGGTTGGGATAGGGGATGCCCTCAATCCAGTGAACAGGACGGGGGCTCAAACATTGGGTTGTGGGTTGAGTGGAGGGGATTGGCACAGGGCTCCGAGCAGAGGGGTGAGGCGCCCCCTCAATTCGTCGATGCCAAGCTCGGGCTGAACGAGGCGCTCCATTTCAAAACCCCGAACGAAGTTGACTAAGGTGTGTGCAAATTCGGTGGGCCTCGACGCGCCGGTTTTTCGCAGGGCGGCCGCGAGTGTTCCCACAAGATTGGCTTCCCAGGCGGTCACCATTTGGCTCAACTCCGGGTCCCGGGTGGCGTACAGCAGCAGTTCATACTCGGCGCGGACGAGTTGCGGATCAGTGAATTCCCGTTCGACGAGTGCAACGAGGATCTCCCGCACTCGATCGATCGCGTGAGGACTGCGCTGGCCAACCGTTTCGGCCAGTGCGCTGATCATCCGATTGCCGAAAATCAGATAGTGCCGGAAAGACTCCCGAAGAAGGTCCTGGCGGCCAGAAAAATGATGGGTGGTTGACCCAAGGGATACCCCGGCACGCTGGGCTACCCGACGGTGGGTCACGGCGTCGACGCCGGATTCAGCGACCAAATTCAAGGTCGCCCAGAGGATCGCTTCACGGGCTCTGCCCCGGGTCTGAGGAGTTGAACTCACACTGTACATATGTACAGTAGTTCCCAATCCCTTGTCTAGTCTTTGGAGTCCGCTTGTCGGCTCCATGCTTTACCGGTCTGCATCCCGCTTTGAGGTTCGGTGATCTCTCGGATTCCGATCGTCGTCGGCTTGTCCAGAGCACTCTCCAGGTGGCGCGTGAGGCCTACCGAACCGGTGGGGTGACGAAGTCAGCCAGCCGAGTGAAAGAACTCAAGGCGGAGGGCGTACGTCGGCGAGAGTACCGACACGATGTCTTCACCCGCGGTGGTCGACCATGTTGGTCCTGTGGTTTGACCGTAAATAATCAAGTGCTGGGCGGTCGAAAAAATTTCCACTGTCCGAAATGTCAGTCTCTTCCCGGTTGAACGAAGTTTTTTGGGAACCGTCTTGAGACGCTTCGGTACTGGGTGACGGCTTCGGACAGTTGCTCTTCGGTGTGAGAGCGTCTTCGGAGGGCTTTGACCGGGCGCTGCGGCTTTTTTTAGTTGTCGACTTCCCTAAGGCCGTTGGGCGTTCGCACTTCAGAGACTTGGTTTTCGATAAAGAGAGAGGGTTCCTCCGATCTCTGTTCGGTCTCTTGGGAGGAGAGTTCGTCGATTTTCCGTCCTTGGGGGAGGACTCGGGTTTCGTATGAAGCAATCGCCTTATTGAAGTGGTTGACGGCTCCCTCAAGGCCGGTTTTGACTCGTCCCATGTGACCATGAAAAATCATGAGTCGCTTGTGGAGCTCTTGTGCGTGCCCCCAAACTTCCTTGGCATTTCGAGCCATCTGTTCTTGTCTCCAATAGATGGCGACGGTGCGCAAAAGAGCAATCAAGGTCACAGGTGTTGTGATCAGAATTTTTTTGTCGATGGCCTCTTCTTGAAGAGTAGGAATGCTGGCAAAAGCGGTGGAAGCTACGCTCTCGATTGGAATGAACATCACCGTGAAATCGACATCTCCGTCGAGTTCCTCGGCATAGTTACGCTTGGCGAGTTCTCGCATGGTTGCCCGAACCGTTTCGCCATGCTTTCGCATATGGGTGGCTCGAGCGTCGGGGTCAGTCGCATTCATGAGGCGGTCGTACTCTGCGTAAGGGACCTTCGCGTCAATTGGAATTCGCGCTTCCCCGGGAAGATGGACGACAAGGTCAGGTCGACGGCCTGAGTCGTCGGCTGTTTGCTCGACGAAGTCGCAGTGCTCGGTCATGCCCGCCGCCTCGACGATGTTTCGCAGTGCGACCTCGCCCCATTTTCCGCGGCTTTGGCTCGAACCCCGAAGTGCTGTCGAAAGTCCTGTGGTCGATTCGCCCAGCTTGTCGGTCTTTTCGCTCAGTTGGAGCATTTGCTGGCGAAGAGCGCTGAAGTCCTTGACGCGTTGTGAATCGTACTCGTCGTGAAGTTTTCGAAATTTCTCTAGGCTTTCGTTGACGCTCTTGAATTCCTTTTCAATGGCTTCGTGTCGTTTCTCAAGCTCTCCCGTGTGTTTTTGCTCGCTCTTTCCGAACCGTTCTTCGGCTTGTTTCAAAAATTCGTCTCGATTGGATTTCAATTGAGTAGCGGCTAAAGATCCAAAAGACTCTTTCAAGGACTCTCGATCCGCAGTGATTTGCTCGAGTCGTTTTTCTAGAGCCTCGAGGCTGGCCTCAGATCGAGCGAGTTTTTCTGCTTTACTGAGATTTTCTTCGCGGGCGGCCTCGATTCCTTGATTGAGCTTGGCCCGTGCTGAACGCCCCTGCCACCAGAGGGCGGCGGCGCCCAGCGTAAATCCGATCCATCCGCCAAACAGCCACTCCATTCAATCATCCTTTTGCCCGGGTGCTTGATGGGCCCGAGGGAAGAGCCTTGAGAGTGCGGCCCAAGCGAGACCGCTGGCCAGATGATAGGGATTGCCATCCCTACTTGCGCCTCTCTGCGGTTTGAGAATTCCGAAGCCGGTCTGGGCCGCAAGCCCTCATTCAGGCGAGGGCCATCATGCTCCCCACCCGAGTCAGTCTACGGCGAAGCGGCGGGCGGAGCAGGGCTTCGCCGCCACACTCACTGAGCAGCCGTCGTCCTGCTTCCTGATCGGCTGGGGAAAGGGTGGCGAACCAATCCAGGGCCCGCTGAAGAACCCACAAAGTGTAGGTCGATGCCGCGGCGGGGAGTTCGACTCCCCGCAAGCTCGATGAGAATGTGCCGATGACCGCTTCATCGTGTCCGTCGTCCGAGATCCGGGAATTGATGGGGCGTTCGCTGTTCCGATCGGCCCATTCGTCGTAAAGTTCTCCTGATCGGATGATCGGCTCAGATATATCGGCGATAGAGAGTTGCAGCAGTGCAGTCACGGTATCGGGGATCTGGTCATCGGCCAAAAAGGCCATGGGCATTTCAGAAAACTCGGGAGACTGGATCTCGGGTGTGTTCATATGCTCGGTCCAACGAAAGACTCTGGGGGCGCGCTGTTTCATGATCCGCGATGGTTCGGGATCACGGGCAAGGTGGCCGAAGAGTGCGCCCATCAGGACGTGGTCGGCGATACTGGGTAGACCGCCGAAGAGATAAGGCAGGGTAGTGAAGTGTTTTTCGAGCACGTCGAGAACGTCTCGAAATATTTCTTCGAGGACCGGCCTGAGTTGGGGGCTATCCCCAAGCCTCCGTCGCATACCCTCCATCCGTTCTGAGATGATCTGACCGTAGTGATCAAGCTCCTCATTACTGCCTTGAGGCTTGAAGGAACGGCCAAATTCACGACCAACGAAGCTGTAGTTGGTATCCATGTAGTTCCAGCGGTAATGCCAAGCGACGCGACCCAGTTCTGCTTCAAGGAGAACCTCAAATAGTCGAACGACCAGTTGCTGGCGCGGTCCAGGGGGGTACGCCGGGGGTGAGGGAAAA